>DAONFU010000001.1:0-43291 GCA_035403765.1 Bacteroidales bacterium
CTTGAAACACACAATCCGACTGACAAAAATGAAATGACAGAACAGATTGAAAAAATTAAAGGTATTTTGCTTGTCAAGAGAGACGGCCAGCTTGTAAGAGGCAGTTGCTCTCAGTGGCAGGACAGTGCCTTGTATGACAGTGTCGTGCATGTTAAAACAGTTGTTCTTCCTAGAAAGTTTAGTGTTGAGCCACCGTCCGCCGAGGCTGAAGCACACCGCCAAAACGTCACCAATAATATTACGACAGTTGTATATGAAAATACCTGACGACATAGAAGCAAATTTCATACTACGGAACAACACTCCGGTGGACGACTTTTTGGGACTAACACCGACAGAAATTCATCATTTACTTTACGACACTTTTGGCGACAAATCCCCTGTTCAATTTCGTAACGACATTGATGAGAAAACACTTGACCAAATTCCGCTTTTTAGAATAGTTGAAGAATATCTAAAAATCATTCAGCGTGACAAACATATCAAGTTGACACCACTCGGAGCATTGCCGAAAAAAGTAATGGCTGAACTTTACGATAAAAGATTTTTGCTTGAAGAACTTGTAGAGAACGGCATATCAAAACTTTGGCGAGAAGAAGACAGTGTTTCCATCAGAAGTGCGAGACTGACAGCAGAACTTGCAGGACTTGTGAAAAAAGTGTCAGGCAAACTAACATTGACAAAGACTGCAACAAAACTCCTTGAGACAAACAACCGCTTACAAATATTCAGACAGTTTTTTCAAGCGTTTACAAACAAATTTCTTTGGAGTTATAATGACGGCTATCCTGAGCAACCAATCGGACAACTCGGTTGGGCATTTTCACTTATTATGCTTGACAAATTTGGCGACCAACCGAAGACAGTAGACTTCTATGCAAAAAAGTATTTGACAGCATTTCCAATGTTTCTAAAGTTTTTCAGACCCGACTATTCAACTCCTGAAGAACAGTTTTATAGATGTTATGGCGTTCGGACTTTTGACAGGTTTTTTCTATGGTTTGGTTTTGTAACAGTTGACAAACAGAAAAAATATTTAGATTTAGAAACTGATAAATTTAAACGAACAGACTTGGTGAAAAGTATTTTCAAAATTGACGACCAATGACAACAGACAGAGAAAGAATTACAGCCACTAACACATAGAGTGATAGCCGAAAAGCCCCTCTGCCGCCTTTCGATTGAAACAGCAGGCCCCAACATCAACTTAATTTCTAACATGTAATTATTGACAATAAATATTTGGTGTTTGTTTTAATTATCGCAATCCGATACTTTTGTACCCTAAAGTATGGGAATGAAAAACGTAAAAGTATTTAATGGCTTAATTGGGTTCGAGAAGAAGGTTAAAAGGTGCAACTGGCTCTATTCATTTATCGTTTGTGCATGTTTTTTGCCGTTTGTGTCTCCGGCCATTGCATTATGCATTGGGTTAGTGCTTTCAATTATCGGAATAAGACATGAAAATATCCACAAGTACACGTCAAAAATCCTTCAGGCTTCCATTGTTTTAATGGGTTTTGGAATGAGTTTGAGTGCTGTAATTTCAGCCTCAAAAAGCGGTTTTTTTGTAACCATAGTATCTGTAATTATAGTGATGACACTTGGTATCTTGCTTGGAAAACTCCTTAAGGTGGAGAAAAATATCTCACTCCTTATTTCTTCCGGAACAGCAATTTGTGGAGGAAGTGCCATTGCCGCAATTGCCCCAATTCTTAATAGTAAAAGCTATCAAACTTCATTTGCACTTATCGTGGTTTTTGTGCTAAATGCTGTTGCACTGTTTTTATTCCCATTTATCGGGCATAAATTAGGGCTCAGTCAGGAAACATTTGGAAACTGGGCTGCCATAGCCATTCACGACACCAGTTCGGTGGTTGGTGCAGGGGCAATTTACGGCGAAAAAGCATTGCAGGTGGCTACCACTGTAAAACTTATCCGGGCTTTGTGGATTATCCCATTATCATTGGTGATTGCATTTATGAATAAAGGCGGTGAAAAAAAATCAATTAAATTCCCCTGGTTTATTTTGTTTTTCGTGCTTGCCATTGTATTTGCCAATATATTCCCCGACTATAAAACAAGTTACGAACATTTTAGCTGGTTAGGCAAACGCGGGATGGTAATTGCATTGTTCCTGATTGGCTCAAATATCACCATAAGTGACATAAAAAAAACAGGCCCAAAAAGTTTTGCATTCGGAATTATTTTATGGGCTGTGATTGCTATTGGCTCATTGTTTTTTTTAACACGATAAGCGATGTCAAAAACTTAGGCAGTATTAATTATTACATTTTTCGAGCCTAATAAAAGGGATTACGGGCTTAGGTTTTACCCTTGTTACATTTGCACTGCTCCTAATATGTTATGCGCCAAAAGAAATTATTCCAATTTTAATGATTTATAACCTGATTGCTTCGGTGATGCTTGTTCTGTAAAAAAAGAAAATTAACCCCTCGACAAACAATTATTTTATTTGATTTCTACCGGTGGTTTTTCTGCGATTGCCGGAGTTTTTGCATTAAGTTCAACTGATGGAAAATGGTTAATTGGCTTTTTAGGATTACTTTTTATTGTTCTTACAATCTATTCATTGGCAAGGAATCAGCACTATCGCTACAAACAAATTTTTAATCGCAACCTTTGTTATTCCAAGTGTTTCAACATTTTTACAAGCTGCTCGCCCCTGCCAATTTTATAACCACACGAAAAATCAAGGATTTGGCCGTTTTTGTCAACAACTACAAAAACCGGATAGTTGTTTTTAAACGAATACTTCAGATTTTTTTCGGCATGTGTAAGAAGACCGTATTTGTCCATCCCGAAAACCGACTGTGCGGGCAGGCCCGGAAATGTGGATTCATTTAGGACATTGCCGGTTTTTTCTTCGGGCAACAAGAACAGTAGGCTGCCTCCCCATTGTTCAAATGCACTGCGAAGCATCTTGAAATCAGCCATAGTGTGTTTGGTGGGCTCGCGGTCGGGGTCGAGCCAGCCGATAATGAGGCCTTTCTGATTACCCAGCTTTTCCAGGGTTTCGGTATTTATACCGGAGAAATTTTCAAAAACACTGCTAAGTGGCAAATAGCCCAAACTTTGCGGTTTTTCTTCCTGCTGAACAAAGTTTAGTTCTATGGATTTTTGTTCGCGCAAGCCAAGTTGAAAAAAATGCAGGTTTGTATTCACACTACCGTCTTTGTTGCGTATGCCCGTAACCACCATATAATAACCGGCATCCAGAGCAAGCGTGGCGGGAAACACATCGAACAAAGGGCTTTCTTCATAATCAAGAGAACGGTAAACCCCATTTTCAAAACGAGCTATGGTAAAATGCGTGTAATACAGCGGCTTGAAGTCAATGGCCGAATTATCCACAGTGAGTGTCAGATCTGCCTTAGGATTGCTTACAATGTCGTTTTTTTCAAAATACACCTGGTTCCACTGGTTGTTGAAAATATATTCCGGGCATTTGGTGGCGGAGTTTATCCGTGCAGGGATGCCGAAACTGCGGCAAAGCGCCACAAAATAGATATCGCGCGAGACCGCATCAGCCATTTTCAACTGGTGGGTACCCGAGGGTTTAAGAGGATTCCTGGAATAATTGGCGGTGGCTGAAACAGCGATGTTTTCTTTTACATAACTCGCAACTAATGCAGGATCGGTCTGCATTTCCGCGATGGTGTTTTTTTCAAATTCCTGTTGAAAGTATTTTTTATAAGCGGACAATAGTTCTCCTGATATCCGCGGGTTCAGCACATAGCTGTAGTATTGATCAGAAGTTATATTATTCGCCCGGGCAAACGTCGTATCAGAATGTTGCAGATGGTTAAGAAGAACTTCGTGCGGGGTGTCGCGCAGGTCTTTTTCCGAGATGCCGCCAAGTATTTGTAGGGTGTAGGTTTTATTGAGGGCTGCTCCTGCCTGAATAAATGTCATGATTTCCTTCCAGTTGCCACGGCTTTGCTTCAAAAAAAACCATACCGAATCGGTGTTGAGCCGGAGACTTTGTGCAAAGCGGCAACTTGTAACAGAATCGATAAATCCGGCTTCGAAAGCGGCCCTGATTTTATCCTCCTTTTGCAGGCGTTTTTCATTCTCTTTTTTCCCTTTTGCTTCGGCCACATTGGGTTGCCTTTCTATAGGAGGCACCAGAGTAAAATTCAATACATCGTTTTCAACAGCGGATTTATCCAGTACAACAACAGCGGTATCAGTATTTCCTACGGTAACTTTTGCATAGCCGAAGGTTTCATCTTTATATGCCCAGATTAGCAGATCGCCCAGGCCAGTTGTCAGAAAGGCAAGGCCCTGGTCATCGGTGTTTTTTTTGGCCAGCGGATAAAACTCCGCATAGTTGTAAAGCTGAAACTCCACCATAGCATCGGCAACAACGCGGAAATTCTTATCCAAGGTTTTCACAAACAGTTTCTTTGCAGGGGCATAGTTTTCTATCAGATTAATCTGAGTGAAATGTTCTTCACTTTTAAGAGCTTCTTCGGCTGATTGGTATTTTCCATAAACGGTGGTGTTGCACAGCATGGCTCTCAGCACGGGGGCCGCAAACCAGGCAATATCCAGTTCGGGCTCGGGTTCGCAGGCACCGAGGAAATGCCATTTCCCATCCACCCACACTTCTACCCAGGCGTGGTTATCGTCGCAATGTGCCCAACGCGGGGTGTACACCTGCCTTGCCGGTATGCCTACTGCGCGAAAAGCTGTTACCGCCAGCGTGGATTCTTCGCCGCAGCGACCGTAGGCCGTCCGTATAGTGCTCAGAGGTGCGCTGGTGCGGCCATCGGTGGGCTTATAGCTCACTTTCTCGTGGCACCAGTGGTTTACTTCCAAGGCGGCATCATGCATGGACAGTTTTTTTATTCTGTCTTTCAGTTCGTAGAAAATTACAGTGCGTGCCGAATCGAGGTTTTCGTTGTTGACACGATAAGGCAGCACAAAATGCCTGAAAATGTCTTCGGGAATTTTTTCTCCCCAGCTAAACGTCTTTTTGGCCAGCAGCGACATGCGTATCTGCTCCAGGAAAAATTGTCCGTCATAATCGGCCAGATCACTCAAGGGCATGTAAGCATAAAGGAATTTCAAGGCTTCCTCTTCTTCCAGCGACAGGTCATTATTAAAAACAGCAAACAATTGCTCGGCCCTGCCCCTGCTAGTCAGTTTTTGTTTGTCAAAATCGTTTTCCACCTGCCCCCGGTATGCGGTATCATGAATAAAATGCCGCGACCTGTCCTGCGCCATTACCAAGAGGACACAAAACAAGGCAGCCACGGATAGCAGTATTTTTTTTCCCATAGTTTAAACTAAACTGTATTAATAGAATCGAGCATTTTTCTGATAGTAGCGGCATCGGCCACTGTGTGGCTATAGCCCAGATCAAAAGAAGAAAACCTGATGAGCCAGGTCATCTTACTGTTTAATGAAACCGAGCAGGAAGCGTGAATTTCTTTGACACCGGTATCGGATACTATTTCAGCAGCATTTTGTGGATTTATGCCACCACCGGCCATTATGGCTATCCTTCCGTTGGCCTGCTCAACCAGTTTCCTGATGGTTTGTTTGCCGTTCACAGCTTTTTCAGAAAGTCCTGAGGTCAGGATGCGGGTGGCGCCGGTTTTTATGACATCTTCCAGCGCTGAGCTGGAACTCATAACCCTGTCGAAAGCCCTGTGAAATGTTACTTGCATAGGTTTTGCAAGGCTTACCAGCTCGGAACACCTCTTCACATCTATTTCGGCATCCGCGTTTAATATTCCTAACACGACACCCGCAGCCCCACGGTTTTTGGCGTAGATAATATCTTCTTTCATCACCTCAAATTCTTCGCGGCTGTAAAGAAAATCACCGGCACGGGGCCGGATTAGCACAAAAACAGGTATATCGAGGGTTTTCAACACTGATTTTATCGTACCTGCCGAGGGTGTGAGGCCTCCGGAGTTCAGGCTTGAACAGAGTTCAATACGATGGGCGCCTGCTTTCTGGGCAGCCAGGGCCGAAGAAAATGAATTGGCGCAGACTTCAACAATAATTTTCGACATAGTATATTAGTTATATGGTTTGAAGATAAACGGTATTACTGGCAAAAAGAACGATTATTTTTTATTCTGATTTGCCGTGATGATATCCATGATATCCGAAAAGCCTTTTTTTTCTTTGAATTTGAGAAAAACAGTGTCGTTATCCACGCGTGTTCTTTCGGCAAAACCCAGCGATGCGGCCCTTTTGAGATGTTCCATGGTTTTTAAAGCATCTTTTTTTCGGGCAGACAATTGTGCCATCATAAAGGCTGGTTCAGGATTATCGGTGTCGATGATGGAATAGATTTCAATGTAATGCTCCGCATCAACAAAATTGTTTTGTTTGTACAGCGAATTGCTTGCAGAATATGCTGACAAGCTAAGGTATTCAAGCACTCTTTTTACAATATGCTTTTCATCTTCATTTGGCGACATGGCAATAAATTTGTTCAGGTAGGCCACTTCATTTTTCCACCAGGCAGCACTTTCGGTATTTATTTTAGGGGCGTACTTCTGCTGCATGGCAAGTTCTTTTTTCAGATTCAGTAATGAGTTGTCGATTTCGTTTTTTACCGCAGCATTGTCCTGAAGTGTTTTCAGCGACTCTTCCAGTTCCGCAATATTAGTTAATCCGTTAAAATAGGTAAGCATCTTTTTTGTCAGCAAATATTCTTTGTATTTGTTGCCGGATTTTTTTATTTCGTCGAGTTGCAAGGAGTACTCCGACAGTTTTTTGTTAATATAGTCTTTATCTTCAGGTTTTTTCTTGTCTCTCATGGCATGAAGCTCCATCCAGGTAAAAGCTTCGGAAAGCACTTCTTTCGGAGGCCAGGCATGTGTTCCATCAAAAACAACCAGTTGGTGGCGGATATTGTTTTTTTCGAGAGCGCCATCAAGGTTGACCATTTCCGCATAATTCATATCGTCCTTGCCGGCAAATCCTATATAATCAAATTTGGTTTTGATCGCTTCTTTTAGCTGCGGCAAGCCTGCCGAACAGCCTATCACACTAGAAATTCCTCCTTTGAGGATGGCAATGGAACTGGCCACCCGCGAACCTCCCGAAAAGCCGCAGGTGTATATCCTTGAAGAATCCACCTCCAACCGTTCCGACGCGTCGGTGAGCATTACATCATAATGGTCGGCAATGACATCCCAGGCCAGGCCGTTTTTCGACACATTCGATCCTATCAGGATATATCCCAGTTTTTCGGCATCATCCCTGAGTATCTCCAAGGGCAAAATCCCATTTCCCGACGGGTCGAAACAAAATATCACCGGATATTTTTTGTCCTCCGAATAGGTGGAAGGAATAAAGGCCGCATAAGACTGTGTGCGGTTTTTCAGGCATTTTACTTTAGTAATTATCTTACCTTTCTCGAGTGCCTGTTCCTCTGCCTGATTGTTTTTTTTGTTTCCCGCACACGAAAACATCAGGATACTCATAACAACCATTGCATAAATCAAGAAATTTTTCATGGCTAATATTATTATAAAACAAAAATAAACCAAAAGTTTATGAGTTGTTGTAAAGCTAAATATTATTTTTGTACAATCTTATGAAAGCGCTCAAAACAAATATTGCCAACATCGTTACAAGCATGAACCTGCTTTGCGGCAGTCTGGCGATTTATTTTCTCTTCAGGGATGAGCTCATGCTGGCTGTTTATTTTATTCTGGCCGCGGCCGTTTTTGATTTTGCGGATGGTTTTGTTGCCCGTCTGCTCAAGGTAAAATCGGAGTTGGGCAAGCAGCTCGACTCGCTCTCTGATGTTATCTCTTTCGGCTTGGCTCCTGGCGTGGCGATGTTTTTGCTGCTGGAACGGGGGCTTGAGTTCTGGCCGACGGGTTTGCCGGGCCAGGCAGCATTTTGTGCCTTTCTGATCCCCATATTCTCGGCTTGGCGGCTGGCAAAATTCAATATCGACGAACGGCAGACTGATCATTTTATCGGGTTACCAACCCCTGCCAATGCCCTGCTGATTTTCGGCCTGGTGCCCCTAAGCCTTGGAGTGGGATTTCCTTCGTGGATGCCGTTACCCGTTGGCATACATTATTATATCATCCATCCAGCCTTGCTCATTCCTATTACGCTGGTTTTTTCTTACCTGCTGGTATCGCACCTTCCGCTAATTGCCATGAAATTTAAAACTTTCGCATGGAAAGAAAACCGCATCCGTTATATTTTCCTTCTGTTGTCGCTGTTGGCAGTTTTGCTGTTTTACTTTGCTGCTGTGCCTCTAATTATATTTTTGTATATTATTTTGTCGATAATTGATTTATTTATAAAAAGAAAAAAATAAACACCATGAAATTTGTAGCAGAAATTAATATCATGCCATTAAAGGAATTGCTCGATCCTCAAGGCAAAGCCGTCATATCCGGACTTAAAAATATGGGCATCACCGAAATCACAGATGTGCGCATTGGAAAACACATCTCTGTAGAAATTGAAGCCAAAGACGAAAAAACCGCCAGGACAAAGCTTGAAAAGGCCTGTAAGGAACTTTTATCCAACCCTATCATGGAAAGCTTTTCATACGAAATTAAAATTCAGAAATAACAATAAAACTTACTATGAGAAATTCTTTAAAAATCAGCGTACTGATTTCAGTGATGCTTTTGTGCGTCGCAGGCGCTCAGGCTCAAAAAGTTTATTCCTGTGATTATAAAAGCGACGCCAAAGTAAAGGTTTATGTGGCCGACTATAAAAGCGATGCCGACCTGGTAGTTTACAAATGCTCCTATAAAAGTGACGCCGCCGGCAACCAGGGTTTATGGTATTTTTGTGATTATAAAAGCGATGCCGATGTTACCATATTTTTTTGCGACTATAAAAGTGATGCCGACATTGTTATCTATTTTGCTGATTACAAAAGCGATGCGGGCTGGAAAAACAGCAGCAAAAAACACCTGTTGTACTAATATTAACATAAAAATGTTAGTAAATTTGCTAATTGAAAAAAAATTAGTACATTTGCACCCCAATTTTGAGAGAAATAAGGTTTAGTTACTGTAATTCAAATAAATGATGGATACTATTAGTTATAAAACACGTTCTGCCAACAACGAAATCATTGTAAAAGACTGGTTGCTGATTGATGCAGAAAAAGAAATTGTAGGAAGACTGGCAAGCAAAGTGGCAATTTTGCTCAGAGGCAAAAACAAGACTTATTACACTCCGAACCTCAACTGCGGAGACAATGTAATAATCATTAATGCTGAAAAAGTTCAGTTTACCGGCAAAAAACTCACCGACAAGATGTATGTCAGACATACTGGATACCCCGGCGGACAGCGTATGACCACGCCCCGGCAATATCTTGCCAAAAAACCGGAAAAAATTCTTGAATTAGCTATCAGAGGCATGCTGCCCAAAAACAAACTGGGTGATGATATGTATAAACACCTTTTTGTTTATGCCGGTTCCGAACACCCACACGAAGCACAAAAACCGAATAAAATTAATATTAATACCCTTAAATAATTTATGGAAGTAATTCACACCATCGGAAGAAGAAAAACAGCCGTTGCCCGCATTTATGTTAAAGAAGGTAAAGGCGAGATTGTTGTAAACAGCAAAGATTTTAAAGAATACTTTCCAACACCCACATTGCAATATGTGGTAAAACAGCCCTTGGAACTGACAAATTCTTCGGAAAAATATGATATAAAAGCCAATATCGACGGCGGCGGCTTCAACGGACAAGCCGAAGCCTTATCGCTGGCCATTTCGCGCGCACTCTGCGAAATTGACGCAGAACACCGCCCGGTATTAAAACCCAAAATGCTTCTCAGAAGAGACCCGAGAATGGTTGAACGCAAAAAACCAGGCCAGAAAAAAGCAAGAAAAAGATTCCAGTTCAGCAAGCGTTAACATTCCGTTTTGTTTAGTATCTAAATTGCCAAGACTATCGTTTTGCGATACTACTTGGCAATTGACTTAAAAAAGTAAACAAGAAAGTAAACATAACCTAAATAAAAATCCATGAATCAACTAAAATTTGAAGACCTCCTCGATGCCGGAGTACATTTCGGACATTTGAAAAGAAAATGGAACCCCGCTATGGCACCATATATTTTTATGGAACGCAACGGGATACACATTATCGACCTCTACAAAACCGTGGCTAAAGCCGATGAGGCTGCATTAGCCCTCAAACAAATCGCCAAATCAGGTAAAAAAATCCTGTTTGTGGCCACCAAAAAACAAGCAAAAGAAATCGTCGGCGAGCTCGTGAGAAGCGTCAGCATGCCTTACGTTACAGAGCGCTGGCCGGGCGGAATGCTTACCAACTTTGCCACCATCCGCAAAGCCGTAAGAAAAATGGCCTCCATCGATAAAATGCAAAACGACGACACTTTTACCAAAATTTCAAAACGTGAACGTCTGCAGATACTTCGTGAACGGGCAAAACTTGAAAAAAACCTTGGCAGTATTTCTGACCTTACCCGCTTACCTTCAGCTATATTTATTGTGGACATCCTGAAAGAAAAAATTGCTGTAAACGAAGCCAAAAAACTTAATATCCCCACCTTTGCCATCGTGGATACCAACTCAAACCCCAACGAAGTGGATTACGCCATTCCCGCCAACGATGACGCTTCAAAATCCATCGCTATCATTTTGGGACACATGGTAAAAGCTATAGAAGAAGGCCTTGCCGAACGCAAAATCGCCAAAGATATTCAGGACAGAGAAGATGAAGAAGAAAACGAAGATATCATGATTGAAAAAGCCAGCTTAAAATCCATTGAAGAACAAGAAGAGGAAGAAGAAGCCAAATCATTGAAAAAAGCTGCTGCAAAAAAAGAACTGGCTGCCAAAATAAAAGATGCTGAACCCATTGGCGAAATCGATGATACCGAAGATAAAAAAGCTCGCAAACCTATTGCAGTAAAAAAACCTGTCGCAGGCAAAAAAACCATAACTAAAAAATAAACATTAACCTAATTATTCTATTTATAAAATGGCAAATATAACAGCAGCCGAAGTAAACAAATTAAGACAAATGACCGGTGCCGGCATGATGGATTGTAAACACGCACTGGTAGAATGCGACGGAGACTACGAAAAAGCTATTGATTACTTACGTAAAAAAGGACAAAAAGTAGCCAACAAACGCGCCGACCGCGAAACATCCGAAGGACTGGTAATAGCCCTGGCCTCAGAAGACAAAAAGTTTGGAAGCATCACCATGTTAAACTGTGAAACCGACTTTGTTGCCAAAAACCAGGAATTTATCGACCTCGCCAATGCTATCGCTTCACTCACGCTGGTGAACAAACCAAAATCATTAGACGAACTGAAAAACCTGAGCATCAACGACCGCAGCGTGGCAGATCACGTGAGCGACTACATGGGAAAAACAGGCGAAAAAATCGGACTAAATGATTATCAGTTTATCGAAGCCCCCAGGGTATTTGTATATAATCATATGGGCAACAAATTAGCTTCTATGCTGGGTTTCAACAAATCCGATGGTAAAGAAATTGACCAATGCGGAAAAGATGTGGCCATGCAGATTGCTGCTATGAGCCCTGTAGCCCTCGACAAAGACAGCGTGGATCAGACACTGATAGACAGAGAAATAGAAATCGGAAAAGAACAAGCCCGCGCTGAAGGAAAACCCGAAGAAATGCTTGAAAAAATTGCCCTCGGAAAGCTCAATAAATATTTCAAAGACAATACCCTTGTCAACCAGGAATTTATTAAAGACAGCAAAAAAACCGTTGGACAATATCTTTCGGAATGTGACAAAGATCTGAAAGTTACTGAATTTAAAAGAGTGTCAGTGAAAAACTAATCTTTTATCACACAAATAAAAAAGAGAGGCCTCAGGTTCTCTCTTTTTTTTTAATTTTGCTCTGTTAAATAATTATTTCATGAAATATAAAAGAATTTTGCTGAAACTGAGTGGCGAAGCCTTGATGGGGAATAAAGAATATGGCTTTGATTCCGATCGTATTGACCTGTATGCCAATGAGATAAAAAAAATCTACGACCTTCATATTCAGATCGCCATCGTAATTGGAGGGGGCAATATTTTCAGAGGCCTTAAAGGCAACACTTTTGGCATCGACAGGGTGCAGGGAGACTATATGGGCATGCTGGCCACAGTTATCAACGGCCTGGCCCTGCAGTCGGCCATGGAAAACAAAGGCATAAAATGCAAAATACTCTCGGGCATACAGGTAAATCCCGTCTGTGAGCTGACCAGTGGAAGAAAAGCCTTACAACATCTTGAAAAAGGAGAAATTGTAATTATCTCAGGCGGTACCGGCAATCCATTTTTTACTACAGATACCGCCGCTGTATTGAGGGCACTGGAAATTAAAGCCGACATCATCCTGAAAGGAACGCGGGTGGACGGTATTTATTCCGACGATCCGGAAAAAAATCCCGAGGCAAAAAAGTTTTCGACACTGACCTTTGACGAAGCCTACGAAAAAAACCTGAAAATAATGGACATGACCGCGTTTACTTTGTGCAAAGACAATAATATGCCCGTGGTGGTTTTTGATATGAATACCGAAGGCAACTTACAGAAACTTGTCAGCGGCGAACCCATAGGCACCCTGGTTACCAATTAATTTTTAAACAGTCAATAATAAAAAAAAATATGTCTGAAGAATTAGATTTTCTTATAGAAGAAACCAACGAAAGTATGCAAAATGCCCTGGTGCATCTGGAACGCGAATTTCAAAAAATACGTACCGGCAAAGCCAGCACGCAAATGCTCGAAGGAATAAAAATAGAATATTACGGCGCCGTGACGCCCCTGGAGCAGTTATCCAACATCAATACTCCGGATCCCAAACAAATAATTATTCAGCCCTGGGATAAAAACGCCCTTCCCCTGATAGAAAAAGCCATCATGGCCGCCAACCTTGGGTTCAATCCCAAAAATGACGGGGAAGTGCTGCGTATTGTGGTGCCACCACTTACCGAAGAACGCCGCAAAGAACTCGTTAAAAAAGCCCGCACCGAAGCAGAAAATGCCAAGGTTTCCATCCGGAATATCCGCAGAAACTCCAACGATGCGGCAAAAAAACTCGAAAAAGATGGCGTTCCCGAAGACCTCGTAAAAAAGGCCCAGACCGACATCCAGGAAATGACCGACAATTTTATTGCAAAAACAGACAAACTGCTGGTCCAAAAAGAAAAAGATATTATGACGGTATAAAACAGCTCATAAAATCTTATTTCAGGAACAGTGGGTTTTCAATAAGTTTTTTTATCCCTTCGTCCAAAGACAGCATAGGCCGGCCCAGCAGTTTGCGCATCTTGGTTGTATCGGGCAGGCGGCGATGCATATCTCCCTCTTCCAATGGGGGTTTATACACTATCTTCGACTGGGAATTGGTCAGGCTGATGATTTTATTCGCCAGTTCAAGAACAGAAATCTCGTTATCGTTGCCAATGTTGATAATATCGTTGACCGTATCATGGTTGACAGCAGAATTTACAAAACTGGCATAGCAGGCATCCACATTGTCGTTGATATAACAAAAAGTCCTCGACTGGCTGCCGTCGCCATATATGGTGATATTCTGGTTTTTCAAAGCCAGTGCCATAAAGCGCGACATCACAAAATCGCGGCTTTGCTTGGGCCCATAGGTATTGAAAAACCTGAAAATGGTATAGTCCAGCCCAAACTCTTTATGATAGGATTTCAGATAGGCTTCCCCGATATTTTTCACCACAGCATAAGGCACCCGCGAGTTTAAAGGCGTGGTTAGTTCGTTTTGAGGCAATTCCACCGGCTCACCGTAAACTTCCGAAGAAGAAGAAAAATATACCCGTTTGACATGGGAGTTTTTACTCAGATTCAAAATGTTGGAGATACCTTTAATATCATTCAAAACCCGCACCGGAAATAACTGCGTACGCTGCACTCCAACCACGGCGGCATAATGAAATACATAATCGAAGGGAAAGGCCAGCATCACCGCAGAAATATCACGGTAATCGTTGACATTACATTTGATAAACCGCCAGTTTTTGTGCTGGGCTGATGGCAGCTTGGCCACATCGCCCGTGGTAAGGTCGTCCACAATAACAACATAATTTTCGGGATCGCTGATCATTTTTTCGGCCAGGCAGCTTCCGATAAACCCTGCTCCACCGGTTATCAATATTGTTCTCATAATTGTTTTTGTTCTAGTATTTTTAATAGATACTCTCCGTAACCGGATTTTATGTATTTCTCGCCCAGAAACCTCAGTTTTTCAGCATCAATAAAGCCCATGCGATAGGCTATCTCTTCGATACAGCCAATTTTCAGGCCTTGCCTGTTTTCAATAACCTCCACAAACTGCGATGCCTGCAATAGTGATGAAAAAGTCCCAGTGTCGAGCCAGGCCGTGCCCCGGGTAAGTATGGCGACTTTTAATTTTTTCTGTTCCAGATAATATTTGTTTACGTCGGTGATTTCGTATTCGCCGCGTTTACTGGGTTTGATGTTTTTGGCCACCTCCACCACGCTGTTGTCGTAAAGATATAAACCAGGAACCGCATAATTCGATTTAGGGGCCTGCGGCTTTTCCTCTATTGATATGGCCTGCAGCCTTTCATCAAATTCAACCACGCCGTAACGCTGCGGGTCGGATACATGATAGGCAAACACCACTCCGCCCTCGGGGTCGTTGTTTTCCTGCAAAAGTTTAGGCAAGCCCGTACCATAAAAAATATTATCGCCCAACACCAGCGCCACCTTTTCTTTGCCGATAAATTTTTCGCCAATGACAAAAGCCTGTGCCAGTCCGTTGGGTATTTCCTGGGGAGCATAGCTGAATTTGCATCCCAGCTCGCTGCCGTCGCCCAAAAGTTTCTGAAAATTGGGCAGGTCATAAGGCGTAGAAATGATCAGCACCTCCGAAATTCCCGCCATCATCAGCACGCTAAGAGGGTAATAAATCATGGGCTTATCGTAAACAGGCATCATTTGCTTGCTCACGGCGATAGTCAATGGATACAGCCTGGTACCGGAGCCTCCGGCAAGGATTATTCCTTTCATCTTGTGGCTTTTTTATTGTAATTGTGTTTCAAAATTAGCATAAAAAAAAGTAAAAGTACAATAATTCCTGATATTAACATTGCATTTTGTTATCCGTTGAAACCGCGCATAACCGTATAAGCAAGTGTATATAATAAAAGTTTTATCTTATCTTTGGAGAAGCTTATTTTTGGCTTAAATTTTGTATTTTTTGAAAAAAGACCGGTATGAAAACGAAAATTGTTTTATTCCTGATAAGCGTTGTCCTCCTGTCCGCAGGATGCACCTCATCCAAACAATACCTTGAAAAAGGCAATTTTGATATGGCTACAAAAAAAGCCATCTCCAAACTCCGTAAAAATCCCGATAATGTAAAACAGCTGGCGGTGTTAACCCAGGCATATAAACAAGCAAACAGGCAAAACCTCGACAGGATAGATTACCTGCGCAAGACAGGACAGCCTGATATCTGGGAAGAAGTTTTTCAAAACTACAATGCATTAAAAAACCGACAGGACATGGCCAAAAGCCTGCCACAACCTATACTCGCCACCATCGGATTTGAATACCATGACTACGATGAGGATATGATAGAGGCCGAAAAAAAGGCCTGTGACTATTATTATGCCCTCGGCACCAAGTTGCTGAAAAGCAAGGACAAAATGGCGGCACGCCAGGCATACAGCGAGTTTTCCAAAATCAAAAAACATTATTCGGAATACAAGGATGTGAACCAGCTTATCAGGCAAGCCGAGATACAAGGCACCACGTATGTGATACTGAATATGCAAAACAACAGCAACGCCATTTTGCCCAAGGATTTTGAATATGAGTTTTTGAAGATTTCGCTTACCGGCCTCAATAAAAAATGGGTTCAATACGATACCCGTGAGCAGGAAGGCCTGACCTACGACTACGCCATAGTGGTAAACCTGAAGATGATTGATGTATCGCCCGAACGCATAAAAGAAAAAATATGGACTGAATCCAAGACCATACAGGACGGCTGGACCTACCAACTCGACAACCGTGGCAATGTAATGAAAGACAGCTTAGGCAACGATATTAAGGTTCCTAAATATGTTAGGAGCGAATGCCATGTTAAGGAGATAGCTCAAAATAAAGAAGCTGTGCTTTCGGGGAAAGTGGATTTTTACAATAATGTCAGCAGACAACTGATGACTTCCGAAAATATCATCGCCAATTCCGTGTTCAGCAACGGCTACCTGATGGCCAACGGCGACCTGCGTGCGCTGACACCCGAAACCCAGAAACGGCTGGGCAGCGCTCCCCTGCCCTTCCCCAGCGACTTCGACATGATACTGATGGCCAACGAATTTCTGCAGAAAGCCGTGAAAGAGGTTATCAGTAATAAGTCGTATCTGATAAAGTAGAGTTTTTTCTCTTTCAATTCTTGATGTTATCCTTGTATTTCAGGTTAAAGACAATCATCAATATCACAGAAATAATGGCCATAGCGGAGCCAAAATAAAAGGGCACCGATGAGTTGACTTTATCATAGAGCGCTCCGGCAATAAGACTGGCCGGCAAAAGCGTTATTCCCAACAAAGCATTGTAGATACCCAGGGCCGTACCTTTTTTGTTTTTGTCGGTTAAATCGGAAACAAAAGCTTTCTGAATGCCATCGGTACAGGCAGAATATAATCCGTAAAATGCGAACAATATTATGATGCCGCCTATTGTTCCAGATAATCCGAAGCCAAAGTAAACGACTGCGTAAATAAAAAAACCTGTAATCAATACCTTTTCTTTCCCAATTCTGTCGGAAAGTTTCCCGATGGGTATAGCAAAGACAACAGAAACTAAATTTGTAATGAGATAGACCAGAGGAATAAAGGCGACTTTTATCCCAACCTCGTTGGCCTTGACCATTAGTAAGGCATCGGTGGAATTGCCAAGGGTGAAGACAAATAGGATGACCAGGAAAAAATAAAACCTGGGGGAAAAATCACGGAAATGAAATTTTGTGAACAATTCCGACTTGTTCTTTTTGGCCTCTTTGATACCGAAAATTATCACAAAAATGGCCAGTATGGCCGGTATGCCTGCCAGAAGGAAAATAATCCTGAAATTCCCGGGAAACAGCCACAGCAATCCGAAAGCTATCAGTGGGCCAAGTATGGCGCCGCTGTTGTCCATGGCTTTTTGCAGGCCAAAACTTTTACCTGTTTCGCCGTTTATAACCGAGCCGGCTATCAGGCTGTCGCGGGGAGCTGTCCTTATACCTTTTCCGAACCTTTCGATAAGGCGAAGCACAAGAACGTGGACGGGTAAAAAAACAAAAACATACAAGGGTGTTATTAGTGCAGAAAGGCCGTAGCCCAAAAGCAGAAAGGGTTTGTTTTTTCCTATCTTGTCGCTCCAGAAACCCGATAGTGCCTTGATAAGAGAGGCAGTGCTTTCGGCTATCCCTTCAATCAGCGCAAGACTGGTTTTAGAAGCCCCGATAGACAACAGAAACATCGGCATCACCGAATACAGCATTTTTACAGAGGTATCCGTCAGGAAGCTGGTAATACCCGTGAAAATAATATTCCGACTGAAGCCAAATATGCTTTTTTTCGAATGTTTTTCCGGTTTCGGTTTTTTTATCATGGCAGACTCACAAGCATGATACAAAATTAAAGTTAAATTCTACATAAACAGCCAAAGTACTCCTACAAAAAACATCAACATGGTTGTACTATATTTTAATTACATTGAGCTACTCAGAGAAGTCGCAGAGTGGCACTGGAAAAAACCAGCACTTACTCTGTATTAACAACAAAAAACTCTGTGATTTTTCAAAAAAAATCACTATCAACCGACAAATCTGCATATTTCTGAATTTTTATTTGAAAATAGCAGTAATTCAACAAATTGAGGTTTCGACTTTTCGGAATTAAAAAACATACCCCCTCGTTTTTTTCAGAATAGACAAAGTTGTGGTGTAGGGCTTTTGTTTCTTGATTGGCCTTTTTTTGTATATGTCCTTCTGCAACTTTCAATAACCCAATAAATATCAAGATGGCTAATTAAATGCATGCGAACCAATGCTGCAACGGTAGAAAAAGCTTTGGCGGTTTTCGTGATTGCTTTAAGTACCGTGAGAATTAAATGTGCAATCAAGGTAATCCAGACTTGTGTTTTAATGCCATTTTCTGTTTCAGAATAAAAATAGTGCAACTGGAAATTCTGTTTAAGTTTTTTGAATAACAGCTCAATGTCCCAGCGTTTTTTATACAAGAATGCCACTTCTTTGTTGCTAATTTCAAAGTTGTTTGTAATAAATTGATATACTCGTCCTTTTTCGTCTCTATAGGTTACTTTCCGCAAACAAAGTGTTTTCCAAACTTTTTTTTCTTTGTATTTCAGGTGAATGTGCTCCTCTTTCATCACACCAAATTCTTTATCGTTCAGCGTTTGCTCAAACAGCACCTCTTGCACCTCATAAACAGCATTGTTTTTAAGTCTACAAACAAAATTCACTTGCTGCTGCGTCCACTGTGCAAACTGCAAGTAATGATTATAAGCTTTGTCAAAAACAATCATGCTATGGGGCGGTAGGTTCAGGTATTTGAGAAAGTTTTTGTCATGCAACTTCGCCTCACTAATCTTCACAAATTTCGCTGTATTGGAATGGGCATCGATCATCATGTGTACTTTCAAGCCACCTTTCTTTTTGCCATCGTTTTTCGGATTTCGGCCAACACCTTTCATGATCTCGGAAAATAGTCTTATTGTGGTTGAGTCAAATATGAAAAATTTGTCAAACGAAACATCTTTGATTCGGCTGACCGACAAAAGTGGGGTAAAATGGTCAAGAAGCGCAAAATAGAAATCCATAAAAAGATCATTCGGCCTGTTCCTTAATCCATCACCAGCAGTGCTTTTGGCTGGCGAACTATCCATCCCCAAATAATTTAACTTTCCCTGCAATACTCGCATTCCGTCGCAAACTTCAACCATAGAATCACAGCGATTCAGTATACCAAATAGCATCGTGACGAGTTGATCCCATGATGTGAAAGTTTTATAATAGCGATCTGATTCATACTGCAATACTAATCGGTCAAACTTTTCTCTGGGAAGTAAATTTATTAATTGTTTAAAAATCGGCTGACCGACTAAATGTTTTTCCGTAACTTTGTTCATGTTGTTTTTGTGTTATGCAAAACAAAATTACAACATGAAGGGGAACCCTAACGGAAGTACCCTTCTTTTAAAAAATTTAGTCGGCTAGTAGTGAAAAAAAATATATTTTTACCAAAAAACCATAAAAAAACACCTATGAATAAATCAGCCCTTCTGTTGGCTTTAGCCTTATGCTGCTGTCTGATACATTCCCAGGCACAAAGCACAAAAAAAATAAAATTCAGTTTTTCGACCGCCATGATTTTGCGCGTAGTAGATCAATACATTAACGATGGAGAAAAAACTGATAATTCCATCCCTGAAAAAGATAAAACAATAACCATAGCCGGCGAATTTAATCCCATAATTTTTAATGGGAATCTGTTTTCAGGTATTGCTTACAGCTATCCTCATTTTGACTATAAAGAGATAATAAAAATGAGCGGTGAATTTTCGCCCGATAAAAAGATGATAAAATGGCTGAAAATAAAATACACAAAAACTCATTTTGCCGGCGATCCCGAAATTTCCATGTATTCCACTGATGAGACCTATTTCGACTTTAAAGTAAAGGATATTCCGCTATCATACGGAAATCAATACAGCATGAGCGGCGACGGTTCTAAGGTGACGATAGAGAAGTATGAAAAAATGTATTTCGGGCAGAGTCCCCATAATCGCGTGGAGGTTTATGAAGAGTATTTTGTAAGGCAGGTGATCAGGCCTTCTTCGGTGCTTGGCGCCATCTACCTGAATGACGTTACAACGGTCCCTGAAAATGAATTTTCGGTTCGCATTTCACATATGGATAATAAAGCCAGCGAAGAGGAAAAGATAATGGAAAAAGGTATAGCCGCATTATTAATTGCCGAATTAAGCTTGATACCGGGGGTAACTCTTTATGAAGGCATGTACACTGATATGATGCAGACCGAAGGGGAACTTTCAACCGCAGGACTGATTAGCAAAGAAACAGCTATTGATGCGGATGTACAGAAATTTATGATGGAAATGAAAGTGGACATGGCGGTTTTTGTTTCGGTGAAAACCGCAGCCGATCAGCCCGACACCTACATTTGCAAAATAACTTACACTGCATCGGAGAAAATGATCACATTTAATCAGACTGTAAAATCCGGCAGCGATTATAATATTTTTATCGATAGAGTTTTTACCAGTATGGCTCATACCATAAAAAATATGAGGGGAAACAAGTGAGCTGATATCCCAGGTCCTTCAAACTTTGTTTTTTGTTCATTTCTTGCATATGAGCCAAAAATACCAAATCTTTGAAGGTTGAAAGCTGTTTGGCAGTCCACCCGAAGAGGTTCCTATGGGAGAGGAGTTCGACTTTGATCTGTTATTTTAAAATTCGACTCCATTAGCATTAGTTGTTCATTATCTGGCTATATTAAGTTTGTCAGGATTTTGTCTACAATCCCAAACTTTAAGAATTACAATTTTGTCTTCCAATATTTCATAAAACAAAACATAATCGTCAACGATTAAACCTCTGATCAAGTCAAGTTTGGTTTTACATCCTATTTCAGGATTTTTTGCGGCAAATTTTAGTTCTGTTTTAAACTTATTGTAAAGTTATCTTGAATATTGTCCGCTTTTATTTCTTTTCGTAAAAAATCCAGAATCTCTTTTAATTGAATTTCGGAAACCTCTGTCCAAACTACTTCTCGTTTAGCCATTTTTTAACTTTTTTATCCATTTCTGATTGTTGAATTACTTTCCCCTTTTTTCCTTCATTACTGGCATAAAGTATTTCTTTCTCCTGATCATCAGTTAACTCAATAAAAACTTCTTTTTTATTGTAGTCTAAAATGGTTTTAATGGCTTTTAAAAAGTCAATGTCTTCAATTCTTGATATTCTATGAATTAGTTCTTGTCTTAATTGAATGGTATTCATATTTTTATCGTTAAAGTTATTTCAAAGTTACAAAATTTTCTTGAATTCAGAAGGATTCTTCAAACGAGGCATAATTTTACCCGGAATCACGGGCATACTTTGTCCGGATTAACCATTTTGCGAAAGCTCTTCCTGTACCATCACAAATATATTCAATATTATGGAATACACAATCGCCAGCGAACGAGTTGAAAGCTTTATGGTAGTCCTGCCCTATGGGAGAGGTGTCGCAATTTTGATCTGTTATTTTAATAAATCCTCCAATGCGGTTTTCAGGTCGGGAAACATAAAACGATAACCTGTTTCCATAATCTTTTGTGACGACACCCGGCTGCCATGCAAAAGAACATCAGAACGTTGGCCAAACATAATTTTTATTACCGCGGCCGGAATTGACAGAGCCCAAAAAGGTTTTTTTACCTTACGTGCCAGCGTGGCCGTAAAATCACGGTTGGAAATATGCATGGGGGCTGCAGCATTGTATGCGCCTCTCATTGACACATCCTCCAATGCCTTGATATAGATGGCACACAAATCATCAATGTGTATCCATGGGATAAATTGCGAGCCGCTTCCAATAGCCGACCCGATGCCAAATTTAACCGGCATCAATATTTTTTCAAGAGCTCCTCCCCGGCTGGTAAGTACAACCCCTGTCCTGATTTTTACGGTTCTTATGCCCAGGCTTTCAAAGCGGTCGGCGGCTTGTTCCCACTGCCGGCATGTCTCTCCCAGAAAATCCGGGTTCGGAGGATCTGTTTCGGAAAATATTTTTTCTGAACTTATTGTTCCATAATATCCTACAGCTGAGGCCGTGATAAATGCCCTGAGTTTCAATTTGCCTTCATGTATTTTATCGAAAATCATGTGGCTGGTTTTGATACGGCTGTCGCGGATAATTTTTTTTCTTTTTGCTGTCCACCTTTTGTCGCCAATATTTGCCCCTGCAAGGTGAATAATGTATGCGGCATTTTGTACTGCAAATTTTGCCGTTTCATCTTTGTCGAAATCCCATGAATACGTGGTTATTCCGGGTATCTCACTCTGCGTTCTGCTGAGCACAACCACCTTATATCCTTGGTCTTGCAGTTTCCGGCAGAGATAAGTACCGACAAGGCCCGTACCTCCAGTGATAAGTATAGTTTCCATGTTTTTCTTTGCTTCGCTTGAGTTAAAAAGTTTTGCAGAAATACGCATCGGGTTTGCACACATCACATGCAAAGGATGTTTTCGTTAAAATTGATTTCATTTTTTGGAGTGAACAAAATATTACCTTCCTCTGGAAACAGTTTTTTTGACACCCATCTTTATTTATTGCAGTTTTTCTACTTCCCCGCTGAAGCCAGGCCATTATAGGGCACCACCTCTACCCACTGTCCTTTGGTGCGGGCATAAATGGCATCGTCGTACATGGCAGCACAGCTTACTGTGGGCAGATAAAAACGTCCGAGATAGCTGGCGTTTAGCAATACCTTGTATGTTCGCTTTTCGTTTGTCCCCACACTGAAAAATGTGAACACACGGTCATCCCGGAAATCCTGGTAGTCGTATGCCGACATCTGTACCCTCCCATAAGAATCGTCCATGCGGGTGTTGTGTATTTCCCATCCCGACGGGAAGATGTGCGACAAAGCCATATTGTAATAATAGCCCATCATACCGGGGTTGGTAACGGTAACCTCGGCCATAAAATCCGTGCCTTGTTCGAGCTTTGAAGGGTCTATTTTTTCTCCTTCCAGGGATTTGTACAACACCTCAATCTTCAGGTTGTTCTCGCCGGCTTTTTCTTCTCCGGCGGCAGGAATACCAGATAAGATTACACGTGCATACAAAATGCCGGTGCCATTGTTTTTGATTTTCAGTTTGCCTTTTTGTGTTGAATTTTTCAGATTCATATCGATAGTGGCCAGCGACTTGTTGGATTTTTTGGTTGCCGTTGAGCCATTATTGATAGTATAAGTAAAGTCGATCCCGCTGCCGCTGCTGTTACCCAGGTATTTTGAGATAGCCAGCAGGCAGCATGCTGTGGTTTGAGTGCTCATCCATTCGTCTTTGCTAAGCCTCTGCGATAATTGTTTTACGAGGGGCGCCGCTTTGTTGCGCATATCCATCAGCGACAGCGCTTCGACAATCATGGCACGGTCGCGGTCGTCGGAGCCGTAGGTAAACCACATTTCCTTATATGGCTTAATGATAGTTCCGGCCGTTGCCGCCATGCGCTTAGCCACCAAGGGCTGTCCGGCCAGCTGGTAGGCTGCCGCCAGCCGCCAGATTGCCTGCACCGAAAGATTTTTTTGTTCTTTCAGCAGGTTCATGGCGCCAGGTTCAGGAGCACCGGCAAGCGCCAGGGTATAAAGACGGTAGGCTTGCACCATATCCGAATTATAGTAAAACTTGTTGTATTCGGATGTCCAGGTTGTGGACATACGTTTCTGGTATTTTATCCATTTTTTCAGTACAGAAGTTGAAACGGTATATCCTTTGTCTTTGGCTTCAAGGAGAAACTGTCCTGCATAAGAACTGGCCCACTGGTCAGCCTCATAAGCGCCCGGCCAGTAGCCAAAACCTCCTGATGAGGTCTGGAAAGAACTTATCCTGTTGATGCCGGCTTTGATATTGCGTTCCACGCTTTTTTTCATGTTTTCATCCATATCGATAAGGTCGGATAGATATAACTGAGGGAAAACCGAGGATGTAGTTTGTTCAAGACATCCGTAAGGATACTGTAGCAAAAATTTCAGCCGGCGTTCGAGGTTGATAGGCGGAATCGATGATACTTCGATGGTGCCCTTATTGGTCCCGGCTACTCCGACAGGACTGAAGGGGGTGTTCCACTCCTTTCCCGGTTTCATCACATCCGATATTACCTCGGTAACTTCAGGATTGGGATTGCGGACATCGATTTCTATTTCATACACAGCCGTTTCTTTTCCGCTTACAGCAAACACTTTTACTTTTCCAATACCTATGGCATCTTTTACTTTTAACTGGAAGTTCACCAGGTCGTCGCCGATCTCGCTGAAAGTAACATTTTTTGTGCTGTTATCGCTGATGGTAAACATGTCGTTGGTGGTAACCTTTACGCTAACATTTTTTATATGTTTTTCCATTGCAAAAACACTTACCGGCAGCGCCACTGTTTCGCCCGGGCCTACCACTCTTGGTAAAGTGGCCAATAACATGAGCGGCTTGCGGACAGCCACTGTTTTTTCGGCATTGCCATAGGCGCCATCCTGTCCTGCGATTACCATAACCCTTACAGAGCCAATATATTGCGGCATTTTGAAGGTGTAGGTATTGGCAGCACCTTTTTTCAGGGCAAAAGGCCCGAAAAACTTCACCATAGGTTTAAACCTGTTGGCGCGGTTGGCACCTTTGCCATCACCGCCGTCGTCGCCGCCGCCGATGCTCAGTATTCGTTCCAGTTGTCCGCCGTAAGCGCCCATCACATAATCATACAAATCCCATGACTTTACGCCCAGGGCTTCGCGTGCATAAAAATAATTCCACGGGTCGGGGGTTTTGTATTTTGTCAGGTCGAGCAGGCCTTCGTCAACAACGGCTACGGTATATGTCATGGCTTTGCCGTTTTCTTCTTTAATAGTAATGCTGGCATTTTCTTCCGGCCGTAGCACCTCAACCATCTGTATTACGGGCCGCAGGTGTGTGCCGGGATCTTCGACCAGAATGGGTATCACGCCATAAAGCCTGATGGGCAGGTCGTTGGCGGTCTGATTGTGTGGTTGAATGAGTGTAACATTAACATAGATGTTGGGCGCCATTTCTTCGGTAACCTTAAATTTAAAAAGTGTCTGCTCCTTTTCGGTGTCAAGCCAGTACGACTGTATGACTTTGCTTCCGGTTTCGAGGGTTACGAGGGCTCGTGCGCCTTCGCTGGTCGGTATGGTAAGTTTAACTTCATCGCCCACCTGGTATTTTTCCTTGTCGGCAGAAAAAATCAGCATGGCGGCGCCTTCTTTACCTTCGCGTGAGCGGCTTGCCCAGTCGGGCCAGTCGAAATACACCGTTTTTCCTGTACTGTGACTGCTGGCCATATCGGTAACGCGGATAAAAAACCGGCCCCAGTCGGAATCAGGGATGTTAAGCACAAATGATCCCCTGCCGCTGTTGGTGGTCACTTCAAGCGTTTTGAAAGGTTCATTATAGGTGCTGCGCATAAAATCGGCCAGGTCGCCGCCGCTGTTGTCCCACCACCAACGCCAGTTGACCTTATACACATCCACTTTCAGTTTTGCCGAAGGTGCCAGGGAGCCGTTATCGTCCACGTTTACCAGACTGATAGTATAGTTTTTATTGGTCTGCAGCATGCCCGAATATTGGGTTCCTTCTGGAACACTGATCCCCACATAGGTTTTGTAAGGATAATACAGCAAGGAAAACTGATCGATGCTAAATTCTCCTCCCTGCTCGAAGACACGGGTTTCGAAGTTGGCCCTGAGCACTCCCGGTGCGGAGCTGGTGATGGCAATGTCGGGCATGACATCGGCTTTGCCTTCCTCGTTGAGGGTTCCGGAAAACACTTTGAAGGATTCGGCATAAAAATATTTTGCCGGGTCGTCGAAAACAAAATTTGCATACTTCTTGAATGCCGTGGTGGATTTATTCAGCACCACATTTACATCGGCTTTCAGGTTGCGGGCCACAGCTCCGTGCAGCCAGCGGGCTTCCAGCACGCCCTGTGAGCCGGCGGAAATTTTGTCGGCGCCGAAATCGAGTTTTATCTTCAACCGGTTGGGTTTTATGGTTTCTATTTTCAGTGATTTTGTATAAGCCGAACCTCCCACTGCCACGCTGGCTGTCCAGTATCCGGTGGGTGCGCCGGCATCGGTGGCGGTGCGAAAATCATAAAAACCGTTGACGGATTTTGTTTTGACGGTTTGCTGCACCTTTTGTCCTCGTGGATTGGTGAGGGTAAACACCACGGGAACATCCGGTGAAAGTTTGTGGAGTTTATCTTCCAGTATGAAAGTCAAAAAGATGGAATCGCCCGGACGCCAGACACCGCGTTCGCCGTATAAAAATCCTTTAATGCCCTTGCGAACCGATTCGCCTCCCACGTCGAACATACTTAATGACAATGCAGATCCTCCGGAAAGTTTCAGATATGACCGTTGTTTATTTTTGGAAGCAATAATCAGGTAAGGAACTTTTTTCAGTTGCACCAAGGCCTTTCCTTCGCTGTTGGTCTGCACCTTATGTAGCTCCTGATTCTGGTAGTTCATGATAGTAATGGCTACTTCCGGCATAGGTTTGGCAGTTACCAGGTCCACGGTAAAGATATTGAGTTCGCCCGTAGTGCCTACTTTGGCAATAATGCCAATATCGGTAGCCAACACGTTGCGGCTTTTGGTCTTGCTGCGGTAGTAGGAATCTTCGCAGGGGTTATCGCGTTCACTCCAGTCGTAGTAATAGTAATCATACTCATCATAATAGTCGTAGCCATAATAATCGTAGTAATACCATTCTTCGGGTTCTTCATCACCGCTTTCATCCCAGGATGATTTCAGGTTTTCGTCATCGTTGTCGTCTGTATTATCACACCCCTGGTAGGTGGAAAATTGTTTTTTGATGCTCAGGGTAACCTGATAGATGGCTCCTGGTTCAGTTTTGATAAGCTCGGCAAGGTCGAGGTAGTAACGGTTCCAGATACCGTAGTTCAAGATGGCGGCATCGGCCGATTGCAGGGGGATGGTTTTGTTCAGCACGATTTTGCCTACCCTGCTCAATTCGCGTTGGTCTTCCAGGTTGTTAACCTGCAGAAACTGTGTTACGTTGTTTTCGTAAATTTTAAATATTCTGACATCCACGGCATTAAGGTTTACGGCCTCGAAAGGGAAAATTAGTCCGTTGGTGCTTGGCAAAATAGTTCCCTCGCCCAGCAGGCGGATATCGGGTTTAACATCGTCGAAAGTAACTGTCTCGACTGATTTTGCGTCCAGTTCTTTATTTTTATAGTTTTTCACGGCCTGGTTTATCGTGAGCTGTTCGCTGCCCTTGAGTTCCACCGGCGGATACACCCTGATCAGGTTGTCTTCGATAACAAATTTCAGGTCCCTGGCTTTTTCGAGGGTTATGAGGCCGCTCAAATCCTGGTCGGCAAGCAAGGGATCTGAAAACTGCAGCCGGATGTATTGTTCGGGAGTCTGCACAGTTTCTATGGATAACAGTGTGAACTCGTTTAATGAAGGGATTACCAGCTCCATAGAGCCCTTGGTTTTAGAGTCAATGGCTTTACCGTTCCAATTGATGGCAACAGCAGTAGCTGAAACACCCCTGCTAACGCTATCAATAGTAAAAGAGAAGGATTTTTTGTTGCTCCCGGGAAAAACTTTGACATTGAGCTTTCGTCCGCCCTGACTTGCCTCCAGCAATGATTGCACAGCGGCCGGTTCGGCAACATCGGCCAAAACCAGCGATCCGGTAACCTTTTCCCATCCTGGATTATTATTATCGTAGGCCTTATGATTATCAACACTGACTTCAAAGGCCTGCCGGGCAGTATGAAACTGGAAAACAAAAGTTTTCATACTGTCGGGCACATTAATAATTTTATAAAGAAAAAAACTGGCGGTGTAGAGTTTGCCGGGAGTGAGCTTTTTCTCTGGCCGGAACTCTATTGTACGGGTATCTATCCAGTAAGTTTTTCCGCTAATGCCGGGCGAAAAATCAAACAGTACGTCTCCAACAGGCTGCTCAAACATAGAGGAATCTGCCAGATCAAGATTCAGGCGCACCTTGATGGTGGATTCGGTGGAAACAACTCCAGAAGTAAAAGCTGCAATATATTCTTTAAATGCCGGATTGATTTTTACCAAGGTCTGCGACCTGGATTTGGCAATAAAAAACACTACAAGTATTATAAAAAGTCCTATTACTGCAAAAAGTAAAATTTTCTTCTTATCCATAATTCAATATTTTTTGAGTTGATATTGGTAAAATTAAAAAATATTTGCCGCTTTCATTAAAACAACAAAAATTAATTTTTGCATTGTATTATCAGAAGGTAAGGAACTGGTCGGGATTGTGGTAGTTGTTCCTATCAATGTATTCATCATAAGTCTGATGATGGCGTTCCCTGTTGAATTTTTCATACAATTTGTATTCAGGAACAACCAAGGGTAAAATTCCAAGAAAAAATATTACCAAAGCCGGCAAAAGTATATTTAACAGAAATATTTTTTTTATTCCTTTCTCCAAAAAATGTTTGAAGAAAATAAAAAGAAAAAGTAAATTGATCCAGAAAAATACATTGGTAACGATAAGGATATTCTTCCAGTCGCCAATTTGCTGATAGCTGAGCAACAGGGCAATAAAACAAAAACTATGGATAGACAGGGTTATTGAAACGAAGTACTTTAACAGCCAGAATTTATATTCGATATTAAAGAATAAAGCTATCTGCAGCAAAGAAACGATGCTTAGGGCAATAAAACTAATAATGCTGGTCCAACAGAAAACCCCTGTCTGAAAAAAAACACATCCTCCAAGACCTACAACCAGCAGTATCAGAAAAGTAATCTTTATTATTTCAATGGTTTTCATAAATCATTCACCAAAACAATTATCTTTGGCGGATACAAAATTAATTAATTTTTATTTAAATGCAAGTTATTTAACATTAAGATTTTGCATAAATTTATTTCTTAACAATTCTACGTATTCATACTTTTTTGTACTTTTAATCAAAATTTTTGTCGATGAAAATGCTAAAAAGAATTTTTCGCGTGCTGATACTTGTGCTGCTGATAATCTTTATAGGATTCGGAATTTTTCTATTTTATTTTACCCTAAAAGACTACCAGCCGCTACCTGTGGAAGAAACGATGATATACAACCGCAAACCGACACGACTTATAGACAGTGTGCCGCTCACATTCATAAGCTGGAACATTGGTTATTGCGGCCTCAGTAAAGAAATGGATTTCTTTTACGACGGAGGCAGTATGGTGCGCCCCGACAAAAACATGCTGCAGAAAAATCTAAATGGGGTTTTTGACTTTCTGAGCACAAACGACAGTGTGGACTTTTTGTTGATACAAGAAATAGACTCCTCCTCAAGACGCAGCTATTATACCAATCAGGTATCCATTTTTGGCGAATCGGTTAAAAGCCACTGCCGCAGTTATGCCACCAACTACCATGTGGGGTTTGTGCCGCTGCCTGTATTGAAACCAATGGGAAAGGTGCTATCGGGTCTGGCGACTTTTTCGAAATATATGCCGGAAAAATGTGAGCGGTACGCATACCCCGTAAACTATTTCTGGCCTATGAAAATCTTTATGCTCGACCGTTGTTTTATGTTGCAAAGGCATAAATTATCATTCAGCGACAAAGAACTTGTAATCATCAACCTGCACAACTCTGCCTTTGCCGATGCTGATTTGTTAAGACAATACGAAACCTGGATGCTTCGGGGTTTTTTGCTCAACGAATACGAAAAAGGCAATTATGTGATTGCAGGGGGTGACTGGAACCAAAACCCCTCTGCTTATGATCAGCTAAGCTTTATGGCGGGTTATGCAAAAAAAACAGGTATGCCCAAAGTGATGGACGACCTGTTGCCGCCCGCATGGAAATTTGTATTCGACACACTGCTGCCCACCAACCGCGACAACAACACGCCCTACCGGCACGGCATCACCCCGACCACCATTTACGATTTTTTTGTGGTTTCGCCCAATATCACTGTTGAGCAGATTAATGTCATCGACAGCCAATTTGAATTTTCCGACCATCAACCTGTATTTATGAGGGTAATGCTTAATCCCGATCCTTTTCACAACTGTGCCGACACGGTGAAAGAGTATGTAACAGGCCTGCAGGATTCCGTACAAAAACTAAACGAAAAGTACAACCCGGCATCCATAAAGCCCAAACCTCTTAGTCCACTACAAAAAAGTCAGAAATAATACGGTCGGCAAATAATTTTCCCTCATCGGTTAGTTGATAGGTATCTCCGGTTAGCGCCAACAGGATTTTGTTTTCGTATTTTTTTAGAATTTTTTGAAAATAGCCGGCCCTTTCCTGCCCAAACAAGTCGCCCACAGCTTTGACAGACACGCCGCGGTTGGTGCGCAGCCCCATCAGCACAAATTCATTATATTGCTGATTACTGTCCAGTATTTCCGATTCGGAGGGAATGATGTTTCTGTTTATTTTAGCGATATATTCCTCCATATTATTGGTGTTCCAGCTTCGGGAGGTCCGGTTGAATGAGTGTGCTGAAGGGCCTATGCCCAGGTAGGGTTGGTTTTCCCAATACATTGAATTATGTTTGGAGTGGTAGCCAGGCAGGCAAAAATTGGATATTTCGTAATGTAAATAATTATGTTCGGGCAAATATTTCATCACATAACGAAACTCATTGGCTCCTTCGGCTTCGGAAACCGGTTGTTTTTTCTGGTTAAGAATGAGTGCCTCCAGCGTGGTATTTGGCTCCACTGTGATGGCATAAGCCGAAATGTGGGGAATCAGCATATCCACAGCCCTGCTGAGGTTTTTGCGCCAGTGTTCCTGTCCCAGCGAAGGCATGCCGTAAATAAAATCTATGCTTAAATTATCCAGGCCGGCATCCTGCAGGGCTTTTATGGCATATTCGGCCTGTTCGGAAGAATGTATGCGGTTGAGGTATTTTAAATCCTCATAAAAAAATGATTGCACTCCGATACTGACACGGTTTATCTCAGAGCTTTTCAAATCCCTGACCTTTTGTGCATCAATGTCGTCAGGGTTGGCCTCGAGGGTAATTTCCGGGGTTTTTATTACCGTATAATTCTCCCTGACTGTATCTATCAAGCTTTTTACGTCATCCACGGCAAGCAGGGATGGGGTTCCCCCGCCAAAATAAATGGTTTCCACAGGTACATCAAGATAATCTTTTTGCAGTCGGAGTTCAGTGTGCAGGGCTGCAGTCAGCTCGTCCTTATATTTCGGCGAAGGGACAGAATAAAAGTTGCAGTAATGGCATTTTCGTTTACAAAATGGGATGTGAATATATATTCCTGCCATACAAAGGTCTATTTACAACGCATTCGGGGGTAATCCCAGAACTTTTAAAACTTAAAACTGATGCCAAGACTGGGCATAATGGGTAACTGATCAATACGTTTGTAGGTAATCCTGTCGAAATAGAAAATATTTTTCCGGTTGTAAACATTGGTTACGCCGAGGTTAATATCCAGCATCATATTTTTTCCGAAATGGAACACTTTGTTACAAGACACGTCGAGCCTGTGATAATAGGGCAGCCTACCGCTGTCGTATTTGGCATAGATAATCCCCATGGTCCCGTTATCGGTAGTATAATCAGTGTTGACGCCGCCTGAAAAATCCAGTAATTCATAAAAGCCCTGTGTTTGCGAGAACGGGAATCCTGATCCCAGGTTCCACCGCACATTGACGCCCCACGAAAGCGCTTTGCCGAAATTATAAGACCCCACCAGGTTCACATTATGCCTGCGGTCGTAATGCGGATAATACTTGTCATAGCCATCGTAGCGATGGATAAAGCCATAAGAATACACCGCCCAGAGGTATAGAGAACGGTACTCATATTTTAAGGTAATGTCCACGCCTTCGGCATCACCCTTCTCGATGATAAAATCTTTTTTCAACACGTCGGGCTTGGAGGAATACTCGGGAGAATCGTTGTACACTTTACTGCGGTTGATATTGGTAAGTTGGTTAAACCATTTGTAATACCCTTCGAGATTTAGTGTAAGGTTTTTCAGGATGTCGATTTCCACACCAAAAATCACATGAGTGGCCTTTTGAAGTGCATGGGTTACATCCTTTCCGTCGAATTCGTCCTGCAGGTTGTCGGGGCCGGACAGGAATCCGTAGAACAAGTTGACCACATCCAGGTCGGAGGTAGAGCTGATAAGGTTTTGAGCATACATACCGCCCGCCAGTTTAAACCGCAGGTATTTGGTGGCATTAAATTTCACAGCCAGGCGGGGCTCGGGCGAGAAGGTGGATAGTGAGGCATATTCCTGAGCCCTGAAACTGGGTTCAATGAGGAATTTGCCGAGTATCCATTTATATTTTACAAACAAGGCAAATTCGGTAGTTGATTCTTTTTGTTCTATCAGGCGGAAGGCGGAGTTGTAAAACTTAAAATTCGTTCCGAAGCCAAGAACTTCTATGCCATATCGCAGTTCGTTTTTTCCCATGAAAGAAGTGAAGTTGAGTCCCAGGTTAAACCCGTTGATGCGGGAGGATTTGGGCAGTTCGCTTTGGTCGGTGAGGGAAATATTATAGGAAGAATAGGCAAAAGCACCATCGATAAGCATGGAGGCCCGTGCCGGGATAATTACAAAATTGGCTCCGGCGCCGTAAGAATTCCATTTAAAGGTGGCCACCTGCCGGTAATCGGCCCGGTCGTTGAAGTTATATCCGTAAAAATTAACTTTACTGCCATTGGGAGCGTTCACTGAAATTTTTCCGTACAGGTCGGTATAGTTAAATGGCAGCCCCACGGTGTCCACATATTGGTATAACACTTTTGATGTTTGTTTGAGGTAAGAATTTTTAGCAGAGAAAATAAAGGAGGCATTGGCCTTGTCATCTTCTTTTTGTTTAACGATAGGTCCTTCAAGAAGTAATTTTGCTCCGAACGTATTGACATCCACTTTTCCGCTCATTCGTTTTTTGTTGCCGTCGCGAGTAGTAATATCCATCACTGAAGAGATACGTCCGCCAAACTCTGCGCCAAAGCCTCCGGTATAGACATCGGCATTTTTCATGATATCGGTGTCGAAAACAGAGAAAAGACCAATGGAATGGAAAGGGTTATACACTATCATCCCGTCAAGGAGCACCTTGTTTTGGACTGGCGAACCGCCGCGTATATATAGTTGTCCTCCCTGGTCGCCGGTAAACACTACTCCGGGCAACACCTGGAGGTATTGCGCCAGGTCGGGGGTGCCGCCAATGGCCGGAATGCGTTCAATTTTTTCGATATTTACCACATCTTTTGAAACATTGGTTTCGGTTTTGCGGTCAACAGCTTCGCCCTGAATGTTCACCACTTCCATTTCGATAGCGAGTTTCTGAAGATAGAGTTTTTTGTTCAGGTTTTCGCCTTTGGCCAGGGTAACGGGCATTTTCACCGTATCAAAACCTATGAAAGTAGCCATCAGGATATAGTCGCCCGGCGGAATTTGTGTAATGGCGAAAAAGCCATTGATATCGGTTGTGGCTCCTATAGTGGTTTTGTGCAGATATACGCTGGTAAAAATGGCCGGTTCGCCGGTTTCTTTATCATAAACAAAGCCCTTGATGGTAGCTTTTTGTGCTACAACCGACACAAAGGTCAAGGACAGCAATATACAGAGTAAAAAATAGCGGAATCTTGTAACTATCATAAATTGAATATCAAAAACCAATAATTTTTCAAAATTAGAGATATTTTTTGGAAATATCTGAATAAAGAACAGTTATTTTGCGTTTGTATTACTAAAAAAACATTATTTTCAAGTAGTTTTTGCTTACGAACAAATTTTAAATAAACGGCAAAATAAAGAGATCATGAAAAAATCCCTGTTTTTGCTACTCATGTTAGCCTTGTACCTGCCCTTAACGGGCCAGAACTTTTCATATCGAGCGGGTAAATGCGATACCAAGAGTGATTATTGCCCCAAAATAGCCTTGTTTCACCAAACCTCCTACAACTTTGGCGGCCTGGGAGTCAACTCTGTCAATGTGGATTTTATTGTTTTTTGCAACCGCAACTATATGGCGAGCATACGGGCCGGCATCAATTATTTATCCTTTCCCCGGGTACATGCCGCCGGCGTTCCGCTGGAATTTAATTTTATGGTTGGCCGCGGGGCCTGGCTTTTTGAGGCAGGACTTGGCGTTGACTATCTTTATTTTTACAAAGAATACCCAAAATTCGAAGGGCTTATAAATACCAACTTTTCATATCTGGCCGCCACGGGCATGATTGGCGTACGTTACGAGAGCCTCAACGGTTTATTTTTAAGGGCCGGATATAACCCACATATGACAGTACTGGGCTTCGACCAGGCAGAGCCGCTGATAAAACACCCCTTTGTTCATATGGCTGCAATTGGGATAGGCTATACTTTTGATAATTAGGCCCTGCTGACCGCTTTCAATGTAAAATTTTATAAATCATCTCCTTCATTAGTTCGCTGTCGCCCGTGGATGTGCCATCGTTATTCACTCCTTTCGCCCGCAGGTCGAATTCGCGAAGCAATCCAAACACATTACGGAGTTTCTGTCGTGGATAGTTGCGGGCTGCTGTGGAATAATCGTCGATAAACATACGGCTTATCGACAATGCCGACGCTACATTGTTGGCCGATCTGTCGTCGAGATGATGGTATAAAAACACTTTAGAAAAAAACAAGTACAATATGGGAATTACCTTCACCATAGGGTTGTCTTTTTCGTTTTCAGCAAAATATTTGATGATTTGGTTGGCTTTAAAAATATTTTTGCTTCCCAGAGCCTTTTGCAATTCAAATATGTTATAATCCTTGCTGATACCAATGTTTATCTCTACCTGGGCGGCTGTTATTTCAGAACCTCTGGGGTAATTAATGATGATCTTGCTAATTTCGTTGACAATTTTTCCCAGGTCGGTTCCGAGAAAATCGGCCATCATCATGGCGGCCTTTTGCTGTATAGAATATCCTTTTTCCTTCACATACGCTATTATCCAAGGCGTCACCTGGTTATCATAGATTTTTGCCGATTCGAACAGGACGGCTTTTTTTTCCACCAGTTTGGCAAAAGATTTCCGCTTATCTAATTTGTGGTATTTGTAACCGACCACCAGTATGGTAGAATCCACGGGGTTTGAGATATATTTTTCAAGATTTTCAATCTCTTTGATATCCTGTGCCTCTTTTACAATTACCAGTTGATAATTCGACATCATGGGAAACCCCTTACACCTGTCCACAATATTCTGAATGCTGGTATCGCGCCCGTACAACACGTGAAGGTTGAATTCTTTTTCTTCGGGCTGCAGAAGATTATCTTCTATATAATCGCTTATCAGATCAATATAATAAGGTTCTTCGCCCGATAAAAAATATACCGGGTAATAGATTTTACGTTCGAGATCTTTAATTATTTCGCTATAGCTTTTCATGGAGCTTATTTATAATCGAAATAAAGATGTTTCACGGTAAGCCTGTTGTTAATGAGCTGGTTTAGGGATTCCACGCCTATTTTCAGGTGGTTTTCGGCGTACATTTCAGTAACTTTTTTGTCGCTTTTCTGGGTTTTGATACCCGATGAAATCATAGGCTGGTCGGAAACCAACAGCAGGGCGCCCATGGGAATTTTATTTGCAAAACCCACCGTAAATAACGTGGCTGTTTCCATATCAATGGCCATCGCACGAATTTTGCGCAGATATTTTTTAAACTCGTCATCATGTTCCCAAACGCGCCGGTTGGTGGTGTAAACCGTTCCTGTCCAGTAGTCGAGTCCTAACTCGCGGATGGAGGTAGAAACGGCTTTTTGCAAATTAAAAGCCGGCAGCGCCGGTACTTCCGGGGGGAAATAGTCGTTGGAGGTACCTTCGCCTCTGATAGCGGCAATGGGAAGGATCAGGTCGCCGAGTTTATTTTTCTTTTTCAGACCACCGCACTTCCCCAGAAACAATGCGGATTTGGGCTCTACAGCACTCAGTAAATCCATGATAGTTGCCGCATTGGCGCTGCCCATACCAAAGTTTACGATAGTAATATTATTAGCTGTAGCGCTGGGCATGGCTCTATTTTCGCCACAGATGGGCACTTTGAATTTCTCTGCAAAAAGTTCGAGGTAATGATTGAAATTGGTAAGCAGGATATATTTTCCGAAAGCGCCAATCTCTGTTCCTGTATAACGCGGGAGCCAATCTTGTACTATTTCGTTTTTTGTTTTCATTGGCAAATATTTTATGAGTAACTTTAAGGCAAAAATACAAAAATAAATTATGCTTCCGCTTAATCTTCCCTTCTACGAATTTTCAATAATGCCTGGGGCTTCCCCGAAAATTTTTGATTTTATCAGGAAAAAATTTGTGGCCCTCACGCCTGAAGAATGGGTAAGACAAAATTTTTTGAGGTTCCTGACCGAAGAAAAAAAATACCCGCCGTCGATGATTTTGCTGGAACAAACCCTGAAGGTTTATAAAACTCAAAAACGCTGCGATGCCGTGGTATATGACAACAAAGGGAAACCTCTGATGATACTGGAATTTAAAGCCCCCGAAGTAGCCGTCAACCAAAAGGTTTTTGACCAGATTGCACGCTACAACATTGCCCTCCATCTAAAGTATCTGATAGTATCAAACGGCCTGAAACATTTTTTCTGTGTAATTGATCCGGATAAAAAAACTTTTGCTTTTCAGGATGATATACCCGAATATCCGGCATTATAATTTGCTGACAATTAATTTTTACTGTAATTTTATACAAAATATTTTAATGATATGCCAAAGACAATTCGTAAAACAGTAATTTTAACAGTACTGTTGTTGTGTTTTTCCATTGGTTACGGCCAGCAAGCGCCGCTGTTTTATCTGCCGGCAGGGAGCTCCAGCCATGATTATATTAACAACACCATCATTCTGAAAATTAAACCGGAGTATGCCTCATTCTGCAAAAACAATCATTTTGATTTGCCCGTCCTCAATACAGTTTTTCAGCAACTGGGGGTGAGCCTTGTGGAAAAAAAATTTCCGGCCATCTTGCCGCCGGCCCAAAAACACAACCTGCAGGGACAGAAATATGCCGACTTGTCGCGGATTTATGAAATATCATACCTTACATCCGAAAACATAGAGCAGGCCATCAACCTCCTTATGGCCACCGGCACAATAGAATACGCCCAACCGCATTACATCATGAAGCCGCTGGACTATCTGCCGGACGATCCGCTCATCGCCAACCAATATCACCTGGGCCTCATAGGCGCTTTCGGTGCATGGAATATGGTAAAGGGCGACAGCAATATGGTTATCGGCATTCTTGATTGGGGCGTTGATATTACCCATCCCGACTTGATCGACAACATAAAATATAACTACCACGATCCCATTGACGGGATAGATAATGACAACGACGGCTATACCGACAATTTTCGCGGCTGGGATATGGGCGAAAACGACAACAACCCCATGGGAACCATAGGGCACGGCACATTTACCGCAGGGCTTTCTTCGGCCACCACCGACAACGGTACCGGCATTGCCGGCACGGGATTCCAATGCAAATTTCTGCCTATAAAAGTGTGTAACGCCAACAACACAGGTACCATGACATACGAAAGCATTGTGTATGCGGCAGAACATGGCTGCAGCATAATAAACTGCTCGTGGGGCAGCACTTTTTATACCGGACAGTATGGGCAGGACGTTATTGAATACGCCACTATCAACAAGGGTGCGCTGGTTGTGGCAGCCGCCGGCAACGACAACAACACCGCGGTGTTTTTCCCTGCTTCCTATAATTATGTACTGAGTGTTGCGGCCAGCGACATCAACGACCATAAGGCCAATTTTTCGAACTATGGCCATTTTGTTGATATCACAGCACCGGGCGACAATGTCTGGTCAACGGGGATGGGAGGAATTTACGGCACTTCCGGAGGCACCTCCTTCTCGGCACCTATCGTTTCGGGCTGTGCAGCCCTCCTGAGATGCAAATACCCTTCGCTTTCGGCATTACAGATTGCTGAAAAACTAAAGGTAACAGCCGATATCATCGACACCCTTCCTGCCAACCTGGCTTATCGCGACCTGTTGGGGGCAGGCCGGATTAACATTTTCAGCGCGCTCAACGATTCGGTGCTACCTGCCGTAGAGATGTTGAATATCCATGTTGAAAATTCGCATCATCAGTCCCTTGCCGGCCCGGGCGATACTGTTTATATCACAAGCGAGTTTATCAATTATTTGGCGCCCTCCACCGCCAATCTTAAGGTAAGCCTTTCATGCGCTTCTTCCGATATTGCCCTGCTTGATTCGGTATTTGTGGCCGGAAGCCTGGCCACCATGGGCACTACCAGCAATATTTCCCATCCGTTCAGCATACTGATAAAACCCGGAATCACGCCAAACGAAAACCTGGTATGTAAGTTTACCATCACGGATAATAATTACAGGGCTGTTCAGTATTATTACCTCTATGCCAACAAGGACTATATAGATATCGACACCAATAAGGTAGCCACCACTCTCACCAGCGACGGAGCGCTGGGTTATGTAAACGGGAACAGCCTGCAGGGCCTGGGCTTCAGGTATAATAACGGCGAAACCATGCTGTATTCGGGAGGTTTTATTGTTGGCCGCTCGGCAACGCAGGTTTGCGATGTGTTATACAGCGATCCGGGACTTTATGACCATGACTTTACCGTAAAAACACCTATTACTAGGGTTTTTCCCCCGCAACAGGCAGATTTTGAAGGCAAGGGAATTTTTAATGATTCGCTGGCCGGCACATCCAAGATAAATGTTGAGGTTGCCCAGCGCGTCCTTGCCTGGAAAGAAGCGCCAAACGACAAGTTTATACTGCTGGAATACACCCTGAAAAACAAAAATGCCTATGCGCTGTCGGGCCTTTATGCCGGGCTGTATGCCGACTGGGACATTGATGGCGGCAGCACCAACCGCGCCGAATACGATGCCGAAACAAAAACCGGCTATAGTTACTCATCCTCAGGCAGCCAATATGCCGGCATAAGCCTGATTTCGGCAGGAACTGCTGTACATTATGCATTTGACAATACCGGTGAAAATGGCAGTATTAATATTGCGGACGGTTTTACAAGCAACGAAAAATATGTGGCATTGAAAACCAACAGAAATTCAGCCGGTGTTTCGGGTTACGGAAATGATGTCTCGCAAATGCTTAGTTCCGGGCCGCATAGCCTGGCTGCCAACGACTCTGCCATAATTGTATTTGCCCTGCTTGCCGGCGATCATCTGGGCGACATCCAAAGCAGCGCCACGGCGGCATATCAGACTTATTACCATACAGGAATAGCTAATGTTGAGCCATCAAGCGAGGATGTAATTTTATTCCAAAACGAACCCAACCCATTTAAAGAAAACACAAATATTGGTGTTCTCGTAACGAAAAAAACTTTCGTAGAATTGTCCTATTACAGCCTAAACGGAAAGGCCGCAGGGGTATTATTTTCGGGCATTTTAGACCCTGGTATGCATACATTTTCGGTCGGCCATCAACTGCCGGCCGGCGCCTATGTGTATGCCCTGACAAGCGATAGTTTCTGCCTTAAAAAGAAAATGTGTATTGTGAAATAATTTTTTATTAACAAAAAATAAGAAATAATGTAATTTTGCGTTTTCCAATTATACGCACTTCCATGAAAATCAAATTTTTAAAAATAGTTATGTTATTGCTGGTAATTGCCGTTCTATCGGCTTCGTGTCAAACGCGCAGAAATTGCAGCGGCATGAAAATCCACAATAATGATGTTAAACGCGGCCTGGCTCATTAAGCCGGTACAAACAAAAAAAAAGGACTGCCTTCCCGGCAGCCCTTTTTTTTGTTTTTGCTTATAATCCTATGCCATTTCTTTTACCGGTGCATTTTTCAATGTTTCGGTAAGGAAAGCCCAGAATTTTTCCACAGAAGGAATATTAACTTTTTCGGCCGGCGAATGCGGGAAGTTGATGGTTGGGCCAAAAGATATCATATCCCAATTTTTATAAACTCCGCCCAGCAGGCCGCATTCGAGTCCGGCGTGTATGGCGCTGACGTGAGGTTTTGTGCCAAATTGTTTTTCGTAAGCCAGCAGCATTTCTTTTAAAATCGGAGAATCCATATTGGGTTTCCATCCGGGATATTGGCCATCAAAAATGCTTTCGGCACAGGCCAAAGAATAAAGGCTGGCAAACATATTCTCGAGATCGTCTTTGGCGGTGTCAACAGAGCTGCGCAACAAAGCCATCACATCAATAACGCCATCTTGTGATTTCACAATAGCCAGGTTGGTAGAAGTTTCCACCAGGCCTTTCATATCCTGGCTCATTCTGATTACGCCGTTGGGTGTGGCATAAATGGCATCCAGCAGGTTGTTGGTTGTTACATTGTCGATAATAGTTTTGGGTAATTCCACAGGTTCCGCCAGAATCGTGATATTGTCCTCCACATTTTTATATTCGTTGATGACAATTTCAGAAAACTCTTTAACAAACTGTTTGAATTTATCCACGTTTTCTTTTGGCAAGGTAACCACGGCAAAAGATTCGCGCGGGATGGCATTACGCAGGCTTCCACCGTTGATGCTGGACAGCCGCATTCCCAGATTATTATATGCATACCAAAGAATACGGTTGAGCAGTTTGTTGGAGTTAGCCCTTTCGAGGTGGATATCCACGCCGGAATGTCCTCCTTTGAGGCCTTTCACAGAAATATTCAGGGCTTCCACATTACCGGCTACCGGTTTTTCGTCGTAGTAGAATTTCATGTTTGCATTGGTACCGCCTGCACAGCCCACGCAGAGGTCGCCTTCTTCCTCCGTATCGAGGTTCAGCAGAATATCGCCTTTCAGCAGGCCTTCCTTCAGGCCAAAGGCGCCGGTCATGCCGGTTTCTTCATCCACGGTAAGCAGCATTTCGAGCGGGCCGTGCTGCAGGTCGGTGGCTTCAAGCACTGCCATAGCGGCAGCCATGCCAATGCCGTTGTCGGCACCGAGGGTGGTTCCCGTTGCGGTTACCCAGTCACCATCAATGCGGGGTTTTATCGGATCGATTGTAAAATCGTGCTGAATATCAGAATTGGCCTGGGGAACCATGTCGAGATGCGCCTGCAGGATAATGCCTTTGCGGTTTTCCATACCGGGAGTGGCGGGTTTGCGAACAATAACATTTCCGGTATCATCCACTGAACATTCAAGCTGGTGGGTTTTGGCCCAGGCAAGAACGTGTTCCCTTAATTTTTCTTCATGTGTTGAAGGGTGAGGAATGCTGCAGATGTCCTCAAAATTTTTCCATAAAGCAGTCGGTTTCAAATTACTTAGTACATTTCCCATATTCATATAATTTTTAAATTTAGTAACTAATTTTGCAGAACAACAAATATAGCAATTAATACAGAACTTTTGTTTCAATATGTTTATTTTCCAAAAAAAAATTAAGGTCAAACAACCTTTTTAATATTTTTATTGTCTAAAACAATCGTAGATGAGCCTTGACAGAAATATTATTGAGGGATGCATTGCCGGTAACAGGAAAGCGCAAAAATTCCTCTTTGAAAAATACAAGGCAGCGATGATGGGCGTTTGTTTGAGGTATTGCAAAAGTAAGGATGAGGCAGAAGATGTATTGATGGAAGCCTTTATGACGGTGCTGTCGCAGATACAGTCGTACCGGAGCGAAGGATCGATAGACCAATGGATACGGAGGATAGTGGTTAACACTTCCATCAACAACTACCGGAAAAATCTGAAACATTATTTCCATGCCGACATCGAAAACATTGCCGAAACCGAGATTGAAGAAGATAACAATTATGATATCACCGACAATCATTCTGTGGAGGAGATTTTGAATGCCATGCAACAAATGCCGCAGGGATATAAAATAGTGCTGAACTTGTATGTGGTGGAAGGTTACAAACATAAAGAAATTGCCGAAATGCTGAATATCACAGTAGGAACCTCAAAATCGCAACTATCGAAAGCACGGAAAATTATACAAGACAAATTATCGAAAAAGTAAGTGAACAAAACAAAATGAATGAATTTTTAAATAACAGTCCAAAAAATTTTGATGAGTACCTGAGAACAGCCCTTGATAATTATCAGCCTGATGTTTCGTCAGGTGTATGGCAGTCGCTCAAGCTGCAGTTATTTAAAAAGGATGCTGTTGATTTTTTAACCTTTAAAAAACTCAGCCGTTCGTTCAATTCCGGCACCAATGTGGGTGCCGCCCAGATAAAAGTGCTGGCTGCATATGCCGCTGCCGCATGTCTGGCGGTAGGAGTTGTTTTTGGCGCCAGCAGGATTTATAAAAGTATCGTTTCTGTTCCTTTAGAAAAAAAGTCCACCACAGAACAGCCTATTAATATCCCTGCAGAAACCAGGGGAAAAGAGAATACTGCCGACACCCAGGAAATGTTGATAGAACAGATAAATTCAAGTATTCCTGGAAACAATCGTCCCAACAAAAGCGCGGTGTCAACAATTGCCGCCAGCAATGAAACAGGCCGGGCGGTTCAGGCGGCCACAGACAACGGCCCTGCAAACAACCTTCAGGCATCGCAGCCAAAAGCAGAGAATGCCGAAACTCATACTTCTTTGCAAAATTATATTGATAAAGTAACCGCTCAGGATAAGCCATCCGGTAAAGAAACGCCGGTGCAAAGCTTACCGGAAACCATTGATATTCACGAAACACCTGCAGAAAACGTGGTTGAGAATGAAGCCGACCCTTATGCCTACAACCTGGAAATACCCAACGTAATCACACCAAATGGGGATGGCTATAATGATTTATTTAAAATAAGGAATCTCGACAAATATTCCAGCAATACGCTGACCATTGCCAACCGCTCCGGCCAGGTTGTTTTTGAAATCAACAATTATCAAAACAACTGGGATGCTCAAAACCTTGACGCAGGCACTTATTATTACATATTGTCTTACAAAGACAACAACCAAAACAAGGGGATAATAAAGGGGACCGTGTCGGTGGTCCGCTGATTGGGATTATTGGCTTGATGAATCTTTTTCAATTTCTTTGAAAGAGATATATTTTCCCTCATATAACATGGTAAGAAACCGGGTTACCCGCTGGTCAACCGGCATTATTTTTTCCCCATATATATCATAAACCTGCTTGCAAATTTCCATTACTTTTTTCGTGCCATCAATATGCATCCACACAGAGGTGCCCAGTTCGTCGAGGGCAATCCTGAAAAAACGCTTACGCGGACTGAGCAAATAGTTGTTCACCTTTTCATTCTTGAATTTCGGGATAACCAGCGTTATCAGGCCGTTTTCGGCTGTTTCAAAGGCGCATTTCCTGATGGGGGTAGCTTCCAGGTAATTAAGCTGCTTCAGTAGATTTCTTCGTTTAAAAAAATTCAATGCCACTTTTATTATTTATAAATGATTTTCACTCAACTCGCTATGCTGTTGTGCCAATCTATAAGCCGCCCGCCCCGCTTCTATCAGTTCGTATGCCCTGTAAAACT
>DAONFU010000002.1:0-17192 GCA_035403765.1 Bacteroidales bacterium
AATTCTCAACGGCGGGTCATTTTTTATTTGGATAAAAGCAGTAAGGAGCTGACAGGGCAGTGGTCGGATTCGTAAAAGGCATCCTGATGTGTTACAAAAGAACCGGGGACCCAATGGGAATTTGTAAAAAGATAATCGAGCGTGCGGTCGAAAGTTTCAGTAGGCCGTGTAGTATGTGTATAATAAGCTGCTTGATTGGCAAGATATACATTAAGCGGCAAAGCGCACTGATAAGCGCTATATATTGCCCACAACCATGTTTGTTCATCCGTATAATCACTTCCGGCCTTGTGCATAGGATCATCACCTTCGTGGTGAAACGTCTCTCCCGGGCACATGTCTTCCAGGCAATAATCCAGTTTGGTGGAGCCAGGCGGCAGGGTATTCAGGTCTCCGCCGGCCAGAAAATATTTTCCAGCGGAATTAAATTCATCAAGTTTTTCCTTGAACTGCTGATAATGTTTATGTTTGGTATCATCCGTGGCAAAAGCCGAAGCGTGAATATTTGCCACGGCTAATTCTTTATACCCCGGAATCTGGATGGTGGCGGTAATCATGCATGAACGAAGATAAAAATACACTTCTATGCCGCTCTGGTCGCCGCGCAAGGCAAGTTGCACCCGTTGGGCATCAGCAATTGGCCACGGTGAAAGTATCGCCAGTCCCATATCCATGCGCCCAAGGCCATCGCTGGGGATATTCTGAGCACGCCATTCAGGCACATAAGCGGCATAATTCAAATGAGTATTATCCAAAATGTACTGAAGCTCATTTATGTACGAAGTCCTCTTTGAATTAACATCCACCTCCTGAAGCAGCAGAATATCAGGCTTTATTTCGTTGATTTTTGCAACAACAGCGTCTAGGTGTGGATATACATCCTCCTGCGAATAAACGGTTATGTTGCCGCAGGCGTCGCCAAACCATTCCGAACGCCCGATGCCAAAACGAATGTTCCATGTCATCGCTCTTATTGCCGAGTCGGGTTGAGAGGCAGGGGTGAGGCTGGTTGCCTGGTAATATTCGGCATCAATAATTTCATCTTCTTCATATTGCGTCGCAAGCGGCCTGCAGGAGGTAAAATACACACCGCAAATCAATGTACAGGAAAAAATTAAAATTCCAAAACGAAAAAATTTTTTTTTCATAAAAGGGAGTTTGAATGTTGTAAAAGTAATATGTTTTTGAAATTTCTAAAAGTAAAAACATAAATTTGCAAAAACTAAGTATTTTCCAGTAGAGTAAAAAAGATTCTGATGAATAAAAAAACACTTTTTCTTATTGTAGCAATATTGTTTTTTGTTTACAGCCTGCCGGCGCAGCAAGTCAGGAAAACACCCACCGGACTTGGCATTGAAGCCGGCATGGGATACAATATAATGACACGTTCAGAAAAAAACAGATCTGGAGGAGACTCGGTCAATAGGTATAATCGCTTTTGGATGCAACCCTGTCTGCGGCTTCATTACGATATAACCGTAAAAAACTTTGGAAAATCGAACAGCCTGAAAGTAAAGACATTTTTAAGTTACTACACTTTTGGCGGCAAATTTAAACTGCCAAATGATAAAGGAGAATACGATATATATTCATTCGCTTCATTTGAAGCCGGAGCAGGTTTGTCTGTCGATTTCAATAACATGTTTCAGGTTAGCCCATTGATAAAAGGCCATTATGTATTTACCCCTCTAAAACGTTATATCAGAGAAATCACCAAACCCGCGGATAATATCAAAGAAGATGTATTTCCTTTTGGATGTAATATCGGTGTGCAGCTTAGGTTTAAATACAAGCATTTCACAATCGGGGCGGAAGGTTGGTACGGCCTGACTGATATCCTTAACTCTCCGGGTTATGTGGCCAAAGAATCAAATTTTCGCCTGATGGCAGGGTATGAGTTTTAAAAAAAAAAGGCCCCGAAAAGGCCTTTTTAATTAATTAAAAAAATTAACGCTGAATTATCACTTTTCCATAATAGATCTTTTCCTCGCTAACAATTTTTACAAAATAGCAACCTGGCGGCAGGTCGTTAACGTTAATTTTTAGCAAGTTTTTGTTTTCATAGGATGCTGGCAGAGAAAATTGTTCTCCCGTCAGATTATAAAATGTTATTGATGTAATGGAGCCTGCATCGGGAATACTAATGCTGACAAAATCTGATGCAGGATTGGGATAGGGGGCTATTTCTGTTTTGCCGGTTTCTTCGGTAATGCCCGAATAATTGATTGTGGAATAGGTGGCTGTCCATCCCTGTGCCTGCGTATTACCATCCGTAACAAAGCGCAAAAATAGCCTGTTGCCCGAAACGGTTATTGGAGCTGGAATAGTGCTTCCTGAAAAGTGTCCGATAAGCGAGTCGGAAGCGTCTTCACCTTTGTAAATACTTAGGATATCATGATTTTCTTCGGTAGAAAACGAATTGAAAATCAGCGTGATGTGGTCAGCAGAATCGGGAGCAATCAGCCAACTGCAATCAGTGTCGTTCCAATAATATGAAAAATTACTGCCGTCATTAAACGATTTGTATTGGGAGGTTAACTGTTTTTCGCCCATGCAATAAGGATAGTCATAAGGGGCGATGTACATAACGGCAGCCTGTGCTGCCGTAAAATCGCCGTTGCCGGAGTTCAGATTCGAAAGATAAAAATAGCCGTTAGCATAGCCGCTCCATCCCCAGTTAAAATGAAAAAAACACGAGTCTTTTACACCGTCGCACACAAAGGCATGTCCGCCGCTGCTGCCCGAACCGCTATAGTAAACCGGGAGCTGCATTTCCAGGTTGTCGATAAGCATCTGATGCCACTGATTATTTTCATAGTCGCTTCTTTCATGGTATTTCACACGATAAGAATAGTTGAAATGGTTTTTCAGGGCATCGGCAACATTAGTAGAACTGGCGGATGAGCCCAGCGGCGAGTAATTCATATCGACCGCAATACCACAATGTGAAATCAGGGTAGATATGGATTCCTTGCTGCTGTTGTTGAGGGTATTGGTCATAGCCGGCCAGTCATAAAATGTTTCTTCGAAGTTAGCTCCCAGCGTTCCAAAAAAAACATGACTGTAATAATGGCTGCCGGTGCCGTGTTCGGGGTATTTGTGATAATACATAATCTGGGCCATGGTGGTAGCCACACAACCAGCATAACATCTTCCGCCGGGCCCCGAAGGGTATTCAGGACAATGAAAATTATAGCCGGCATCCTGGTTCCAACGGCTGGTCAACAGCGGGTTTACCTGTGTCTTGGGATGACTCTTTTCCAGGGTGTTCTTGCTGAGTTTTTCCCATGTGTCGCTGATATAGGAAGTATATCCGGTATTTTTGCCTGCTGCCTGAATGGCTTCTTCGGATTGCCCATCAAGCCACCAGCGCAATGCAGGAGGGAGGTCGGCCAAATCAAGATTGCCTTCATCGGAATAACCAATTACAGGAAAACTTTCATCATCAGCAGATACCAGTACCCAACCTTTATTGATGAAATTAACCAGATAATATGACAATCTGTTCCCTGTGAAGTATTCTTCAGTGCTGAGCACTGCCGGTGCCGGCTTTGAAATGTTGGTAATGTGTACATAAAATGTCCGGGCAATACTAATGGCCTTGGTCCTTTCCACTGGCTTTGCCTGAAGCAACAGGCTACCCACACAAAATAACAGGACAAGTGTCTGTTTTTTCATAATATTTCGAGAATTAAGCAACAAAAATATTAAATAATTCATTTAGAACTTGGCTTTTAGCGCGATAATGAAATTTATTCCCGGCGCCACAATACCCGAACTGTATGGCCGGTAACGCTGGTCGGTAATATTTTCGAGCCCTGCGCTAATAGTAAAGTTGTCCGTAAGGTCGTACATTCCTTTGAAGTTTAGTGTGTACCAACCCGGCGAATAAGGTTTGCCATCACCATCCACCGCATAAATTTCGGGTTTGCCTTTTTCTTCTTCAGGAAGGTCATTGAATTTTTTTCCGCCGCTATACACCGAATATAACTGTAACGACATTTTTTTATAGCTATAGGACAACCTGCTCACACCGGTCCAGGGTGCTGCGTGTCGTGAGGGGCTTCTACTGCCGTCGTCAAGCTCTTCGATACCCTTCTGATAGGTAAAGTCCGACGACAGCCCAAAACCTACCGGAAGTTTTACCTCAAAGCCTGCCTGCACCCCCACAATTTGTGCAAAGGCGGCATTCTGCATGGCCTGCACCTTGCTCATGGCGCCATCATACATTAAACTGTCCGAGCCGTTCAACGTAAAATCACGTCGCACCATAGCCTTGTTCAGGTAGGTATAAAATCCCGTAACATCTATCTTTACTATATCGCCAAAAACTTTTGCCACGCCAATCTCGGCATTGTAGGCATATTCGGCTTTCAGGCCGGGGTTGGGAACTACCACCGCTCCCTGTTCCGAATCAAACACTTTGCCCAAATCATCCACATTGGGCGAACGGAAACCTGTGGAAAGATTCATATTCAGCACCCATTTTTCCGTTGGACGATATACTACGCCCAGGCTGCCGGTAAGCGCCCCCTTGTTGATTTTTGCTGTGGTAAAAGGAAACGGATAAAAGGTGGTGTCAAAATCAGCATTGAGCAAATAGTGATTATATCTGATACCCGACTGAAGTAAAACTTTTTTTGAAATTTTAAACTGATAGTTCAGATAAGCTGCGTACGAAGACCAGTTCGACCTGGGATAACGCGAAGGGCCGTCCATGATAGCTCCTGTGGATATGTCTTCATCCTGGCCTGTTGATTTAACATCATCGTAAACCACTTCCACGCCATAGAAAAATTGGTGTTTATCTGCCAGCGATTTGTTAAAATCAATATTTCCCGAGATTGCCTCTACATTTTCCATCCGTATATGTCTGTCGTCCTTGTTGATATCCCTGTCGATACGGCTCTCTTCAAAAGATTGCCAGGCCAGGCGCACTGTCATCTGGTCGTACACCTTGTTGTTGGCATTATGAGTAACATTCAGCGAGTTCATCATCCACTTCTGGGGACCGTAATACCATTCTCCGTAACGTGGTAATCCTTTTTTATATCTTATATGGCGGTCGTAACGCGCATAATCCGAGGTTGCGGAATAATGAAAACCATATTGAATATCCCATTTGTCGGAAGGACTGAAACGAATTTTCTGCATCATGTTGATCTGCGAATATCCTGAAGGACGTTGCACCTTTGGATCGTCGTTGGTAACAACAACGTCCACACTGTCCTGGCGCTGCACATAAAAGGGGCGAAGGCATTCTTCCGGCCCATAGCTGCCCATTTTCAGGTCGCCAAATTTGCTGGTGGAAATGCTGGTCAGCAGCGCCCATTTTTTCCAACCTACGCCGGCATGAAAATGCGCTGTTATTTCATTATTGGCAGACGAATAACGCGATACTGCATTGCCATAAAACAGGGTAGTACCTGTTGTGGATAAACGGGGTGTCAATGTCTGAAAACTCATCACCCCGCCGATAGCGTCGCTGCCGTAAATTACAGAACCCGGTCCGAACAGCACCTCGGCTTCCTCTATGGCAAAAGCATCCAGCGAAATGACATTTTGAAGGTTGCCCGACCTAAAAATGGCGGTATTCATCCTGATGCCATCTACCGAATACAACAGCCGGTTGGTGGCAAAGCCTCTGATCATAGGACTTCCGCCGCCTTGCTGGCTTTTTTGTACGAACACTTTTCCGGAAGCAGCCAGCATATCAGCCGCCGTTTGAGGGTTTTGCAAGCTGATTTCTTTCGGGTGGATAACCGTTACCTTTCCCGGAATATCGTTGGCCTGCTGGCTCCATTTGGTGGCCGAAATCACTACTTCATCCAGCGAAACACCCACGGGCTTAATAAATAATTTGAATGCTAAACGGCTCAATTCGGCATAACTCAGATACTCTGTCTTATATCCTAAATGCCTGATTTCTATACGCTCTGCCCCTGCAAAACCAGTGATGTCCGTTTCTCCCTTAAAATCTGTAGCAGCCAGGGCGAAGGGTTTTTTGCTCGAAAGAGCGACATTTTCAACAGATTGTCCTGTTTTAAGGTCGCCGACAAACAGTTTTTGCGAAAAACCATGAAAACAAAAACTGCAGGTAAAAAACAATAAGATTATATTTTTTTTCATTGTGTTTTAATAAAAAGTGTGACAAAAATTAAAAAGAATGGCTATAAAATACTTTAGGCCAAAAGGTTGAGATTTCTGCTTGCAATTATGACATTTTCGGTGGAACAAAAACAGTCTTTAATACAGATGTTTGAACCGAATAGAAATAGAAAAAGGGCTGGTATTGCCGTCCTTGCTGAAAAATTTGCAAGGCCAGTTTTTCAGGAACAGGCACTTTAAAAACGGGAATAATGAGCCTGCCCGTTGACTGCTGCAAGGGAATCCCTTTTTTATCAAGTTGGGCCAGGCGATGGTTAAATACAGTCTGCCATTTTTCATTGCCTTGTTCCCCAGAGCAAAGAGGCGCTGTGATGTCGGGGGTTCCAGCAATATCAACAAACTCAAACGGCCTCCCCTGATAAATATATTCATCATTTCCAAACAGCAGACCAGCAAGTTCATCTGTGGGTAGTACACCATCGAGGATAATATAATCGCCTGTACTTCCATAACTGAAATTGCAGATTCGTCCGTGATAATGCCTGTTGCAATTTTTTATCGCAATGCGAAAAGCGAGAAAATAGGCAAAAACATTGAAAAACAATGTAAGAACAAGTAATATGGAAACAACACGTTTCATTAGAGTATTGCAAAGGTAATTTTTTTTTAAAAACCCGCATTCATTATGTATTTTTGTAAAAATATATTTTATGGAAACTGATAAAATTCTTTCAGCCTGCGGCTTGTGGTGCGATGAATGTGAACATTATAAAAAGTTATGCGATGGTTGCCATGCAATTAAAGGCTCCACATTCTGGGCCAAAGAAATGATGCCTTCAAAGGTTTGTCCTTTGTATGATTGCGGGGTAACCCAGCGTGGGTACAGCGATTGCGGACAGTGCGCCGAACTGCCCTGCGCTACTTTTCTACAGATGAAAGACCCAAACTCCACCGAAGAAGAACATCAGCAAATGCTTAAAGTACGGCAGGAACGGTTGAGGTCAAGATAAAAGTCTATTGTCCGGTGCATTTTAACATCCCCATATTTATTCCTCATCTGGGTTGTCCGTTTCAATGTGTTTTTTGTAACCAGAAATATATTTCCGGAATACAAAAAGCCCCCGATATAGAAGAAGTCCACGCCATCATCCGGCAAAAACTTTCCACCATCAATGGGCATGGCGCCAGGGTAGAACTAGCTTTTTTTGGCGGAAGCTTTACCTGTCTGAGTCTGGAAGAACAGCGCCTCTATCTGGAGGCCGTAAAGCCCTATATTGCTGAAAACAAAATAAATGGCATCCGCATTTCAACACGGCCCGATTTTATCGATGACGAAAAATTACAACTGCTGAAGCAATTCCAGGTGAAAACAATCGAACTCGGAGTCCAGTCGATGAACGAAAGCACCCTGAAAAAAGTTTCCAGGGGACATCATGTTGCCGATGTTAGAAATGCAGCCAAAATGATAAAAAGATACCATATTGCCCTGGGAATACAAACTATGGTTGGCTTGCCAGGAGAGGATTGCGCTATGGAACTGGAAACCGCCAGGGAAGTAATTGCCTTGCAGCCCGATTTTGTAAGGATATACCCATTATTGGTACTTCAGGATACTACACTCGAACAATGGTATGCCAGCGGAAAATACATGCCTTTATCGCTCCCTGAAGCCGTGGAGCGCGTGGCGGCTATTCTTGAAATGTATATTGCAAACGATATTAACGTGATAAAAGTAGGCCTGCACCCAAGCGACGAATATGCCCCCGGTGGAAAACTGGTGGCAGGGCCTTTCCATCCTTCTTTGCGCGAAATGGCTATGACAAAAGTGTGGAAAAGAAACTTTGTTCAACACCTTTTACCAACCCAAAAAATTAACAGCCAACAGGATATCACTATCAGAGTAGCTGATTCTCAATATAACTATGCCATTGGCTATAAATCTGAAAATAAGAGTTATTTAAAGCAATACTTTAATAGAGTGCGCTTCCTTCGTTCATCGGATATGCAAAAACTTCAATTTGATGTGGATTATCGTTGACAAACGCATGCCGGCCCGGGCAAAAAACAAACTGAAAACTTTTGGCACCCTGATTGAATTCGAAAGTTCCGGCATAGTTTACGAAGCCATCAGCGGACACCCCGACATTTTTATGTGCCCTGTCGGCAATGAATTGATTGTAGCACCCAACATTCCTGAAACCTATCTGCAAATTTTTTCCAGAAATAATATCCCTTTTGTGCTTGGCAATGCACATTTGGGCAACAAATATCCCCGCACGGCTCATTATAACGCTGTTGTCAGCAATAAGCACCTGATTCACAACGTAAAACACACTGATGAAACCCTCTTGCTAAAATGCAAAAATAAAACGGTGATAAACACCCCGCAGGCATACACCCGTTGCAACCTGGTGGCCCTGGATGACACCAATTTTATTACCTCCGACAGGGTTACCGGCAAGCTTTTGCAAGGTCGTAACCTGAAAGTTTGCTACATCTGTCCCGAAAATATTGTGCTCCCCGGATTTTCTAACGGTTTCTGGGGAGGTTGCTGCGGCATAAATCAAAAAAAATTGTTCATCAGCGGGTCGCTTACATATTTAAATGAAAAAAACAACGTTATAGAGTTTGTTGAAAACTGCGGTTATGATATTATCGAGCTTTACAATGGCCCTCTGTTTGACGCCGGAAGCATGTTTTTTATAAATTCATAAAACCTTTTGTCAATAATTGAGTAAAAAAGTACTTTTGATGCCTGATTTTTAATTTTCCAAATGAAACTGTCGGTAATAATTGTTAATTACAACGTAATATACTTCCTGGAACAATGCCTGCATTCGGTTATCAAAGCCGGACAAAGTATTGGTATGGAGGTTTTTGTGGTGGACAACAATTCGGTGGATGGCTCGGTAGCTATGGTGCGCGAAAAGTTTCCGGAAGTAAAAATCATCGAAAACAGCGACAATAAGGGTTTTTCAAAAGCCAACAACCAGGCCATCAGGCAAAGTTGCGGCGAGTATGTGCTGCTGTTAAACCCCGACACCGTGGTGGAAGAAGACACTTTTTTGCGGATCATCCACTTTATGGATGCTCATCCTGAAGGGGGTGGGCTGGGAGTGAAGATGCTCGACGGCAAAGGGCATTTTTTGCCCGAATCAAAAAGAGGATTGCCCACGCCGGCGGTAGCTTTTTATAAAGTTTTTGGGCTGGCCAGGCTCTTCCCCAAATCAAAGATCTTTGGAAAATATCATCTCGGATACTTAGACAAAGACAAGATTCACGAAGTGGATATATTATCTGGCGCATTCATGCTTTTGAGGAAAAAAGCCCTCGAAACTGCCGGACTGCTTGACGAAGAGTTTTTTATGTATGGAGAAGATATCGACTTGTCGTACCGTATCACACAAGCCGGCTATAAAAATTATTATTTCCCCGAAACCCGCATCATCCATTACAAAGGCGAGAGTACCAAGAAAAGCAGCGTCAATTATGTACTTGTTTTTTATAATGCGATGATTATTTTTGCCCGTAAACATTTTTCTAAGAAAAATGCCAGCTACCTGTCTTTTTTGATTAAGGCTGCCATTTTTTTCAGGGCCTTTCTGGCTATTGCCCATCGTTTTTTAAAACATGTTTTCATCCCACTGCTCGATGCCACCATAATTTTTACTGGTATTTATTTTATAAAAAATTACTGGGAGTCTCATGTGATCTTTCGCGGAGGAGGAACGTATCCTATCGAATTCATCGCCATTGCCGTGCCGATATACATTTTAACCTGGCTGCTTTCAGTATATTTCAGCGGAGGTTACGATAAGCCCGTTCGCCCGCTAAAGATCTTCCAGGGCGTAGCCATAGGCACTGTACTGATTCTCACTGTGTATGCTTTGCTGGGCGAACAGCAGCGGTTTTCAAGGGCGCTGATATTGTTGGGCGCGGGATGGGCCGCCGCGTCGATGGTCAGCCTTCGGTTTTTGCTGAACCTGCTGCATTTTAAACAGTTTAAACTGGGCTCGGAAGACAATAAACGCTTTATCATTATTGGTGACGAGGATGAAGCACAACGGGTAGCGGCCCTGTTGCAAAAGACCCTGATCAGCTACGGCTTCATCGGCCTGGTAAACATCAACGAAAAATATGATGCTGCCAAAGGCTTTATCGGCAATATCACCCAGTTGGCCGACATCATTTATATTTACAAAATTGATGAAGTTATTTTTTGCTCCAAATCCATGCCGCCGCAACTTATCATCGATAAAATGACCGAGTTACAGTATGCTAATACCGAATACAAAATTGCTCCTCCCGAAAGCATGACCATAATTGGCAGTAACTCCATAAATACCGGTGGCGAGCTCTATGTGCTCAATGTCAATGCCATCAGCAAAGTTTCCAGCCGCCGGAGCAAACGGCTGCTCGATATCATCTCTGGATTGCTACTGCTGGCTTTGTTCCCGCTGGCAGCCTTTGTTGCAGAAAATCCCCTGGGATTTATTAAAAACATATTTTTAGTGCTTGCAGGGGCAAAATCATGGGTGGGGTTTTGTAAATCCGAAACCGCAGAGCTACACAAACTGCCGGCTATTCGCAAAGGTGTCCTCAATCCTACCGACACCCTCAAACTTCAGCATATCTCCGACGAAATCGCCGACAGCCTCAACATCTTGTACGCCAAAGACTACAGAATATCCACCGATATCGGCATTATGCTGAAAGGCTTTTCCAGGCTCGGACGGAAATAAGTTCGCAAAGACCATTGTCAGTGTGTTTATAACTTCTTATAAAATCATTGTTACTGACTTCGAGTTTTTATATTTTTGCCTGAAGATTTTTTTAAATAAAACCACCTTGTTCAGATGTCATTAAAAAAAGGATTTTCTTTTTACTTAGGATTATATTTTTGTTTGCTTCTGTCCGCTAATGAAGCGTTGCCCCAAAAGAATGTTGAAGCTTCAGGCGATGAAAAAATTGCCCGGCAGTTTTTTCTTTTCGGCGATTATGCCACTGCCCTTAAGGAATACCAATTTTTGTATGCCAAAGATTCTAACAACCCCGACTATTTTTATCCTTTGGGCATCTGTTATCTGAATACTAATATCGACAAGCTGAAATCCATCTTTTTCCTTGAAGAAGTTACCCGTCAGAAGGAATACGACCCCGAGGCCATGTACCAGCTCGGTGTTGCCTACATGGTAGCCTATCGTTTCGAAGAAGCCATCGAATGTTTCCAGCAATTCAAAAAACTTATCGTCAACAACAAAGACCTGAACTACATACCCCTCGAACGACAGATTGAAATGTGCGAAAATGGCATGGAACTAATCAAAAATCCTGTTAATGTTACTTTTGAAAATGCTGGTGCCCGCATCAACTCCGCTTATCCTGATTACAACCCTTATGTAAACAAAAAAGAAACAGTAATTTATTTTTCATCCAAACGCCAGGGCAACATCGGCAACCTGCTGGATTATGATGGATATTATACCGCCGATATTTTTTATTCCGAAAACAAATATGGGGTATGGGAAAAGTCAAAGAGAATGGTAACCTCAATTAACACTCCGCTGGTGGAAGAATCCTGCGGCTTATCAGCCGACGGCTCTCACCTTTTTGCTTTTTTGGATAATCTGGACACCAAAATGCAGGCTGCCATGGCTGTCAAGGAAGGAAAGAGTTTTCAGCGCTTCACGGTACTGGGGCCTAATATCAACACATCCAAATCAAGCGCTACCTCTGTAACAATCTCTAACGACAAAAAAACGCTTTTCTTTGCCTCGGCCCGGGAAGAAAGCCTTGGCGGCAGTGACATCTATATGGCCAAACTGCTTCCCTCAGGACAGTGGGGCGCTCCCAGGAACCTCGGCGATGATGTCAACACACCCTATGATGAAGATTATCCTTATATGGCTCCCGACGGGAAAACCCTGTATTTTGCCTCCATCGGCCATAACAGCATGGGAGGCTATGATATTTTTAAAACTACATGGAACAAGGAAACCAACACCTTTTCAGAGCCTGTCAATATCGGCTATCCGATTAATACACCCGAAGACAATACCACTATTTCTTTTACCGGATCAGGCAGGTATGCCTATGTGTCAGCGCTAAGAAAAGATTCCTATGGAAACCTGGATATCTACCGTGTCATCTTTAATGATGTAAAACCGGCCTATACCACACTTGTAGGCAGCCTGGTGGAGTCAGACTCCCTAAATGTCTTCGAAAACTTTTATCAAGCCTTGAAGTCAACAGCCGACAGCCTGAAAGAAGTTGCCGACTCTGCCTTCATTATCCAGAACGGCATCAGCGATTCGCTGGCCAAAGCCTATAAAAAAAACCTTACGGTTGCTCAAAATAAAATAGAAAAAGGCCCTGCAGTTTCTATCGTTGTTCATGATAACGTCTCCAAAAAATTGATAGGTACTTACAAGCCCAACAAGCGTACCGGCAGATTTATCATTATTCTTCCCCCGGGAGAGTTTGACATAAAAATAAACTGCGAAGGGTACAACGAACTTACCGAAACCATAAAAATTGCCGACAGGGAAATTCCCGCTGCACAGATAACTCAAGCATTCCGGCTCACAAAAAAATAAATCATGAAATTGAAACTTTCCAAGCCACTGGCTATTTTCGATATCGAAACTACCGGGCTTAACATTGCCACCGACCGTATTGTGGAGATATGTATAATACGCGAAGATACCACCGGCGAAACCGTGGTCAAAACCATGCGCCTGAACCCTACCATCCCCATCCCGCCTATGGTTACAGCCATTCATGGCATTACCGACGAAGATGTGAAAGATTGCCCGACCTTTAAAGATATTGCCCACGACTTAAATCAATTTCTCGACAACTGCGATTTGGCGGGGTATAATTCAAACAAATACGACATTCCGCTGCTGGTAGAAGAATTCTTACGAGTCGGCATCGAATTTAACCTTGCCAACAGGCGTTTTGTAGATGTGCAAAATATCTTTCACCGAATGGAACCCCGTACCCTGAAAGGAGCCTATAAGTTCTATTGCCAGAAAGAAATTCAAAATGCGCACTCTGCCGAAGCCGACACCAGGGCAACCTACGAAATTCTGATGGCGCAGCTCGACAGGTATCTCGACACGGAATTTACCGACAACGATGGCAAGGTGAGCAAACCTATCCTCAACGATGTGCAGGCTCTTCATAACTTCTCCTTTAAATCGCAGAATGTTGACCTGGTGGGGCATATTGTGTATAACGAAAACAATGTGGAAGTGTTCAATTTCGGTAAACACAAAGGTAAACCGGTGGAAGAAGTCTTTCAGAAAGAACCTTCGTACTACGACTGGATGTCGAAAGCCGAATTTCCTTTATCGACCAAAAGAGTTATCAGCGCTATTAAGTTGAGAGGATTCAACAAGTCGTCGGTGAAAATTTCGCCCAAATGAAAATCATCTGTATCGGCCGCAATTACAGCAATCACATCAAAGAGTTAAACAACCGGCCACCGGCCGAACCGGTTTTTTTTCTGAAACCCGATACGGCGCTGGTGATGCGCAACCGACCGTTTTTTTATCCGGATTTTTCAACCGATATCCAGCACGAAGTGGAAATAGTATTTCGAATCTGTAAAGTAGGCAAATACATACAGGAAAAATTTGCCCACACCTATTACAACGAAATTGCTGTCGGCCTCGATATGACTGCCCGCGACCTGCAGGCCGAAGCCATCAGGAACGGACTGCCCTGGGAAAAAACCAAAAGCTTCGACGGGTCGGCGCCAATTAGCAGCTTTGTACCTCTGGATAACTTTCCCGACATGCAAAACATCAATTTTTCTTTGAAAAAAAATGACACCATCGTGCAGACGGGCAACACCAGCGAAATGATTTTTAGTATCAACAAAATCATTGCCCACGTATCACGTTTTATCACCCTTAAAATGGGCGACCTGATATTTACCGGAACCCCCGCTGGCGTGGGGCCTGTGAAAATAGGGGATAAGCTTACCGCCTACATTGAAGACAAAAAAATGCTGACTTGTAATATTAGGTAAATCAGTGAAAATTAATGCGTTGTGTGGAATATTTTTATCAATTTAGTGCGAAGGCTCTAACTCAACCACACCTTCGGTACGGTCGGTCTCTATTTTATGAACATAGCCTTTTTTATCATATTCCATAAAAAAATGCCAACGCTTCAGACTAAGGCCATAGCCGATCATTTCTTCCCTGGTGAAATTGCCTGAGGCATCTGTGAAACCTTCTACTTTATAAGCGGTTTTTTCTTTGTTGCCGGCCTTTACTTTAACAATTACAAAAACACTATCAACAGGCCGCTGTGTTGCTTTGTCAATAACAGTCACTGAAAAAATTTTCGGCCCCTCACAGGAAACTAAAAATAATACTATTATAAGAATGATGACCGCGAATTTATTTTTTCTCATTTGATTATCTTTATTATCCTGTTTTTTGATTTTTTATTGGATTGTCTTAATTGAGACACCAAATTTATTAATTAATTGTATTAAAAGCAAAAATGTTATGCCGGCCTTTTCTTTCATTTTTGTATTTCGGAAATAGCACGATTTTTGTATTTTTGTGTGAACACAAAAAACCAACTATGAAAACCCTCAAATTTTTATTCTTGTTTGTTTTTTATAACATATTGTCATACAGTGCTATATCTCAAAGTAATACCTGTAAATTTGAAATCAACAAAACGGACCCTGCCACCAATACCCCTGTACAAAAAATAAAAACCAAACTTACCGGGACGGATATTTTTTATATTTACATCTCCAGAACGGACACCACTTATGTCTTTACGCTTAATTTCTGGATTAGCGGGGCTTTGCGTGAGGTTATCGAAAAAAATGCAAAGGTTTCTGTTTATCTTTCGGGCGGTGATATTTTGACACTGTCTTCCAATGCCCGGGTGAAACCCATTCCTCACTATGGCGATCAGGCATGGACCGAATATATGGTTGACTATCCCATACGTTCCGAAGACCTCGAAAAAATGCAAGCCATGAAGCCCCTGAGTCTTAAGTTAAATGTTGGTATTGAGCCATTTAACCGTGTTTTTAATAAAAACGATGTGGAAAGGCTGCGCGACATCATCAGATGTATCATGAAGGATTGACAGGAGGGACAGGAGAAGGAGATTCATCCTGACATATCACCTGATCTCTTTCAGGCATTCTCCGATTATCCTGCACACATCCCTAATTTCTTCTTCGGTAATAGTCAGTGGGGGAGAAATTCGAAAGGCCGTATCGCAAAACAAAAACCAGTCCGAAACAAGTCCTTTTTCCAATCCCAGCTTAATAAATTGTTGCAATTTATTGGCATCGCCCAGTTCAATTGCCATAAGTAAACCCTTATACCTGATGGATTTTACATGGATATTATCTTTAAGTAATGAGTGAAATAACTCAACCTTATTTTCAGTATCAGAATTATTTATATTTTTTAATAAATACTTTAGGGATGCCATACCCGCAGCACAACATACCGGATGGCCTCCAAAGGTAGTTATATGTCCCAGCACCGGGTTGAAGGAAAGTGTTTGCATAATCTCTTTGGAAGAAATAAATGCGCCTAAAGGCATGCCGCCGCCAAGAGCTTTGGCCAAAACAAGAACATCGGGCACCACATTATAATGTTCAAAGGCAAAGTTTCTTCCTGTACGGCAGATACCGGTTTGAATCTCATCGAAAACCAACAAGGCGCCACTTTCACTACAACGTTCGCGAAGTTTTTGCAAATAACCCTCTTCGGGGAGTACTATGCCGGCCTCACCCTGAACCGGCTCCACAATTACGCAGGCAGTTCTTTCGCTGATGACGGCCAGGTTGTGCATGTCGTTAAACTTCAAAAAGCGCACATCTGGTATCAGCGGCCGGAAAGCCCTTTTGAGTGCTTCGTGCCCCAACACGCTCAGCGAACCCTGCGAGCTGCCATGATATGCGTTTTGATAAGCTATCACCTCGGTGCGGCCGGTGTAACGCTTGGCGAGTTTTATGGCGCCATCGGTAGCTTCCGAGCCTGAATTTACAAAATACACATTGTTGAGCTGTGCAGGCAACAAGGATACCAATAATTGCCCATAACGAACCTGCGGCGATTGTATCATTTCGCCGTACACCATCAGATGAGTGTATTTTTCCACCTGCTCGTGGATAGCTGCTTTAATTTCGGCATTATTATGTCCGGCGTTGCTGACCGAAACCCCCGAAATAAGATCATAATACCTGCGGCCATCAGTCCCGTACAAAAAAACACCATCGGCATGCGAAACTTCCAAGGCCATAGCATTGTCAGAGGTTTGCGCCAGCATTTGATAAAAAATCTGCTTGTCAGTAAACATATATATACGGAATAACTTGCTTTTTCAACAAAAATACCTTATTTTTATAGAAAAATTGAGTTATGAAAGCAAAATTAATAATCATTACTTCAACAAATTATTCAAAAGCCCTGTTGCTGAAGAGCCTGCTTGAATTTGAAGGTATTGAAACCTACCTGGCCAATGTCAACCTCATACAATCGCATATCGCCACAGGAGTAAAGGTTATGGTAAAAGATTCGGATGCCAAAAAAGCTTTGCAGGTCATCAAAAATGCCGACAAACAGGAGTTGAAAACCGCCGCCGGCAAATCAGAAAATATTAACAAGATTATTTGTCCGGTTGACTTTTCAAAGGATTCGCTCAATGCGGCATACTATGCCCTGCAGGTGGCTTCAAAAATAAATGCCGAAGTAAAATTCATGTATGCCTGTTATTCCATGCAGCCTATGGCCAACATTTTTCCCGATGCGTTCAGCTATCAGATAGGCATGGGCAATATCTTTAATGATGAGAAAATGGAAGTGAAAGATGCCATGAGCAAATTCAAGGCTACCATTAACCTGTACATCAGGGAGCAGGGCCTGCCCGAGATAAAGGTCAGCACCAATATTGTGTATGAAGACCCCGTCACAGCCATCCCCGATTATTGTAAGAAACACCGGTATGCCATGGTGATTATGGGCACCAAAGGACTCGGCAAATCCCGCAATTACCAGGCCGGCAGCATAGCCCTCAACACCATTGAAAAT
>DAONFU010000002.1:17292-20077 GCA_035403765.1 Bacteroidales bacterium
TTTTTGGCTTTTTCCGTCTGAACCTGGATTATAGCGTTAATCAGGGGTTTAAACTCATTACGGATGATTGGCCACTTGTCTTTATTTTCTTCAAGTACCTGAATTAGCCAGTCGCCATGTACCCTCAAGGCAAAGGTGATGGCCGGCGGCGACATCTTGCGCAGGCATTTTTGCCCCACGTTATAGGCCGTAAGCGGCAATCCTTCCTTTTTGACCTTTTCAGAAGATTCTTCCAGCTTGTCGAACAGCTTAACGGTGCTTGTGATCGACCCGTCGGTTTTTCCTATCTTCGCAATAATGGCCTGTTCGGTCAATGTTTCAAAATTGAGGTCGCTGGTTTCAATAAATAAGGTTTTCTTACTTTTCTCTATTTCAAATTCCCAGGTCATGGCGGCCTCAAAATCATTACCAGGTTGTTGGTCAATATTTTGCAAGGCCTTGTTATCGGTAATTTCTTTTAGCTTTTTCTCCAAGGTGTGTAGATTGCCTTTAAATCCCTTGAATTTGCTGACGGCACTTTCTGATAATTCAAATTCATACTGTTGGCTTTCGGATGATAGCTTATGCAGAATTTCAAGCGCATAATCCACAACAGATTTATGATAATATTCATTTTGCTGCTCGCTTTGTGCCAGCGATTTTTTTAATACCTCGTTCTTGTTTTTCAGGTCGGTAATTGTATTTTTCAACTTTATGCGATAATTTCTGCTGGTTTCTACCAACAGGTTTATCATGTTGAACATTTTAAGTCCGATCACCCTCTTGTCGTAATGCACCAAGGCATCCAATGAATTGCTCAGGCGGTAATTACTAAGGTTGGCATTATAAAAATAAAAGAACAGGTCGTTGTTGTTATCGTGTTCGTTTCTAATGGTTATCATCAGGATGTGACGCAGCGATTCTTCATCGGTGGAAGTCTGACCATTTTCTTTTTTCGCCGTTTGTATGTTTTTTTTATTTTGTGCGGCATCTATTTTGGGTATGTCGCCGTAAGGAGCGTTTTCATTTCCGAATAAAAAAGTCAATTCTTTTTCAGCATACCATAGGAAATCATTTTTTTGTTCCCTCATCTTTTTGATTATCGGGAGGTCTTTTTCGTCAAGAAAAAACGGCCTGAGGTCTTTAGGATCGCCGTAGGGCGGGAGGGCTTCCACGCTTCTTATTTGCCGGTGTATAGCCGAATAATACACGTACACCACTCTGCTCATGCCCGGCACAATATGGTCGGTAGAGCTGAGGATGTGCTCGGCATCATGCATCGAAAACGGATACTTTTCGGCCATTATTAAAATTTTAAGGCACAAATATAATACAACAAAATTCATTATGCAAATTTTTAAGAAAAAAAATTAAGAACTTAAGTAGAATTAATTGTAAATTATCTTAACAATTTAAAATTTTTAAGTTAAGGTAAAAATGTGTAAATAATTGAAATATAGTTCTTTAAATTTGCGTTTTAATAAAAAAATGTTGTATCATTGCATTGTGAAAAAAAATAAAAATTTAATAAGTTAAGGTCATGGAAATATATTCGCCAAAAAAAGGTCAGGTAACAAAATTTAGCCGCAACGTTTTAAAAGATGATGTGGAAAAAGAAAAACAAAAAAGGCTTATGCAGGAAGAAGCTCTGAATCTGAAATTTGAAAAGAAAGCTACCAGAAAAGTCAAAGTTGAGAAAAGCACCCCCAGAGCTGAAAGAAATGAAGGCGGGCTGAAAAAAGTCTTCAATTCCTTTTATGGATATGTAAGTGCTTTTTTTGATTATGAGGAAGTGGTATAAAAACCGTATCGGGATGTTTTTTAGCCTTTTCTTGCTTATTCCAATAAAAACAATAGCATAACATACTCATGAGTGCTTCTTGTGCATTAATAAATTTTTTCATTTGTCCGGTTTATCATTCGCCGGCAACTCATAATTCCAGCACTGTCGCTGTCCCGGTTCCGGGTGAAAACACACAACATGGCCAATCCGGGCCAACCTCCGATGGGATATCTGAAAGCGTGCAAATATGTCCTTTCAGATACTCCCTGTGTTTTCATCACACCCATGCCGAGGCCATCAAAGCCGCACGGGCCAAAATGCAAAAAGTTTAATTCTTTAAGGACGGATAGGTCCTGCGTGCCAAAGCCTGTCAATTTAGGTTGGAAAGGCAGTCTAAACGATAAAAGGCACAATAGCTTTCCGGTTTGCTGGATATTCAGGAAAATTCTTTCGGTACCATTCGTGGTGCGAAAAAGCCCTGGGAAGCAGGTTTACCGTGGTCCATACAAAAAACGAAAAGCCTGCAAGCGACCAGGATAATATGGCAAACCCAAGCCATTCCATTATTTCGCCGAGGTAATTCGGACAAGAAACAAAGCGATACAGCCCGCCATAAGGTATCTTATAGTCCACCGTATCTTTGCGGAGCTTGAAGAGGATACTGTCCGACTGTATATTAATGATAAAACCGGCAATAAAAATTATGGCGCCTATAACAAAACGGTAATCGGTAAACCAGGTGATTTGGTAATCGGCATAAAATCCCAGGTAATAGCCATTGAAAAAGGCGTTGAAAACATTGTATATCAATCCAAAACTCATTAAGGCAGCCGGCATTTTTTTGCCCTGGGTTTTCAATCGAAAAGGAAAAATCAGGTCGCGGTGCAAGTAGTGTATCATCCAAAAGGAATAAATTGCCAGACACACGAGGTTGGTATCGTTATGGCCCCAGAAAAAAAAGAAGGAGAAAAGCAGCAGGGGCGGGGCTTCCATCACCACCCAGCCCAGACGGTTATTGACCAG
>DAONFU010000002.1:20177-38605 GCA_035403765.1 Bacteroidales bacterium
GCCTTGGCCGAGGAGATATGCCGGTTACTCTCTTCCAGAATTTTGATGGTTTGCCTGTTAAAAACCACTTTGATTTCCTTGTTAAGAAAAGGCCTGACGATAGGCACCGAAGCTTTTGCCAGCCATAGCGGACAAATGAACCATGGTCTGGCTACGCCGCTCACCTCGCTGAAAATATCACCAAATTCTTTGATGCAGTGCCATTTTCCCGACAGCAGGTATTTTTCTCCGGCCTTAGCCATGGTAATGGCATTAATGGCTGCCTGCGCCACATCGCGCACATCCACAAAGTCGTAGCCTCCGCTAACCAAAGCAGGAAGTTTTTTGCGGTACAGGTTGATAATGGTCCGGCCAATCAACGATGGCTTGTAGTCACCAGGGCCAATGATTGACGTGGGATTTAGCACTACTGTTTCCAGTTCCCTGCAGTTTGCCGCACGGACTATCTTTTCGGAATCAGCCTTGCTGCGATCGTAAATAAATTCAGGATTTGTAGCCAGAGGTCTTTGTTCATCAAGGCATTTATCCAGTGGAAGCGGATTGAAAGCATGGATGGAGCTAAAATGTATCAGGCGTTTTACACTGTGTTCACGGCATTTGTCAATCAGGATTTTAGTGCCATTTACATTGGTATTGTACACAGTCTCATCATCATTGAGGTTAACCGAAATATAGGCGGCTGTGTTGATAACGACATCCACTCCGGCAAGAAACCCATCGAGGCTCGTGGCATCATTCAGGTCTCCTTTGAAAATCTGGAGCGGAAGATGGCGAAATGCCCTGTCGTCCCTAAAGGATAATACGTTGACTTGAAAACCTTTTTCGATAAGCAGGGGACATAAATTTGCTCCGACATGCCCGCTGGCGCCAGTAACGGCAACTTTCATCAGGTATAATTTTTGGCGAAGGTAACTAATTTTTTTTTACCAGGGCCGGGTAAAAGTTTTAGGGGATACATCATTTATTAATTTGGTGGCTGACGGAGGCAGTGCAATCATCGGCATGGCTAAAGCGATGCAGGCTCTGCTGCCACAGCATCCATAATTACTGCAAATTATTACCCTGAACTCAGGTTAATTAGTATCTTTACAACTAAAACCAAAAAAAATGAAAAATCTTGATCTTATCAGCAAAAGAATTTTAATTGCGGCCTTGTCAATATGCGCCATCTTACTATCGGCCAGTTTGCTTTTATTGTCCATCAGCACTGTCGAAAAAGCTAATGCGGGCCCGGCAGCAGCATTTCCGCAGCAAGAGCCAAACTACCGGCTTTATCCCATGGGTATCGGCGAGGGTTACATTTATTATGTTTATGACGGCGGCGGTGCCTGGAGTTTCGAAAAAATAGATGCAGCCAAGGCTGTTACTGCCGAATGGGTGAAATAAGACCGGAAATTTGCGGAAACTTGTAATTTATTGACTCGCAAATTTATCCACCTTACTTTCCTCACAGGATTAGAAAGAGCGTAATACAAGCATGGCAGGCTGATGCAGCCGAATATTTTTTAGTTTTTTTTGAAAAACCCTTAATAAAAGCGTAAGTTTGATTTTAAATTAATAAAACTATGAAACAAATTCTCACCATGATGGCCTGTATTGTGTTTTTTTATGCAAACGCCCAGCCAAAGCAACTTGGAACAGACACAATCAGAATAAATGTAACGGTTACACAAGCACATACTATGGTAGATACCAATGGGGTAAATCCCGATTTTGTTGTTTTGGATGTACGTACACCCAGTGAATTCTGTTCTCAGCATATTGACAATGCAATAAATATCAATTATTATGATGCAACCTTTTCTGCTCAAATTGATGCGCTTGATCACAACAAGATGTATCTTTTGCATTGTGCTGCCGGCAGCAGAAGCGGACCAAATTCACGTATATGCAAAATAAACACTTCAGGGAAGTGTACCACATGAACAACGGAATAAATGCATGGATAAACGCTGCTTATCCAACGCTTACGTGTTATACCGCGTTGGAAGATTTGTACGCCACAAAACAGTTTGAACTCTTTCCCAATCCCGCCAGTAACTTTCTGAATGTAAATATGGAATCTGAAGGAGCAGGAAAATTATTTTTGATAGATCTGACCGGAAAAGTTATCAGAGAAGAATTCCTTGAGCCAGGTCTTCAATATATTGATATTTCTGAAATTCCGAAAGGATTGTACATCATAAAAGTCCAATCGGATAAAGTGGTTTATTCCGAAAAAATTACCATTCTTTAACAGGAAATCACTCTTATTTGTTCATCATTTTCACGAAATTACCTATTGACCAAATTTATGCCATCATCGCTGATGGTAATCAAATGTTGCTTGTACAGGTAGCCCAGCGCAATTTTAAAGGATTTTTTGCTTTGTTGAAAACTGGCATATATGTTTTCGGAAGGACTCTTGTCGTTCAAGGGCAAAAAACCGTGGTTGTTTTTTAGTTCGGCCAGAATTTTATCGGCCAGGGGTCCAATTTTATTGCGGCCAGGCTCGGTCATGCTCAGGTCAATTTTGTTATCCTCCCTGATTTTTTTTATCCAGGCGGTGCATTTCATGCCTTTAGGCAGGGGTTGAAAAATTTCGCTTTTATACAACAAGCCGTGGTAGGCATTGTTGACTATGGCCGTATATCCGATATCGGTTTCGTGGTCAATCATAATATCCACTATTTGATTATCAGACAGGTCGGTGATTTCTTTTTTTAGGAATTTTTCAATTTTTGAAGAGGCAGCGATACGGTTGGTGGCTAGGTCGAGAAATACGGCAACAATGTATGATTTACCTTCTGTCATGGTGATTTTTTGCTCGCGAAAGGGCACCAGCAGTTCTTTGGGCAGGCCCCAATCTAAAAATGCGCCTTCGGGCCGTACCGAAGCCACTTTGAGGTAGGCAAAATCGCCGACCTTTGCAAAGGGAATTTCTGTCGTGGCGATAAGCCGGTCTTCGGAATCATTATAGATAAAAACGTCAATAGAAGTATTTATTTCTGCATCTTTAGGGACATAGCGGGTTGGGAGCAGAATTTCGCCAAATTCATGGCCGTCGAGATAAATGCCGTGGTCAACTTTTTTGACAATTAGTAAGGTGTTGTAATTACCGATGAGAAGCATAACATAGTTTTTTTCAGTATAAAAATAGTTTAAATTTCCGAGGCAGCATTAATTAGAGTTTGTCCATTATAAAATTTAAACCTAATTTTTCCAAATTAATTTAAGATATTGTATTAATTTTGATTTCATCGGGTATCGCAATTTTGGTGTCCGCTTGTCAAAAACCGATGGACATGTATGATTTTGTAATACCTGTCAACAAGTGATATGGAATGAAAGAGCGAATGCCAGGCAATAATTAACCATTAAAATATTAAATTATGCTACCAGGACCAAATTATGTTTACAAATGCCCCAATTGTGGCAATTTCCTGACAAATCGAAGTTTATTGAGCGGTAACACCTTTGGCGCCAGGCGATATTCCGACGGGAAAGTAATTGCCCCTATGTTTCCCGCAATTCCTGATCTCACCAAGTGTAAAAAATGCAACACAATTTTCTGGTTAAGTCGTTTAAAAGAAATAGGAACTTATGATTGTGGTAAGAAGCAAAAATCAGCATGGCCGGATGCAGATGATGCCGGATTTTTGGGAATAGATGACTATTTCAGAGCCATTGACTCAGGGATTGCAGAAAACAAGGATATGGAACTATTTATCAGACGTAGTATCTGGTGGACCTATAATGACCGGCATCGAGACGGAAAAAAAATGTTTGTTGATGAAAATGATGAAAAAAGATGGAAAGAAAATTGCGAGAAACTTATTTCTCTTCTTGATCAATCAGAATTAGACCTAAGAATAATGACGGCTGAATTAAAAAGAAATCTGGGCGACTTTAAAGGCTGTCTTGACATCATTACAAGTATCGATGACGAGAATTATTATTGGTTGAAAACAAAGATTATCAACGAATGTGAACAAATTAACAGATGGGTAATATGCTTTTAGTGTTGGCTATTAAGGTTTTTGCCTTATCATCCCGATAAAAGGACATCTATCCCTGAAAATTAGGGCAGGGAGGAGCTTTTTTTTCTGTGTTCACTTTTGGCCTTCGTAAAAATACTTTTTAGTCTCTGAGACGTGATATTCAGCATGCGATTTGTTTCATCCAAAAATTTGTTTGCGAAATGGCTTAAAAAATAGCGCTTTAAATTATTACCTGGAAATTTCACTAATTTTGAGTTTATTTTTTCTTCTTAAATTATTGCATTTGCTGGTTTTACATTCTTCAGACACTCCTGACTTGTCCTTTTTAGTGCGTTGCAATTCCATAACTATTTTGTAAAAATGATTTTTTTTTAACTAAACTCAATGAGAATAAAATATTTAAGTAAAAAACCAAATTTGAATTCAAATATTAGATTCTCAAATACTTAAACTTAAAAAGTGAAATATTTATAGTACTTTGAATTTAGTGCGGTATTTTTAGTGTTTTTTTGCAAATAATCATTGATTATCAGATATATAAGACCGCACTAATTTTAATAGGGACAAGTCAGGAATTATTACCTGGAAATTTCACTAATTTTGAGTTTATTTTTTCTTCTTAAATTATTGCATTTGCTGGTTTTACATTCTTCAGACACTTTATAAGCCATATTTGCAAATCATCAGTTTTTAACACTCTGATTATCAATATACCGTTTTTTATGGTTTGTCTTATAATTAATATTATGTTAAATAGCAATTGCCAAAATAAGGGAGGATTAACCCTCCCTTATTTTCTTAGATTACAGATTTCTAATCTTTTCGTCGTATTCTTTAATTTTATCGCTATTACTTTTTCTGGCATATAATTGCTTTAAAGTAATCAAGGTGTTTCTATCCTTCGGATTTAATTTTTCAGCAATTTCAAGTTCGGGCAATGCATTGTCGAGCAATTTATCTGCCTTGTTTTTTAATTCATCATATTTTGCAGTTTCAGTAATTGGCAGTTTATTAGCTTCTTCCATTATGCTTGCAGCGGTATTTACATAAAGAGCTCCCAAATTATAATGTGCGTCAAAGTAATCGGATTTGATTTCAATAGCTTTCAGGTATGATTTTTCAGCCTGTTCAAAGTTTCCAAATTCATCCATATTGGCGCCTATGGCAAAATGTAATGAAGCATTGTTGGGATCTTTTGATACCGCCAGATTCAGCAGGTCCTGTGCTTCTTTGACTTTACCCTTTCCCAGAAAACTGTTTATCTCACCAATGATAAGGTTCAGGTCGTTTGGCATAGCTTTTCTACCTTTGGCAATGGTGGCATCAGACTTTATGGTATCGCCATCTTCTCTATAAATATTGGCTAATTGTGTATAAACCATTCCTTGTTTAAAGTTGTTCCTGACCAGTTCTTCAAAGTACTGTTTAGCTTTTTTATTATCTTTAAGTTGCACTGCACATAATGCTGCGTTAAAAGTTGCATTTGAGTCCTTTATGCCAAAAATATTATTGATTTTTTTTGTCATTTCAAAATTGGTCAGCGCATCTTCATATTTCTGGTTGTAGAACAAATCTACACCTTTGTTGTAGTACTGGTCTCCCAGGAAGAACAGCCCCATTTTAGGTGAGTTTGGCATCAGGTTGTCGTTGGCAATTTCCGGATCAAGCTGTATGGCTTTTTGGTAAGCATCATAAGCAACTTGTACGGCGTTTGAGTCCAGCGATTTGTATTTTTCTTCCTTAGTAAGGGCAATACTTAGGTAAACGTTCCCGCAGTAGAACCATGTTTTGGCTAAACCTTTGGTTTTTTCATTTACACACGCTTTGTCAATGTAAGTCTTGGCCTTGTCCAACTGCCCGTTTTTCAGATAATTGTAGGCGCTGACTACTTCGGTTTGAGAAAAAGTAATACCAGAAATGAGTACTGCTATTACCACTAATACTAACTTTTTCATTTTTTTGTTTTTTTATTGTTACAACGTTACAAAATTAATTTATTTTCTATTAATCAACTTCTTTGCCAAAATTAATTTTCAGGTTCTTCTGGCATTTTTTCATCGCCGTTTTCCTCTGATATATCCTCATCTTTTAATTTATCAAGAAGTTCTTTCGAGATTTCGTCAACACCTATTTTGTAAGTTTCATTTTGAACCAGGGTTTTTTCGCCGTCCTCCGGAAGAGTTTCATCTTCAAGCAGTTCATCTTCTATTTCGCATTCTACTTTGGTAACAGCGGCAATTGAATCATTTCTCAGGTTGATAAGTCTTACACCCTGGGTTGCTCTGCCCATGACACGCAAATCGGCAACAGCCATGCGGATAAGAATCCCTGCTTTGGTGATGATCATCAGATCGTTGTTGTCAAGAACATTCAGGATGGAAATCAAGCTGCCTGTTTTTTCGGTGATGTTGAGGGTTTTTACGCCTTTGCCTCCCCTATTGGTTACTCTGTAATCTTCTAATTTTGAACGTTTTCCATAACCATTTTCGGAAACAACCAGAATGTCGTACTGGTCATTTTCAAGGCATATCATGCCGATAACTTCATCATTTTTACCACCCAGGGTGATGCCCCGCACTCCGGCAGCATTTCTGCCCATAGGCCGTACTTTCGACTCGTTGAAACGTATGGCACGGCCCGACAATAGGGCCATGAGCACTTCATTTTTGCCATCGGTGAGCCTTGCCTGCAACAGCGTATCTCCGTCGCGCACGGTAATGGCATTGATTCCTGATTGCCGTGGACGCGAATAGGCTTCGAGAGTAGTCTTTTTGATGACACCTTTTTTGGTACACAGAATAATATAGTTGTTTTTTACATATTCTTTATCGGTGATATCTTTTACATTAATAAAAGCTCTTACTTTATCGCCGGGGGGTATGCTGATGAGGTTCTGTATGGCTCTGCCCTTGCTGGTTTTGGTACCTTCGGGGATTTCAAAAACACGCATCCAGAAACATTTCCCCTGCTCGGTAAAGAATAGCATATAGTTGTGCATACTTGCCACATACAGGTATTCGAGGAAATCTTCATCGCGTATTTCGGTGCCTTTGGAGCCGCGCCCTCCCCTGTTTTGCCTGCGGTATTCGGCCAATGGAGTACGTTTGATGTAGCCCATATGCGAAATAGTGATTACCACCTGTTCATCGGCAATGGTGTCTTCTATTTTGAAGTCTTCAGCCGCATAGGTAATCTCTGTTTTGGGTTCGTCACCGTATTTTTCCTTTATTTCGAGCAGTTCTGTTTTAACTATTTCCATACGCAGATTGATGTCCGCCAGCACATTTTTCAGGTAGGCTATCAGTTTTTCCAGTTCTTCGTATTCTTTGTGCAAATTATCGCGTTCCAGTCCTACCAATGCACGCAGACGCATATCCACTATGGCGCGGGCCTGTATGTCACTCAGTGAAAAACGTTCCATGAGGCCGGTACGGGCTTCGTCAACAGTTTTTGCAGCTCTGATGATGGCGATAACTTCATCGATATTATCCAATGCTATCAGCAAACCTTCGATGATGTGTGCGCGTTTTTCGGCCTGTTCCAGATCAAAGGCCGCACGGCGGTACACAACTTCGAGACGGTGATTGACAAAATGGGTAATCAAGCCCTTGAGATTCAGTAGCATCGGCCTGCCCTTGACTAAGGCGATGTTATTTACGCTGAACGAGGACTGTAGTGCCGTTTGCTGGTATAATTTATTGATAATGACATTGGCTATGGTGCCTTTTTTCAGTTCATAAACTATACGTATGCCATTTTTGTCCGACTCGTCCCGTATTTCCGAAATACCTTCAATTTTTTTGTCGTTGACCAAATCGGCGGTTTTCTTGATCAGTTCGGCTTTGTTCACCTGGTAAGGAATAGAAGTAACAATGAGGTTTTCCCTGCCATCTTCTTCTTCCACCAGAACATCGCCCCTGAGGACTATCCTGCCCCGTCCTGTTTCATAAGCTTCGCGAACGCCTTCGTAACCATAAATAGTTGCACCTGTAGGGAAATCAGGAGCTTTAATGAATTTCATCAGTTCGGGAATAGTGATATCATTATTGTCGATATAGGCAACAATACCATCGATAACTTCCTTGAGGTTATGGGGAGGCATATTGGTGGCCATGCCTACCGCAATTCCCGAAGCGCCATTCACCAAAAGCTGGGGTATTTTTGCCGGCAACACGCTTGGTTCTTCCAAGGTATCGTCGAAATTCAGTGTCCAGTCGATGGTTTTCTTGTCAATATCCGTCAGCATCTCTTCGGCTATTTTCCTCAGGCGGGCTTCGGTATAACGCATTGCTGCAGGGCTGTCGCCGTCGATAGACCCGAAGTTACCCTGGCCGTCAACCAGCGGATAACGCAAGGACCAATCCTGGGCCATGCGCACCATGGCATCGTAAACAGAAGTATCGCCATGGGGATGGTACTTGCCAAGCACCTCTCCCACTATCCTGGCAGATTTTTTATAAGGACGGCCCGAAAGTATGCCAAGGTCATACATACCATATAATACCCTCCGGTGAACAGGTTTTAATCCATCACGTATGTCCGGCAATGCCCTGGAGACTATCACCGACATTGAATAATCAATGTAGGCAGTCTTCATCTGATCCTCAATGTTAACCTTGATAATGTTGTCTAAATCGCTCATAGTTGTAAAATGCTCATTTTTAATTAGTTGGAAAAATAAAAAGTTTAACGAAGATACAACTTTTTTTTAATCAGGGAAGGCTTTTTTTTAAAAATTTATTACTAACAAAATTCTGTTGAAAAATAAGTATTTCAACCCATACAGCCATAAGGATACTTATAATAATTTTGTTAATCAGTTGTAATTTCGTACTTTTGGATAATAATAAAAAAACTACATGGAAGCAAAATTTTCTCAACGGGTAAAAAACATTTTCGAATACAGCAGAGAAGAAGCTCTGCGTCTTAAAAATGATTATATAGGAGTGGAACACTTATTTCTTGGACTATTGCGCGACAAGGACAACCTGGCCTTAAAGATTCTTGAAAAATTGAATTGTAATTTATTTGATATCAAAAATGCCATCGAACGCAGCATAAAAAACACTACCAACCTGTTAAGCGCCGACGATCCAAATAAAGATATTTCATTGAACAGGCAGGCTGCAAGGGTATCTAGGCTCACCCATCTGGAGGCACAGACCTATCAGGCGGAACTTATCAGAACCGAACACCTGTTGTTGGCCATACTTAAAGAGGAAAGCAACATCGCCACCAAAAACCTTAATGGCTGCGGCATTGATTACGAAACGGTAGCCCGCCAGGTTAAAAATTTCATTATCAACAGCAACGAGGACCGGCAGGATCCCAAGGACGAGCTGCCGGGCAGCACAGGCAGCGACGACCCTGACGAAGGCGCTTTTAGCGGGGAATCGAAAAAAAGTATCGACCCAAAATCCAAGACACCGGTGCTTGATAATTTTGGCCGAGACCTCACCCGACTGGCAGAGGAAGACCGTCTGGACCCTGTGGTGGGAAGGGAAAAAGAACTTGAACGTATAGCACAGATATTGAGCCGTCGCAAAAAAAACAACCCCGTATTGATTGGCGAAGCTGGCGTTGGCAAAACAGCCATTGCCGAAGGGCTGGCCTTGCGTATCGTTCAGCGAAAAGTTTCCAGAGCCTTGTTCGACAAACGCATTGTTACTCTCGACCTGGCATCGTTGGTGGCCGGTACAAAATACCGCGGACAATTCGAAGAACGTATGAAAGCCGTTATCAACGAGCTGGAAAAGAATGATGATATCATCATTTTCATTGATGAGATACATACCATAGTGGGTGCCGGCGGCGCTTCAGGTTCCCTCGACGCTTCCAATATGTTTAAGCCGGCACTGTCGCGCGGTGATATTCAATGTATAGGCGCTACCACCCTGGATGAATACAGGCAATATATCGAAAAAGACGGAGCACTGGAACGGCGCTTTCAGAAAGTGATGGTTGAACCTACCAATCCCGATGAAACCATTGAGATTTTGAATAACATCAAGGACAGGTACGAAAAACATCATCTGGTAAGGTATTCCGACGACGCCATCAAAGCCTGTGTATCCCTTACCAACCGATATATTAGCGACCGTTGCCTGCCGGATAAGGCTATTGACGCTCTTGATGAAGCCGGTGCCCGCGTACATATCACCAATATCCATGTACCCGATAACATTATCAAAATTGAAACGAATATTGAAGATGTAAAGCAGCAGAAACGCAAAGCCATAGAAAATCAGCAGTATGAGGTGGCGGCCATGCTCCGCGATAATGAAAGACAACTGATGAGCGAATTGGAAAAAGCCAAAAACCTATGGCTGGCGGAGACGCAGGCAAATCTCGAAACGGTAACAGAAGACAATGTTGCCGAGGTGGTGGCGATGATGACTGGGGTTCCCGTACAACGGATCGCCCAAAATGAAAGCAACCGCCTTATTACCATGGAAGAAGAATTACGTAAGATGGTTATCGGACAGGATGATGCCATAAAAAAAGTGGTAAAAGCCATCCGCCGAAACAGGGCCGGCCTCAAAGACCCCAACAAACCCATAGGCTCGTTTATATTCCTCGGCCCTACCGGTGTTGGAAAAACGTACTTAGCCAAAGTATTGTCAAAATACCTCTTTGATTCGGACGACGCCCTGGTGCGCATCGACATGAGTGAGTATATGGAGAAATTTGCCGTATCGCGTCTCATAGGAGCGCCTCCGGGATACGTAGGTTACGAAGAAGGCGGCCAGCTTACCGAAAAAATACGCCGTAAACCATACGCAGTGATACTGCTCGACGAAATAGAAAAGGCTCATCCCGATGTGTTCCATCTTTTACTGCAGGTGCTTGATGACGGGCAACTTACCGACAGTTTTGGCCGTAAAGTGGATTTCAAAAATACCATTATCATCATGACCTCCAACATCGGCTCTCGGCAGTTGAAAGATTTTGGGCAGGGTGTTGGTTTTCAGACTAATGCCAAAGAAAGCAACAAATCGGGCTATGCCAAAAGCATAGTGGAAAATGCTTTGAAAAAAGCCTTTGCCCCCGAATTTCTTAACCGAATTGACGATGTAGTGATTTTTGAAGATATCAAACGTGAAGATATTCACAAAATCATTGACATTGAACTGTCGTTTGTCGAAAAACGAATTAAGGCCCTGGGATACAAATTAAAAGTGTTGGTAAAGGCCAAAGATTTTATCATAGACAAAGGATGGGATCCGAATTTTGGCGCCCGCCCATTAAAAAGAGCTATCCAAAAATATATTGAAGATGTGTTGGCTGAAGAAATTATTAAAGCCAAAATCAACGAAGGAGATGTGGTTATTGTTGATTTTGACCCCAAAAAGGATGAAATAGAAATCAAAATTCAGGAGTCCAAAAAAAACACGGAAAAGAAATAAGCTTTTTACTCCATTTTATTTTGGGAAGCCCACACATTGCGACAACAAAACTTTTTGATTGTCATTCAGTTTGAGCATTTCATGTACTTTATTGCCGTCAACAGACCCCAGCACTACGGTACCCAGGTTTTCGGAAGCGCAAAACAGGTAAACATTTTGGCTGATATAGCCCACATCAACTGCCGAATAAAAATCCTTTTTTTCTGCTGAAATCTTTTCCCCCATTTTAGAATAATCTGCCACAAACAACAAAACTACAGGAGCATCGGCTACAAAATCCTGCCTGCCCATATTTTTACGATAGTCTTCTTCAACCACCAAATTCAGGCTATGCTTTTTGGCATCGTAAAGAAAAACTCCGGAATTCAGGCAAACATAAATGTCGATTTCCTGATTGTTCATAGCCGAAGGCGCAGTGCGTTTTCCCGATTCGGGCCGGTTGATGCCATCGGCTGCCCACAACAGGTTAGAAAGTTGTTGATCCGAAAGTTTTTCCTGGGTAAAACTCCGGCTGGTATGCCGGTCTTTTAAGGTCTCCATAAATGGTTTGCCCCCTTCGGTATTGGCACCTGGCAGCATAATTTCTTTTTTTTCCTGCGCCTCACATAAGAAGCCTCCTATCAGGGCTAATGCAAGTAAAAATATTTTTTTCATAACATATTTTATTTTAAAGAGTTAAGTACTGATTTATGGATGGCGAGCACCTGCGGGATGAGCAGGTGTTCGCCATCATTTATAACAACAAAATTGGCCAGGGCTATCTTTTGGTCATCAGGCCATTGGTTGTCCATCCGACGTATAACATCAGCCCCTTGCAGGCAGTCGCGGTTCATTACCCTTTCAATGCAGAGTTCGCGGGGAGCACTGACGGCAACGGTAACATCAAAAAAATGCTGCAGCGAGGCTTCAAAAAGTATAGCTGCCTCCATGATAACATACGGTGCACGATGCTGCTGTTCCGTCCATTTTTCGAACTGCCTGATAAGAAAAGGATGAATTATTGAGTTTAACTTTTGGAGCATTTCCGGTTGGGTGAAAACCATGTCGGCGAGTTTTTTATAGTTTACCCTATTGTTTTCGAAAACTGTGTTACCAAAAGACTGTTTGACTTTTACCAGAATTTCCGTATCAGCGTAAGCCTTTTTAGCTTCCTGGTCGCCATAAAATATTGGTATGTCAAGATGGGAAAAAATACCGGCCACCATGGATTTGCCGGTGCCTATGCCTCCCGTAAGCCCCAGCCTGATCATTTTTTACGTATTAAATATTCAATACTTTCGGGTTCAATACGCTGCACTTTGGCGTAAGGCGGAACTTTTTTCAGGACAACCTTTGCGCTGTTGTGCTTAGAGTGGAACAGGTTTTTTTCGTTGATGCCTGCCTTGAAAGCTTCAGGAGAAATTTTGTCGTAATCGGGGATACTCACATTAAAAAAACACCTTATTTTATCGGGATAGCCAATCAACTGATAACCGTCAGGAACCGATTCGAAGGTAAGAGGAATATCCACAAACTCTTCGGTATATTCGGCCACGGGGATATACATTTTTACCTTGTCGGCTGAATACCTCAGAACATATTTGTTCAACGGGTTGTTGAGCGATAACTCGAGAAAAGTATTTTTTGACAAACCCTTTTGTTCGCTCTTTTCGGTTTCAACATAAGAAATTTTATCAATCACAGCCTTGCTGCCGGTAACATAAACCGAGTCGGGTTCAAGGTAAATATGCTTGTACACGGCATATTGATTTTTAAAGGTTATATCAACATTAGCTTGAACCGGAACTTTTTTAGAATGGGCCCTCTCAAGTTGTACGCGCAAATTGGCAGGATAAATAGATACAACTTTTTCACCTGTTTTAAAGTAGTTTCCCAGACGGTAAGTAAGGCTGGCTGTTTCGATAGTGATTTCAAAAATATCACCATTTCTACGTGCGGGATATTGGCTCAGATCAAGCTGAAACAGGTAGTTTTCGTTCAGCAGGCGATTATAAATGATATTGTATCCAGAGGATTGGATGTTGGCGATGAGCAAAGTATCGGACGAAGGCAACATAATCCTGTTATTTTTGATGCCTTTGTAGGTAACTGATACTACCACATTATGGGAATAGGTTCCCGAAAGCTTTATCATCAGCCAGCTAATAGAGGCAATAATAAAGCAGATAATAAAAATATTCAGCTTTCTTTTTGAACGCTTTTGATTATCTTGTTGTTCATCAAGAGATGTATCATAACTTCCTGATGTCAAGGCCGGAAATTTATTAAGTTAAACTTTCAGTATTTTTTATTCACCGTTTCCGGCAACTGAAGAAGCTATTGAACTTTTTTCAATCTTAAGTTTTCCTAATCCTTCTGTTTCGATGACCACAGTAGTATCCTGCACTTCGAGGATTTTTCCGTGGATACCACCGGCAGTGATGACTTTATCGCCACGTTTGAGGGCTTCTCTGAACTTTTGGAGTTCCTTATTCTTTTTTGATTGCGGGCGGATAAAAAACAGCCAGAAAACTACCACTATCAATACCATCATAACAATGGTACTTACCATACTGCCACTTCCTTGCTGGCCCTGCTGGCCCATCATTAAAATAATACTTATTAAATTCATTTTGATTTTGTTTAATTTATTCCTAAATTTACTATTTCTGCTTTTATGGTCAGGACTTTTGTGCTTGGCTGGGTGTTGGCCACCAGGGTTACTGTTTTATGCTGAATACCTTTGCGGCCTTCGCTGTTAAAAGAAACTGAGATACCACTTTCGGCACCGGGTTTTATGGGAGTTCGGGGATAATCGGCTACCGTACATCCGCAGGTGGCTTTAGCGTCGGAGATAATCAGGTCGGATTTCCCTGAATTTTTAAATTTAAAAGTAAAACTTACTTTTTCTCCATCGGTAATCCGGCCAAAGTCGTGTTCTTCGGTAACAAAATCAAAAGCCGGCAGGCCGCTCATATCCGTTTTGCCGTCGGCAGTGTTGGGATTATTGACCAGGTTGGAGTTGATGGTATCGGTGTTGTTGCCGCATGAAAAAAACATCAGGGATACAATAAAAAAAATATAAACCGGGCGAAGCATAAAACTAATTTTTTACAAAAATACAAAAATTATAAATGGAAAATTTATCCTATCAATCCCCTGCCTGTTTTTTTAATCTTTTTCTTCTCAGTCAGTTCAAATAAGAGTTTATCCAGCAGGCCGTTGATAAAGATTTTGCTTTTTGGAGTGCTGTAAATTTTTGATATTTCAATATACTCGTTGATGGTTACTTTGGTGGGGATGGTAGGAAATTCGGTAAATTCGGCCAGGGCCATTTTGATCAGCAGTGAGTCCATCAGGGCGATGCGGTCAATCTCCCAGTTGTCCACGCGGGCTTCAATCATATCATCAAACTCATCGCGGTGTATGATTGTTTTTGAAAAAAGGTCAGAAAAAAATTTAACTTCTTCCTTTTCGTCATCACCTTGCTGGTTGCCGAAGAGTGTTGGCAGGAACGGATTTTTTTCAGTAGAGTTTTTGAGGTATTTCAGGGATTTTACCAGCATAAAACAGGCCACATCAAAATCATCAGCCCAAAATACATTTATGTCTTCAAAATACTGCTGCAGCGCCTCGTTTTCGGCAATAAAATTATCCACTATCTGTTCCAGCACTTTGAAATCATTGTCGGCAGAATCCTCATGGGAATTCATATATGCCTGGAAAAAGTCCGCTTCGGTTATCTGTTGGTAAACCTTGCGAATTAGCACTTCCTGGTCGGCCCAGTTGATTTTTAACTCTTCATGCTTTCTTTTATAATCCGGACTGTTTTCAATTTTTAATATGATCCTATTATTGACAAAACGTCTGTTAGGGTTGGTTTCTTCCTGAGTTGGGAAATACTTGTTTTTCTTGATTTCGATGGTTTCGCGTGCGAAATCCACAATTTCAATCAAGAAGGACATTTGGTAAATATAGAGGTTATAAATACCATAAATATTTTTTTGCAGATTTTTTATGGCTACATCCACGCGGTCGTTATCAGACTGAAAGAACGCATAAAGGGCTTGCATCACCTTTATTCTTAGTACTCGTCGGTTTAACATTTATCTGATGGCTCAATTTTTGCACGAAAGTACGCAAAATTTTGTTTTATGTGAGATAATATTTCAGGTGAACAACCAATGACGCAAAAATTTTGTCATAAATACTAATTGACATATTACGGAAAGTTTTTATTTTTGTAACAATTAAACAAGGACTATATGGACGAGAAAGATTTTAATGAAAGAAATGACCGTGAAGAGATTTTCTCTAAAGCAGTAAGGGCAGGGAAAAGAACCTATTTTTTTGATGTTAAATCAACACGGAGTGAAGACTACTACCTGACCATTACCGAAAGCAAAAGACGGTTCAGCAATGAGTCGGGAAAGTTCTTTTATGAAAAGCACAAGCTTTTTTTGTATCGTGAAGACTTTGAAAAATTCCTCAAAGGCCTCGGGGTGGTGATGAAATTTGTAGAAACCGGCGAAATCCCCGCTCCCGATCCCGAAGAAGACCAACTGGCGTCCGAAGAATATCGGGAAAACAAAGAAAACAGAACTGAGGAAGATTCTGACGGTTATAAATAAACCTTTTCTTCAATTCATATTTTTTGTTAAAATAAGCCACAACATTCTGGTTTATAATGTTTTGTGTTTTCACTTTTAGTGCAAAACTTTATTTATTTATTCGGATAAAAGGTGGTATTTTTGTAATCTGAAAAAATCTAAAGTTTTCTATGGGAAAAGTCATTGCCATTGCTAACCAAAAAGGAGGAGTAGGAAAAACCACTACGGCCATCAATCTCAGCGCCAGCCTTGCTGTGCTTGAGTTCAAGACATTGCTGATTGATGCCGACCCGCAGGCCAATGCCACTTCCGGTGTCGGGTTTGATCCCAAAAATATTAAAACCAGTATTTACGAATGCATCATCGAAGATGTTGAGCCCAAGAATATCATCCTGAACACAAAAACACCCAACCTGGACCTGTTGCCTGCCCACATCGACCTGGTTGGGGCCGAGATAGAACTGATTAACCAACCGCACCGCGAAAAAATGATGCGAAAGGTAATCAGCAAAATAAAGGACAATTATGATTTTATCATTATCGACTGCTCCCCTTCGCTTGGCCTGATTGTGGTTAACTCGCTGGCGGCTGCTGATTCGGTTATCATTCCTGTTCAATGTGAATATTTTGCCCTGGAAGGACTCGGTAAGCTGCTGAACACCATAAAAATTGTTCAGCAACACATGAACCCCGACCTGGACATTGAGGGCATTTTGCTTACCATGTACGACCAACGTCTGCGTTTGTCAAATCAGGTGGTAGAAGAAGTAAAAACACATTTTCAACAGATGGTGTTCAACACCATTATCCAGCGCAACACCAAACTTGGCGAAGCCCCCAGTTTTGGCGAAACGATTATCATGTATGATGCCGATAGCAAGGGAGCCATCAACTACCTGAATCTGGCCAGGGAAATTTTGCAGAACAACGAATTGACCAGGATAAAACAAAGCGATAAAATAATCAATACCGAAGATGACAAATAAGAAAAGAAGCACTGTTATTGGCCGCGGCCTGAGCTCGCTGCTCGAAAATCCCAATACCGATATTACCAGCAAAAGCGATGTGATGGGAAAATATGTGGTGGGTTCGGTAGCCGATATCAGCGTATCGCAGATTGAAGCTAATCCTTTTCAGCCCCGCGACCAGTTTGATGAGATTGCCCTGGAAGAATTAGCCGAATCCATAAAAACTCATGGACTTATTCAGCCAGTTACCGTGCGCAAACTGGGTTTTGACAAATACCAGCTGATTACCGGCGAACGCCGTTTCAGAGCCGCACAAATAGCAGGATTGAAAGAAATACCCGCCTATATACGCATTGCTGATGACGAACAGATGCTGGAATGGGCACTCATCGAAAATATACACCGCGAAGACCTCAACCCTATTGAAATTGCTCTTTCGTACCAGCGCCTGGTAGATGAATGCAAACTGACTCAGGCCGAATTAAGCGAAAAAGTTAACTCCAAACGTTCTACCGTTACTAATTATCTGCGCCTGCTCAAACTGCCCGAAATTATTCAGAAAGCGCTGAAGGAAGAACAACTCAGCATGGGCCATGCCCGCGCCATTGCAGGCATTGAGGAGTCTGAACGACAGTTGCGCATTTTCAACATGATTGTTGATCAGGGCCTTTCGGTGCGCGAAGCTGAAAAACTTACCAAAGAAACCGCCACCGAAAAAACAAAAAAACCTCAACACAAAACTGAAGTACCTTACAAGGTTGTTGAAATAAAAAAAATTCTCACCGACCGCTTTCAAACATCTGTTGACATAAAATACCGCAATAAAGGCAAAGGAAGCATCGTTATTTCTTTCAAGTCTGATGATGAACTGAATAAGATCATCGCTAAGATGAAACAATAAACGCCCATGCCTTTCTTTTGTAACAAATATTTAATTGTTTTTTCATTAGTCTTTATCATCAACGTCGGTTTGTTATGGGGCCAGACAGGGCCTGCAGACAGTATTGTTTCTGACACAGGCAGCCTTATAAAGGTTACTGCAGAAAAAGAGCAGGTTGTGAAAAAGGCCTCCAAAACAGACACCGCAAAAATAAGACTGCATTCGCCCAAAAAAGCCGCATGGATGTCGGCGGCATTACCGGGTCTGGGGCAGATTTACAATAAAAAATACTGGAAAGTCCCTGTGATATATGTGGGTTTCGGTATCATTGGCTATCTGGGATATAACTATTATACGAAATTCAACAAGTACAAAGACACCTATTTGTACAGGTCGGCTTTAGATACAACGGTTACCGATTATTTTCCCGAAATAATGTCAAAAGATATCCTGTATGAAAACTGGAATTATTACCGGCGAAATTTTGAACTTACCTGTATTGTCGGCAGTTTGTTTTATATTTTAAACATCATTGATGCATCGGTTGACGGGCATCTTTATAAATTTGACATTTCTGATGACTTGTCCTTAAAGGTGGAGCCGGA
>DAONFU010000003.1:0-29304 GCA_035403765.1 Bacteroidales bacterium
AATTTAAAAAAAAATTTTGCTGTATCAAAAAAATATCTAAATTTGCAGTCCAATTTAAAAAATTCCTCAGTAGCTCAGTTGGTTAGAGCATCTGACTGTTAATCAGAGGGTCCCTAGTTCAAGTCTAGGCTGGGGAGCAAAAACAAAGCCGTTGAAAGACGGCTTTGTTTGCAAAAAACGGTCATTGTTTTCCAGAGGGTCCCTATCCGCCGCGGCGGACAAGTCTAGGCTGGGGAGCAAAGCCGCGAAAGCGGCTGTTTTGTTTACAAAACTGAAGCTATGGCTTACACTGTTTATGTATTAAAAAGTCTTTCTACTGGGAGGTTATACACCGGACAGACAGAAGATATTCAAAGGCGGATTAATGAACATCTGACGGGAACTGGCCCGGTAAGATACACTAAAGGTTGCTGCCCTTGGAAATTAGTTTATACCGAAGATTATCCAGATCGTGCTCAGGCTATGGCAAGGGAAAAATACCTAAAAACCGGTTCCGGAAGAGATTTTTTGAAAATTAAAATAAATTCGGAAAGTTAATCAGAGGGTCCCTATCCGCCGCGGCGGACAAGTCTAGGCTGGGGAGCAACAAAAACAAGGGTTTCAGCCGTTTCGGTTTTAACCCTTTTTTTATTTGCCAAACAATTTGCCAAACATGGGCTTTTGTTTTGGTTCAAAAAAACAAAGTCATTATAATTTCATATCGGTTAGATTCCCTCGGCGAAGGTCACGTATCTTTTATAACCTGTAGCTTAGAAAAAACCATATTGTGAAAATTAAGGTGACGCGGAATACTATTCCAGGCGAGCAGTCTGAAATTTTTTATTACGATAATTTTTTATCTTCCTGTTTTATATTGAATTTTCACAAATGACGCTTTATATCTTTAGCATCAGGTGCCTGGTCGTCTGATATCGGTTTTTTAAGCAAATGCAAGGGGAGGAAAAACTTATTTGCAATAAGTGTAGGTATTACTGCGCTGGCAATTACAGTTCCAACGATCAAAGAATACTGATCCTGACTTATTATATTGTGCGACAAACCAAAAAGCGCTGATATGGTACCAAATGTCAAACCGGTTGACATAAGTAAGGTGTAATACCATCTTTCTTTTGTGTACCTCTTGAAATTGTAATTCCACCTTTCTTTTTTATGATTCCTGAACATGCGGATAGCAGGATATAAACCGAAAATTTTAGAAAAAACTTTTCCTGCAAACAGGATCAAAAATATAAACGGGGCTGCTATCAGGGCAGGGAGTGTCATCAGCGCACCGGCTCTTAAAAAATACAAAGGAGTCAGGAAGCCTACCGTCAGGGTCCTCAATCTGCGAACAAAATGCCCGTCTTTTTCCATAGTCCTGGCAAGCACCATCCCAATGATATAAGCAGGCAACACCGGTTCGCTGTCGGACCATAGTGCAAGCACACTCAATGCAAACAAAACAAAAAGTATCCATTTTGCACGTATCTCAGCTGTTTTATGGGCAAAATGACTAATAAGAAAGTTCGTGATATGCGGTAAAATAAAAATCAATAGCACCGTAACAACTAAAAAGATTATCGTTCTGTAAGTAAAGGGCGCAAAAATCAACCCCAGCCCTATCACCGTACCAAGGTCGTTCACAAAACATGCACCTAAAATACCTTTTCCATAATCCGTTTTATTGAAACCGTATTCGAGCATCACTGCATAGACCACGGCCATTGATGTGGTAGAAAGCGCTATTCCGCATAAGAGGCTTGCCTGAAGATTCCAGCCAATCAAATAGTAAGCAATCAGAGAACACCCGATAAAAGGTGCAAAAAACCCAATCAACCCGATAACCGATACTTCTTTGATTTTGGTTTTAATCGTATCGGGGTTTAGTTCAGCTCCAGCAAGGAACGTAAGCATGATAGCACCAACACCTGCACAAAACTTCAGCCAATCGGCGTTCAGTGATAACTGATCAAATAAATGCAATTTGAAAGCAACAAAACCGATAATGGCACCGACAATAATTTCCATTAATGCCATGGATATTTTTAAACGGTTTGCCAGAATGGTTGATAAAACAGCAGCAAGGAACCAGAATGCGGCAAGGAAATAAATACTGTTCATAAAAATAACTCCACTAATATTCTTTAGTAGGAGTTATCAGCAATATTGCGGTTCAAGGCGAACTCCATCGCCAAAAGGAGATACAAAGATATTTAATTTTTAATTTGACTTAATTATTTAAACATAAGATTATTAGATGACACTGGTTAGAACGACCTTACCGCCCTTACGTAATAAGGATGATACTTGTGGTTTTCCTTAATGCTGTCGTTGCCAAAATCATGCGACCAGGCATCGTGTTCATTGCTTTCGGAGCTGCTCCAGTAGCGGTCGCTGGCAAAACCGCCTATCAGATCTTTCGATAGATATAATTTTTCCACCTCATCGCGGCTGGGCAGGTACCAGTCATCATAACCTCCCGAAACCAGGGTATCACACACATAGGCGGCCCCTGATTCGGTACATCCCGCCAAAATAGCCGTGGTATTGGCCTGTCCGGAACCCAGCGCCGTGGAAGTACCTCCTACAGGCACACCGGGACATCCCCAGATAATCACAGGAAACAGATTGGCTGTATCGGCAATCAAGCCATGTTTCTGGTTGGCATCATAACCCGGATCATCGGGCTGCAGAATATAGGCAAGAGTACCGCCCAGATAAGGCGAACCGATACTGATGCAAGAGCCGTCGTTTTGGTTGGCGGCGGCATCAAAATTTATAGCAAACTGGTCGGTGCAGCCGCCAATCTTTTTTTCGCAGCTATTCAGCATAATAACACCAGCCAATAAAACCAATCCGAAAAATATTTTCTTCATTTTCATTTTTTTTGAGTGCAATTTACAACTATTTTTTTATCTAAACTTCCGAAACCGTTTTGACAAATTTCTTCTCTTCAAAATTATAATTTTTTGGCCATAATCAACCAGCAAATTTGCGACAAGGCCACTTTTGATTCTTTCAGCGTTCCTAACATCATCCAGTCGTGAAACAGGCCTGGATATTCAAAATAGTTCATGGGAATGCCCTGTTGCTCCATCGCCATTTTCAGCTTCCTGCAATCGGCAAGCAGTATGTCGTGGGTGCCGATAAAAACACTGATTTGGGGGAGGCCTTCCAGTGAACCATAAACCGGACTAACAAGATAATTAGTGGTTTCGGTGTTGCCCGCCCAAGCCTTACCTGCCAGCACAAGATTTTCGGCGCTAAGAGTAACATCTTTTTTTTGAATCTGCGGAATGCGCGGGTTTGTCATGCTGATATCGAGCCAGGGGGATAAAAGAATGACAGCAGATGGCGGTGCAATGCCATCATCTCTTTGCTTCATGGAAAGCGCAAGAGCCAGTCCGCCGCCTGCAGAATCGCCCAGCAGGATGATATTTTTTGCATCAGTAACATGGAGCAGGTGTTTATACACGGCTTCGAGCATTACATAAGCTTCCCTGTAAGTGCAGGCAGGGGCCAGCGGATAATCAGGCACGACTACCGTGCAGTTTGTCTCGCGGATAATCCTTGCTGCAAAAAGCCAGTGCTGGCGGAAAACATTATTGATGTAGGCGCCCCCGTGCAGAAACAAAACGTATTTGCCCGATTTTTCTCCTCTGGGGGAAATTGTGAATACATTCCTTCCATTTATCCTGATGGTGTCCACAATAAATTCTGAAAACATTTTTTTTGGTATGGTGGCGGGTTTCGAAATATAAGACTCTCTGTTAAGCTTCTCTGAAATACTGTTTTCGGGCAAAAAAAGCCTTGCCGCGGTTTTCAGTACATGCACCATAACACCCGGAGCTTCCTTGTGTACATAAATGATTGCGGTATCGCTGAGCTGCTGGCCCCTGGCCGGCAATACAAGCACAAGAATACACAGGACGGCAGCGGCCCTCGGGTGAAAGTTTGTTTTGAGTATTCTAAGCAAAAAGCTATACATGGCTTGTTTACCAAATTGACAGGTTACAATAAGTCCGGACAAAAATACATCAATTTGCTCAGAAATTTTAAGCTGTTGCACCATTTGACTCGTACCCCTGAAGGTTTTTTTCATACCTTTGCACCTGTAAAAAAAATCATCCATAATATGAAAAAAATTTTAGGAATTGGCAACGCCCTTGTTGACATAATGACCATCCTTGATAACGAAGAGTTTTTGCACCAGATAAATATCCCCAAAGGCAGCATGCAACTGGTTGACGTTGATATGTCGGCCTCGATATTAAAACTTTCTGAAAAATTCAAATCCGAATTATCTTCCGGCGGCTCTGCGGCAAACACCATTCACGGGTTGGCAAATCTTGGAGCCACCACATCGTTTATTGGGAAAACCGGCAAGGACAAATACGGCGAATTTTTCGCCAAGGACATGCGCAACACCGGCATAAAGCCCATACTACTTACCGGAACTTCCGATACCGGCTGTGCCATAGCGCTTATCAGCCCCGACTCGGAACGTACCTTTGCCACCTACCTTGGCGCAGCCATAGAACTCTCGCAAGATGATCTGGCTGCAGATATGTTTTCTGAATTCGATTATATATATATCGAAGGATATCTGTTGCAAAATCACAGCCTGGTTGAAAAAATCCTGGAATATGCCAATCATCATTCTTGTAAAATTTGCCTCGATCTGGCCAGTTATAATGTGGTTGAAGCCAACCTGGATTTTCTTAGAAAAATTCTGGTTGACTATGTTGACATTGTGTTTGCCAACGAAGAAGAAGCCCGGGCTTTTACCGGCACAGATCCTGAAAAGGCCCTGGACATGCTGGGAGAAATTTGCGGCATTGCCGTGGTAAAAGTCGGCGCCAAGGGCTCTTTAGTCAGGCAGGGCGCACACACCTTCGCCATTCAGGCCATCCCTTCGAATTGTATTGACACCACAGGTGCCGGCGATGCCTATGCTGCAGGTTTTCTTTATGGACTGGCCAACGACCTCGCCCTCGACAAATGCGGCGCCATAGGTTCGCTGCTGGCCGGAAAAGTGATAGAAGTGGTCGGCGCAAAAATGAAAGAACATACCTGGGCCGAAATCAGGGAAAAAATCCCCCACATCACGCAATAGTTTTATCACTTTTGCCAATGTCATATATTTTCTTCTATCAGGGAGTTTTATATATAAATTCTTCGCTGGCGTATTTTTTTTCATAATATTTTTTACCTTTGCACACCTTATTCCGAAAAAATAGTTTAATCCATTAATAATTAATTACAAAAATGAAGGTATATCAGACAAACGAAATTAAAAACATTGCATTGATCGGCGGATCAAAATCCGGAAAAACCACCCTGGCCGAGTGTATGCTTTTTGAAGGCGGAGTTATCAAAAGAAGAGGCTCTGTGGAAGACAAAAACACCATTTCAGACTATCGTGATATAGAACTTGAACGCCAAAATTCAGTGTTCTCAACGGTTATGTTTACTGAATATGCCGACAAAAAAATTAATATTATCGACAACCCCGGCTTCGACGATTTTATTGGCGAAGTTTTTGCCTCCCTGAAAGTTTGTGAAACCGCGGTCATGGTCGTCAATGCGCAAAACGGCGTAGAAGTAGGTACAGAAATTACCTGGAGACACACCTCACGCCTGCATGTACCTGTATTATTTGTAGTTAACCAACTGGAACACGAAAAAGCCAACTTCGACGAAAATATCCGTCAATTGAAAAACCAGTTTGGACAGAAAGTGGCTGTGGTTCAGTATCCTGTCAGCACAGGCATCGGGTTCGATTCCATCATTGATGTGGTGAAGATGAAGATGTACAAGTACAACAAAGAAGGCAAAGCCGAAATACTGGATATTCCTGCCGCCGAAATGGATAAAGCCCAGGAACTCCATGCCACCCTTATCGAAGCTGCCGCCGAGAGCGATGAAACTTTAATGGAAATATTTTTCGACAAAGGCACCCTTACAGAAGAAGAGTTCTACAAAGGCCTGAAACTCGGCATCAAAAACAGAAACCTGTTCCCTGTCCTCTGCACCTCCTCCAAATTGAATATCGGCGTTGCAAGGCTGCTCGAATTTATTGCCAACTCAACACCTTCGCCCGATGAAGTGCCCGCACCCAAAAACATCGAAGGCAAAGAAATTCCCTGTACCACTTCAGGCCCTGCGGCCGCTTTTGTATTCAAAACATCCATCGAAACACACATTGGCGAAGTATCATATTTCAAAATACTCTCCGGAGAGATTACCGAAGCCATTGATATGATAAATATCAACAACGGCACCAAAGAAAGAGTTTCGCAGGTATATATCTGTGCCGGCAAAAACCGTGAAAAAATTGCCAAGGCCGTTGCCGGCGACATTGCCGCCACCATCAAGTTAAAAAGCACTTTTACCAACAACACGCTGGTGCTCACAAAAAATTCCGATCAGGAAATGGCTCCCATCGAATTTCCCAACCCGAAATACCGGGTGGCTATTAAAGCTATCAACACAGCTGATGACGAAAAATTGGGCGGTATTCTTAACGACATGAAACGTATTGACCCCACACTTATCCCGGAATATTCCAAGGAATTAAGACAACTTATCGTTCATGGGCAGGGCGAATTGCACCTCACCGTGGCAAAATGGCAAATCGAAAAAATCAATAAAATAGATATCGAATACCTGCCGCCACGAATACCGTACCGCGAAACCATCACCAAACAGGCAAAAGCAGTTTACCGCCATAAAAAACAATCAGGCGGCGCCGGTCAGTTTGGCGAGGTACACATGCTTATCCAGCCCTTTACCGACAATATGGTGGAACCTACCGAATTCCCAATACGCGGAAGAGAAGATCATGAACTGACCTGGGGCGGAAAACTGATTTTCCACAACTGTATCGTCGGCGGCTCTATCGACGCACGTTTTATGCCCGCTATCCTCAAAGGGGTGATGGAAAAAATGGAAGAAGGCCCGCTCACAGGCTCCTATGCCCGCGACATCGCCGTGTATATCTATGATGGCAAAATGCACCCGGTAGATTCCAACGAAATTTCTTTTAAACTGGCCGGCCGCAACGCCTTTAAAGAAGCATTCAAAAATGCTGGCCCTAAAATCCTTGAACCTATTTATGATGTGGAAGTAATAGTTCCCGAAGATAAAATGGGCGATGTGATGACCGACTTGCAGGGAAGACGCGCCGTTATTATGGGTATGGGCAGCGAGGGAAATTATCAGAAAATCCTCGCCAAAGTGCCTCTGGCCGAAATGAACAGGTATTCTACCGCCCTGAGTTCGATTACCAGCGGCAGAGCTACCTATGGAATGAAGTTTGCAGAATACAACCAGGTGCCTGGCGACCTGCAGACACAGCTCCTGAAAGCTTACGAAGAACAAGAAAAAGACGAAGAATAAATCTATTTTTATTTCAAAAACCTGCTCTCCCCGGGCAGGTTTTTTTTTAAGTTTTATACACTAATTTGCATAAATTTGCGTAATTTCTGTAAGTAATTTATCAGCAGCGACCAGGCGAAAAAGAAAAAAATGAATAAAATTGATATTTATATCATAAAAAAGTTTTTGGGAACTTTTTTTCTTTCTATTTCGCTAATAATCATTATTGTAATAATTTTCGACATCTCCGAAAACATTGATGACCTGATTTCCAGCGAAGCACCGCTCAACGAAATTATTTTTAATTATTACCTTAATTTCATCCCCTACTTCATCAACCTTTTCAGTCCCTTGTTCACCTTTATCGCGGTCATTTATTTCACTTCCAAAATGGCTACCCATTCGGAAATCATCTCCATTCTGAGCAACGGCATCAGTTTTTCCAGAATGCTCAGGCCTTACATGATTACCGCCGCAATGCTTACAGCACTGTCGTTTTATCTGGCCAATTTCCTTATCCCTTACACCAATATCAATTTGTGGAATTTTAAATATACCTACATCAAAAATAAATATTACAACGACTCCAGAAATATCCACATGCAAATTGCCCCCGGCGCCTTTGTTTATGTGGAGAGCTATGATGTGGATGATGAGAAAGGTACCCGCTTTACGATGGAGCATTTTAAAGATGGCGTGTTGTATTATAAAATGAAGGCAAACTACATTCAGTGGGACAGTATCAAGGAAAAATGGTCCATTAACAACTACAGCATTCACCTGATGAGCGGCCTGCAGGAAAAAATTATCAGCGGCGCACAAAAAGACACCGCCATTAATCTTACCCCCGAAGATTTTCACAGAAAACAAGACAATATGGATGTTATGAATTTTTCGCAACTGCGAAAGTTCATTAAAGATGAAAAACTCAAAGGTTCGGACAATATTAGGTTTTACGAAGTTGAAAAACACAAACGTATTGCTTTTCCGTTTGCCACGTTTATCCTCACACTGATAGCGGTTTCAGTCTCCAGCCGCAAGGTCAGGGGCGGCGTGGGCCTGCATATTGCATTTGGTATGGCAATAACCTTTGCCTATATCCTGTTTATGCGCATCACCGAAACCTTTGCCACCTATGGCAACCTGTCCCCATGGATGGCGGCCTGGCTGCCCAATATTATTTTTGTTTTTGTGGCTGCTTATATGATAAAGGTGGCACCCAAATAATCAGTCGAGCCACCCTTTCCACATCTGGCATCCGGCGAAATCATTGTCCGCCTCCACCTCATGCAAGAACAAGCCGTACACAGCCGATCCGCTGCCCGACATGGCCGCATAAACGGCGCCCATTTCATAGAGCCGGTCCTTAACTTTTCGTATTGCCGGATATTGCGCCATTACAGGGCTTTCAAAATCATTAAATAAGTATTTTTTCCAGCTTGCAACCGGCCTTGTTATCACCTCCGAAAGCTGCAAAACAGGTTTTTGCGCTGTTATCATACGGTATGCTTCCACCGTTGAAACAGATACCGATGGCTTAACAACCACGAGGTAATACCTTTTAAGCGAAAGCTCCACGGGGGCAATATCGCCGCCGGTACCGGAAACAAAACATGGCCGGTTGTCAAGAAAAAAAGTGCAATCGCTGCCCAGTTCCGATGCCAGACCTGCCATAAATTTCCGTTTGATGTTAAGGCCAAATAATTCATTTAGCGCCATCAGCACATAAGCGCCATCAGAAGAACCACCGCCCAGACCTGCCCCAAATGGAATTTTTTTATATAAATACATACTGATTCCTGGAATATCAAAATGTTTTTTAACCAGGTTCCAGGCTTTATAACAAATATTCTCCTCCGTAGCGCAATTGAGACGTAAGCCATCAAAAATAAAGCTATCACTTGCCGCCGGGATAATCTCCAGCATATCGCACCAGGCAACAGGATAAAAAACACTTTCAATATTATGAAAGCCATCCGGACGTTTTGAAATTATATTCAGGCCGAGATTTATTTTGCAATTGGGATAGACGACCATGTTTTTTTCACAAAAATATATCAAATAATTTAACTCTGAATGCAATTTTTATGTAAGTTTGAAGAGGTCATTTCATTATGCTAATAATTGAAAATACGCTGGTTGCCGACGAACTTGCCAAATGCATGTTCTGCTGCGACTACCACGCCTGCAAGGGCGTATGTTGTGTGGAAGGCGATGCCGGAGCCCCACTCGAAGAAGAAGAGATAAAAACCCTCACCTCCTCGCTACCCGAATTACAAAAGTTTATGACTCCCGAAGGAATTGAAGCAGTACATAAACAAGGTATTTTTGTACTTGATATGGAAGGTAAAAAAGTAAGCCCTTTGATCCGGGGCGGGAACTGTGCATTTTTAGTTTACAAAAATGATGTGGCTTCCTGTGCCATCGAAATCGCATACCGTAATAAAAAAATCACCTTGCAGAAACCTATTTCATGCCACTTATATCCTATCCGAATTATTAATTATCAGGATTTTATCGCCGTCAATTACCATCAATGGCATATCTGTAAACAGGCCATAAAAAAAGGCAAAAAGGAAAATGTTTACCTATATGAATTTCTCAAAACACCGCTCATACGCAGATTCGGAAAGGCCTGGTATGACGAACTGGTCAAATTGGCCGAATACCTGCGCAACAAAAAAATCAAGAAACCAGGGCGCGGGTGATGCCCTGTGCTATTTTCTCGAACTCTTCGGGTTTTAACTTCAGTTTTTCCTTTTTAAAGTCAATATCGTACACATCATTCAGCGGTATAAGGTGTATGTGTGCATGAGCTACTTCGAGGCCTACCACAGCAATACCAACTTTTCTGCAGGGAATTGTTTTCTTGATTGCGGCAGCAATTTTTTTGGCAAATAGAAATAAATCCTTATACTGTTCATCATCCAGGTCAAACAGGTAATCGGTCTCCTGCTTGGGAATTACAAGTGTATGGCCTTTGGCCAGCGGATTAATATCCAGAAACGCAAAAAATTGGTCGTTTTCTGCAATCTTATAGCATGGTATATCACCTGCCACAATTTTTGAAAATATGCTTGCCATAGGTTCTGATTTAATATGAAATAGATAAAATTTCGAATTTTAGAATTCCTGCAGGCACTTTAATTTCTACTTTGTCGCCGGTTTTTTTCCCAAGCAGGCCTTTGGCTATGGGCGAGTTTATTGATATTTTGCCCTGTTTGAGGTTTGCCTCGTTTTCGGGCACCAGGGTGTAGGCGGTTTTCGTTCCGGTTGACAGGTTTTTAAGTTCCACCGTAGATAGTATAAGCACTTTCGACATATCCAGCATGGATTCATCAATAATTGTGGCATTATTTACCAATTCCTGCAGCTTTGAAATTTTTAATTCGAGCATACCTTGAGCATCTTTAGCGGCATCATATTCGGCATTTTCTGAAAGGTCGCCTTTATCCCTGGCCTCTGCAATCTGCTGCGATATTTTTTTGCGTTCAACAGTTATTAAGTGGTTGAGTTCCTCTCTCAACTTGTTCAATCCTTCTATAGTATAATACTTCGACATGGCTATATGTTTAAGGTTATAAAAAAACAAAGAATCCCGAATGTACGGGACTCTTTGCCAGAAAATTATTTTAGAATTTTACAGGTTCACCCTGATACCAAAAGAGTGTACTCCTTTGAAGGGGTTGGTAGCCCTGTATGAATAATCAATACCAATGGTAGAACCTTTCTTCTTGTTGACAGGAGCCTGAACAGTTATACCGGCGTGAGGTCCGGTGAGAGCGTTGGTTCTTTCTCCCTTTTTAAAAGTTCCTTTTTCCATGGAATAACCGCCACGCAAGTAGAGATAATCCATCATTTTGTACTCTAAACCAACAATATACTGGTCTTTGCCAAATGAATTGGAAATAAAAGTTCCGGCCAGGGTAATTTTATGTTCATCATTGATAATGAAATCGTAGGCGGCACCGATGTTCAGGGTGGTAGGCAGTTCGTATTCTGACGAACGTTGTTCAACCGTGAGCTGGGTGGCTGCGCCGACCACATTTCCTCTGATGGATAATCCGTCGCCTTTGAATTTCAGTTTGGTTCCAACATTTTTAAGTGCAATGCCAAACATGATATTTTCTTTTTCGCCGGTAATATATTGGATACCTGCATCAATAGCAAAACCGGTGGCGGATAGGTTAGAAATTTTTTCGTTGATAATTTTAATATTCACCCCTCCATAGATACTGTTTGAAAACATTTTAGCATAGGATACATTGATATTCATCAAAGTCGGGTTATAGGTTCCCGAACCCCCTTCGGGCAGATCAACGGTGGTAATGGGAATTTCTCCGAAACTCATCGCCATAAGGCCAACACCAATAACACTGGTTTCGCCGACTTTCTGCGATAACCCAAACGTGTTGATACTCACGCCGGTGCCAACAAACCACAAGGTATGTGCAAAGACAATTTCCGTTCTTGGGGTAAAAGCCATACCGGCAATGTTGGTGTACATAGCCTCTACTCCACGGCTACAGGCCACACCAGCACCGCCCCATCCGGAGCTTCTGGCCCAGGGATTTATTAAGAGTTCCTGCGATCCGCATTCTCCGGCACGGTCTTCGTTACCAGCTTTCAGATTGGATACCGGAAAGACAAACAACCCGATCAGGATTATTGCTAAAAATACTTTAAAAGTCTTATTCATAATTATACTTTTATATTATTACACACTTGTTGTTGACTATTAGAATGCGTTTAAGTCGATAGGACGCAGTGAACCAAACCATTTAACAACTTTTTCGCCCACTCCATCCACTTTTACATGTACCAGATACAAACCACCGGCAATAGGAATGCCAGCATAGTTTTTCAGATCCCAGTCCACATAAGAGTTCGCATCATCTTTGGAATACTGACGAACCAAAGTTCCACTAACAGTATAGATAGAAATCACACATTTTTGAGGCAGATTGGTAACCCTCACCCTGTTATCGAGCTGGGTGGTTTCATAACCGGAAAATGCGTAATAGGGATTAGGAACCACATTGATTAGGTCGAGCGAACCCTTGGCGGCCATAGCATTACCGAAAGTAGTACCAATGTTTTCTGTATTGAATGAATACATTGGGTAATTATTATTTTGTGGTGCGGCCGGGCCTGTATTAGGCGAAGAATAGAATCTTTGATACGGCCTGCTCACTCTGATTCGGATTTTTACCTCGCAGGGCATATTGGCAGGATCAGAAAACTGGAATTTTTCAACAACTAAGGGACATCCCACCCACATGACATCTTCAAATATCCAGCGTTTAAACATTTCTTGATTTAAGGATGTTGAAAGATTAAACATACTCTTCAACCAGGCTCCGCCGTCATAAGGAGGGCACTCCATAACAGTGTTGTAAGTACTGTTATAGGAATCACCTTTATGACCCATGATGTATGTCCAGTGTTTTCCGCCCATCAACACATCGCCCAGGGGAGATTGATATTTATAGGTAGGATTCCAGATCATGTCGCGGCCATTTTCGCTTTGCAACCAGGAATCTTCCCCAAACATCATATTGAGCCGTTCACCGGTTTCCACATTGATGGCATAACCCGGGAACCATCCCATACCCACTTCTCCGTCTGTTTGTCCGGCCCTTAAACCGAACTTCTTTATATTGCCCTCGGTAAGCGGCGAGGCTATTGAGCCTTCGTTTTCACACATTTCCAGCACAGGACAACGAGTCCATTTCGACCTGTCGGGCGTAAGGTAAAGGTCTATACTGTACAAATTAACGAGTTTATTTCTGGCCATGACAACGGCATCACTCAATGCAGGACCATACTCATATTTGGAAGACATTCGATAAGGAGCCCAGGTTCCTCCAAGGATTTTTTCAAAGTTTTCATCAGGATCATAAGCATCGCCAACAATGGAGCCGCCTGATGATTTTACTTCGTAGTCGTTCAGGCTGGCATCGTTTTGGTCAACGGTATTACCTGATCGTATCCAGTTAAAAGGTTTGTAATTGTCAAGGTCTTCGACACCGGTGAGCCATTTTTTGGAGCTGTCGGCAAATTCAATGGTCGCTTCAATAACTTGATTTTCATAGCCTAAAATGGTCTTTTCGGGATCCACATAGCGTACCTGTTCAATTTTTATTGAAAGACCCAAATCCATCAGCAACTGCTCATAGCCAATAGTAATGGTACTTTCAGAATTCCAGGTTTGTCCTGTGGCTGTATTGGTAAGGACCCAGGTAGCGGAATCAATGTTACCGCTGGCAGAAGGGATAAAACTGAGGGTAAAATTGCCCGGTGTTACATTTAAGGGATCAATTACTTTAATGTTTAATGGGCCTTTGTTATAATCATAGGTAAGATTCGGTTCAAAATAGGGTGAGCCGTCCATAATTTTATCATGTGTTTCTGTTGTAAAATCCAGTGCAAATCCGCCATTTCCTCTACCTTCAAGACGGGTTATCTGCGGCATAACTCCATATTCGGAATGCTGTATGGTTCCGCCAGCTTCGGGTGAAGGAATATGCGGCATGGCAGTGATCGCAACATTTTGACCTGCTGCTGCTTTACGACCAGCTTTGTAAGGATGTTTTTGCCCGTCATAATCTGTTGAATTTGACTGACTGTAAGTCTTATAATTATTATAAGCATAAGCAATGGCAATATAGTAATATTTTTTGTGGTTTACCAGGCGTTTGTCGCCGGAGGCAAACTGGTCTTCCAGAATACGGAAAGAGTGAACGATACCTGTATTGGCACCGTTTACTTCCATAACAGGCACATTACCGCCCAAAGCTTCTGACAGGTTATAGTTTACAATCTTGGAAATATCATTTTTCACATCACACTGAGCAACCAAACGAGCTTTATCAGGATCGTGCAGGTCGGTGATTGATACGGAAGCATCGGCGAGCTGGAAAATCTGGTAGCCTTCAAAACGGTAGTACGGATCTCCAACAATAATGCTGTTGTCTTTTTCAATATAATCTTCCGGATTATTATTATAATTATTTGATAATCCTTTTCTGTTGGAAATATACAGTACAAGTTCACGGTCGAGTTCCTGCACGGTCAAATCAGGAGAATCAGGACCATCAAGTACTTTAAAGCAATTATCAAATAAGGCCTGGCATTTGTCGTCCACGGTACGCAGTAATTCCACCGATTCCCAGGCGCCACCCGCAGTAGCTCTTGCCCAGGGAATACCCACGGTAATATAGTTCACGGCACCTGGTTCGAGAGTAAACGGGCCAGCCGACTGCATAAAACGACGGTCGTAAGGAATATTACCAGCCTGTTGTTCTGTCCAATAATTAGTAGGATATGGAGCTCCCGGAGCCACGCCGCCGGTACCCCACATACAAGGATCGGTATCGCCGGGGAACATAAAATCGCATGCAGGGCCATTGCCGCCAGCGCTGGGATGTCCGTTACCCCAATAGCTCATACGTTCGTTGTCTTTCCAGATACCTCTTAAAAAATTGTAATATTCCGGAGCCACATCAGGGTCGGTAATAGCATCTAAACCGCCGGTATTGTTGTGGTAAACAAAACGACGCATACCAAAACGTTCGTCATCAACTATGCCGTTTCCAAAGTTCACTCCGTTGATTGCATTATTGCAATTGACCAGCGGATTATTAATGTCATAAGCCGGATTGTCCATTTGGTCGGCGTCGATATACGGTCCCTGGAAAAAGTCAACTCCAACAGCTGGAGGTTGCAGGCCATAGTCCTGAGGGCGGCCGGTGCCGTCGATATCATCACCGTTGTAGCAATACCCAAGCCCGCGCAACACATCGCATCCGATGTAATCATCGGTAGCATCGCCAAGGTCGGTATCTACCCACTGGCTGAAGTACGTCTCGGTGAGACGGTAAGTAGAACGGTTGATAATTTCATAGGTATAAAATGTCATGTTGTTGATTTCATCATTGGTGGAAAAGCCAAAAGCCTGAGCCCTGATTTCCATACCTACGGCCTGACCTTTTGTTTCTGTGTGAATATTTCCTTTATCATTGAATACCCACCATAGTGTCATATCGCCCTTAAGCACCTGGTCGGACAATATTCCATTACCTTCCATGGTTTTGGGAGCTACATAACCAGTGCCATAATTAATCGGACAGAGCACATTATCAAAATCATAATAGGGGTAGTCGCCATTTTCAGGAACATATTCTAAGTCGCCGTCCACATCCATAAAAGGAGCTAAAAAATGGCTGTGAACACTTGAGGTAAAATACGGATGCGCTGGATAGTTCTTTACACATTCGGGTATGACATAACTTGATGGTGGCGTACCCCCGTTGCTGGCACAAGCCGCCATAAACTCTTCCACTTCGGCGCGGGTAATCACAAAATGTTTATCATAATAATCGCATACTTCGGCTTCTACCGAGGCAGTGCCGTCTTTGGTCAGGGGGCCTGTCCAGAAATCGTTTCCGTTTCCGCGGTAACGCTGGGCTGCCAGTTTTAATTGCCCGTTGACGTCAAGACCGCCAATCCACAAAGCTGCCGAGAACATAGAGGTTTTCGTGGTATTTCCGGGGATAAAATATTCCGGGCTTCCTTGTAAATCCCACCACATATCTCCGCCGGTATTAATACGTGCCCTCACATTATTAACATTCAGGTCGGTGGATGTGGAGGCGGGCAGACAAGCCTCGGCATTGGTGCTGGTTTCACTTTTTTGGGATTTCAAAACCGGCCACTTATCGGCATAGTTATTTTTTGAGAATCCGATTATAAAAAGTGTCAAAAATAAATAACGAAAAATATTTTTCATGGTTGTGATTTTAAAATGTTCTGTCATCCTGTTTTGTTAAAAAGCTAATGAAAGTCCGAGACGAATTCTGCGGGGCAAACTATAATAATAAGGATTATTTACCTTGATAGAGTATTGATCAATATAAGCCTGCGAATCGGTTTGTGCGAGTATCTGTGCCTGGAAATCGGCCGAGGTCAGGTATCCGTCATCGCCGGGGTTACCGGTGGCACGATATACGGAAAGCACGTTTTTGCTGTTCAGTACATTTAATACTTCGAGATAAATATTCATAAATAAAGGCCTTCCGCTTTTTTCGCCTTTTTTGCCTGTTTTAATAATAATGTCTTTATCCAGGCGGGCATCAACCCTGAACTGCCAGGGCATACGCGAACCGTTTATCTGTCCTAATAATGAATAGGTTCCCGATCCTACCTGGGTGCCCACCACTGTACTGGAGCGGCTGTAAGGAATACCCGAACCACCATTGATAGAAACATTGAGGCCGGTATTTTTCAGTAACTGGATAACTTTTACTTTATCGGTACCTTTTATCTTTCTGGTGATTTTCGGTCCATTGTATTCTTTTCCTTCGCCGTAACGATAGTCAATAACGGCAGAAATCGAATGGCGACGGTCAAAATCGAGAGGAGTAATAGTTCTTAAGTTCGGCTGATTGGCGCGGATGAGGTTTAATCCTGATTCGGAGTTTGAGCCGGTTCCGGAAGCAAACTGCAGGGTATAAGAAGCTTTTAACCAAATGTTTCCTGTTCTTCTGAGGTCATAGGTTCCGGTAAACCCCTGAACCGTACCAAAGTCAATATTATTATAAGAGATGTAAGAAACAGGATAAGCCCCCGAATAACGGTACACCTGGATCATGTTTCTTTGTTCGCGGTAATAAGCGGAAATTTTAATAGAAGAAGAATTGCTAAGCTTTTGCTGGAATCCTAATTCATAGTCAATAGTTTTTTCAGATCTGAGGTTAGGATTGCTGATAGCATTTTGTCCCTGGGTGTATATAAAGAAATATTGTGTGGGGTTCATCACGTTTCCTTCTGAGGGGCGCTGAGTCAACACGTCGTAGTGTGCAAAGAACAGGGCTTCGTCAGAAATCGGAAATGAGAAAGAGATACGGGGCATGAAGTTCAGCTGGGGATCATAATCAGTAAAAGCGCTGGAGTTTACTTCTTTCTGATCTGGATTTACCAGGTAAGGAGCAATACCCGAGGAGGTTTCAATAGCTGAAGGATCGCTGATTTCGGTACCGGTAGCATTGTACCAGGTACTTCCGCTACGGTAACCTTTCACTGCAGTGGGATTTTTTATGTTATCCACGTACACCACATAATCCTCACCCATATTGGTCGGATGCGGGCCTAAATCAGTTACTTCCTTGACGGTTTTTGCTTCATAGAGCAAATACGGGTCTTTCAGCACCTTTTGGTTGGCATCGTAGCGGTCCAGACGGAGGCCTACGTTGAAGATAAGGTCGTTAAAGGCAAATTTATCCTGGATATAACCGGCAATGTAGATAGGTTCGAAAGCGCCAATAGGACGGGTAAACCTACCGTTAGCATCTTTTTTCGTAAAGAAGTCATCAAAGCTCGGTCTGCCTTTTGTTTTTTTGCCAGTATGGTCGTATCCGCGATAACCCACATAGGCATTACCGCCGTTCAGCAGTTCGTCAGCGCTAAACATATCAATAGTAAAGGTGGAGGGTTCGTAACTGTCGATGTCAATCCAGTCGGTACCATCAACCTGCAGCCCGAGTTTCTGGCGCAGGTTATAGTCAACCAATGATTGTTCACTGGCTGAATACAGGCGATCGTACCATATGGTGTCCATAAAAATATGGTTTTCGTCTTCAGCAAAATGCGGGTTGTTAAGGTCTAACTGAATGATGTGTTTGTTGACCTGTTGACGCAATGCCTGCCATAATCCCACGGGGTTGTAAGTAATATAGCGGTCGTTACGCTGTTCGTAATAAAATCCCAATTGAATGGCATGGTTTCCGATATCTGCCGAGGCGTTGGCGGTAATACCAAACTGGGTAGCTTCGGAGCGTCCATAATAATTATAAGGTATCCCGACGTTGGTCCACAAACCGTACACATTGTCGCGTCCGAGGAACACACCGTTGATCAGGCCGCCTCCGAGCTGTATCTGGTCGATGTTTCTATAATGAAAATCGGGAGCACCGGCATATAAATCATAGTAATTTTGAGTATAATTTGACAAGATGGGATTTATGTCGGTTTGTTCGAAAGTTACCAGGGTGTCGGCAAATCCATTGTGGACATACACATCGCTTCCGATACTATCAATGTAAGTTTTTTCGAACGAGCGTGTGCTATACGTTTTCATTTTTCCCACATAGCCATATTTAAAGAGGTCATCTTTAAACTCGGGATCCTGGGTTACGTTGGTGGTTTTTGAATAGTCTCCCTGGATAGAATAGAAAACATTTTTTATGGTAGCCTTGCTGTTGGCATCGGTATTAAAGCGCTGTGTAAAACGGCCATAGGCACGCCATGAGTTATAATTACTTCCAGGATTTTTCTTCCAGTTAAGCAGCGAATAATCGCGTATATAGTCTTTTCCCCAATTTGATTGCCAGGTGCCGCCAAAGGTCAGGTTGGTGGTATTGGAGGTACGCACGTCAATTTTGCCGGAAAGGTTAAGGTCGTTGTTTGCTGCATTTAATTTATAAGGGATATTTTCCAGATCGGAATTGCGCAAAAATTCGCCGGCGGTGTAGGTTCCCTGACCTTTTCCAGTAGGTACCAGTGGGTTTTTTTCGAGGCGTTCTACCACATCGTCGAGGGCTTTCCAGTTGCCGGTTTCAAAAGGCCGGGGGTCTTTTTCATAGGTATATTCAGCGGCAATAAAATAGCCAAGCAGGGCGGTGGTTTTTGTGGAGTCGCGTCCTTTGATCAAAGGTCCCTGGACGTTAAGGGCCAACATATTGTAACCGAATTTATCAAGAAATTGCGAGGTGGTTCCCTCGAAGCCCATTCCAAATTCGCGGGAGGCTCCTTTGGTAGAGATAGACAAGATACCGCCGGTAGCATCGCCGTATTGTGCGGGAGTACCTCCGGTGATAACGGTAACCTGTTCGATGGCGGCCTTAGGTACGGCAGAAGAACCACGGACTTTTACACCGTCAACGTAGGTAATAGTACCGTCGCTGCGGGCGCCCCTGATGCTTCCCATGGAACCGTCCTGCGAGAACACACCGCCCACGGTGATGGCGACAGATTGTGCCGAACGACCGGGCATTTTGGAAATTTCTTCGGAAGTCATAGTTCCACCCGAAGAGGTCTGGTCTTTGCTGATCAAAGGAACTTTGTAGTCAACTACTTCAAAAGTTTCAATGTTGATAGCCGTGGATTCCATCTGCACATCCTGAAATGTTATCTGGTTAGCGACCACCACCAGGTTGGTAATCATTATTGGCTTGTAGCCCACGTAAGAAGCTTTTACGTCATATTTTCCCGGGGGAATGGGCTTAATGGTAAAATTACCGTCAAAATCAGAGGTGGTACCACCCGATTGTTTGCCACCCTGTTCGATGATGATGTTCGCAAATGGAATCGGTTCGTTGGTGCCCTTATCCGTGATTTTTCCCTTCAATGTTCCTGATTGCGAGAATGCCATCATGTTTGCTGTGATGAGTACAGCCGCTGTAATAAGTAACTTTCGAAGCATATTTCTTAGTTTATGTTATTTTTTTTGTCAAATAAACCCCTCCAAAAAGGTCGGTAAAGATATAAATAATCACTTTAATATTGCAAATAATTTTTTTGGGGGTTTATATTTTGGTCGCTAAAAAAATTTAAGTAATGGGTATTTATTCGTTTTTTCAATCCTCTGTTTTTTTTCAAAACTTTTTATAAACCGGCAGGATGGTACATTAAATAAAATTGTATCAAATTTATCAATTATTAAAAAAATATTTTTTGTCAATAAGTTAACGGCAGGAAAAAAAAAGTTATCGGCACAAAATGGCAGTTTTCGTAAAACATTTTTGTGAGAAAGTGGGCAAAATACCTCTTTTTATTATAAATTTTGAATAGTTTGTATTACCTTTTCTTTTTTTCTTCGCGATACTGGCACTTTGGAGCCATCAGACAATATTATATAGCCGCCGTCGTTTTTTAATAATCCTTTTATATATTTAATGTTTACCAGGTGTGATTTGTGGGGCCTGAGAAAATCCGTATCGCCAAGCAATTGCTCTGTTTCTTTTAAGGTTTTTGATATTAAGAGAGTTTTTCCGTCGGTAAAGAAAAACCTCGTGTAATAATCGTCGGATTCGCAACGAATAATATCATCGCTTTCGACAATATGAATTTTTTCGGCGGTAGAGAGCACCACTTTTTTTGAAGCGCTTTTATTCTTCAGGTTATCGAGCAACACCTTAATATTGTCGGTCATTCCGAGGTCTTCCGTCTTTTTTTCAATTTTCTTTACGGCGTTAAGCAGGTCGGAAGGGATGATGGGTTTCAGCAGGTAATCCAACGCGCTGTATTTGATGGCTTTTATGGCATACTGGTCATAGGCGGTGGTAAAGATTACCTCAAAGTTGACTTCTTTAACATCTTCAAGCACCTGGAATCCGCTTCCGTCAGGCATTTGAATATCCAGAAACACCACTTCGGGCCGGTATTCGTGAATGGCTTTAACTCCCGTCTTGTAACCGTCGGCCACAGCCACCACGGCTATGTTTTCGCAATATCTTCTGAGCAGTCCCATAAGGGCGTCGCTGGAAGTTTTTTCATCGTCGATTATTATGGCTCGTATCATTTTTACAGGGCTTAAATTCTTAAAATATCTTTTTCTTAACCAATAACAAAATTACAAACTTTCTACACTTCTTTATAAATAATAATTAACTCAACCCTGGTGCCGCAGGCCTGATTTTTTTCATCTTTGAGGTCAATGATTTTCACATTTACATGGTCGTTGTTTGATTTGTTTAATATCTCAAGTCTTTTCTGGGTTATCATCATGCCTTTTGATTTGTGCTGAAGCCCCGAACGCTGTCGTATCTCGGCAGCTTTTTCCCTGCCTATGCCATTATCTTCGATAATACATTTTAGATAATCTTTATCTTTCATCATCAGCTGGATTTTTAGTTCGCCCACACCTTCCTTGTTCAGCAAACCGTGCAAAATGGCATTTTCGATGTAGGGCTGCAGAATCATCGGGGGTATTTCCAGAAATTCCTCATCAATGGCTGGGTCTATCTCAATTTTATAATTAAATTTATTGTCGAACCGAAGCTTTTCCACATCGAGGTATATCTCCATGGCTTTGATTTCGTCGTTCAGGTTGACAAAGGGTTTTTGAGAGTGGGAAAGAATAAACCGCATCAAATTGGCAAATTTGGCCAAATAATTTATTGCCTTGTCGGTATCATTTGCAATCACAACACTTTGGATGGAATTGAGTGAATTGAAAATAAAATGCGGGTTCATTTGCAGGCGGAGTGCTGTTTGTTCCAGACTGAACATCTGTTTTTCAATTTCCAGGATGCGTTTTTCGTCTTCGTGGCGTATATGAATATTGCGCAATCGCAGAAAAATGATATACCAGGCTATCAAGGAGATGAGCAGAATATAGCCAATGCGGAACCACCAGGTGCGCCACCAGGGAGGGTCGATTATGATGGCAAATGACAAGCCCTGTTCATTCCATACGCCATCGCTGTTCGAACCTTTAATTCTGAATACGTAGCTTCCGGGAGGCACCCGTGTATAACTGGCAAAACGGCGCGAAGCGTCGCAATAGTTGGTATCATTGTCGAATTTCTCAAGAAAATAGGCATATTTGTTTTTAGCCGGATTGGAATAATCCATAGCCGCAAATTCAATAGAAAAGAAATTATCTTCGTACGACAGATGAATGGTGTCGCCATCAGCAATTTCGAGGTGTTGAGGTTTATCGAAAATTTTAAAATCGGTGATGACAATCGGCGGGATATAATTATTGGTTAAAATATTTTCGGGAAAAAAAGAGTTAAAACCATTCATCCCTCCGAAAAACATCTCGCCAGTGTGGCTGTTGCAAAAAGCTGCATTACGATTAAACTCATTGCTTTGAATGCCATCCTTTACATCATAATTAACAAAAGTTTCTTCGGTTTTATTGAATCTCGAAAGCCCATAATTTGTTGAAAGCCAGAGATTATTGTTTTTATCTTCAAAAATGTTGTACACCACATTATTGGGCAGGCCATCTTCTTCCAGGTAGTTTTTTATTTCACCAGTAGCCCTGTTAAAACGACTTAATCCTCCGCCAAAAGTAGCTATCCAAAAGATGCCCTGCGCATCCTCATAAATTGAAAATATTCGGTTGGTGCTTAACGTATGCTTGTTGCCGGGGTTTTTCCTTAAAACAGAAAAACTGCCGGTAAGCGGATTGAATCGGTTCAAGCCATCGAGAGTGCATATCCACAGTATCCCCTGCTTATCCTCGTGAATACTATAAACGGTATTGTTTGAAATTGAATTTTTATTTCCCGGGTCAAAAAGAAAGCGCTTAAAACTATTTGTGAGAGGATTAAGCTGGTTGAGGCCGTTATCCGAGGCAACCCATAAAACACCGCGGCTGTCTTTCATAATAAAATTGATGCGGTTGCTACTCAGGCTAAAGGGATTTTTGGGGTCGTGAGCATACTGTTTGAAAAATCCGGTTTGAGGGTGGTATGAACACATGCCAGCATCGTAGGTGCCAAACCAAAAAACCCCGTTGTTGTCAAAATAAATATGCCGCACCAGGTTGCTCGGAAGGGATTTGCCATTAGAGGCTTTGCTGACAATAAAACTGAATTTATTGGATACCCTGTCGTAAATATTTATTCCCTCATCGGTAGCTATCCACACCTTGCCCGTTTTGTCCTGAAAAATTGACCATACATTATTATTGTTGAGGCTGTTTTCAGTTTCGGACAAGTGTTGTATGTGGTTAAACCGGTTTGAATACTTGTCAATTTTACTCACCCCCTTCCATGTAGTGGCCACCCAAATAATCCCTGATTTGTCCTGAAAAATTTTATTGATATAATTATTACTAAGGCTTCTGTTGTTGTAAATATCATTTGTATAAGGGAAAAAGTCATCAGTAATTTTGTTATATCTGTTCAAGCCTCCTCCATAAGTACCCACCCAGATGTTTCCTTCGTTATCCTGCAAAATGGTCCTGACCCGGTTATCGCTGAGGGAGTTTTTTTTGGATGCGTCATGAAAATATTTTTTAATGATTTTTTGCTGCACAGGGCTATAAATGTCGATTCCACCATCGGAACAAATCCACAAATTTCCCTCGGTATCCAGCATCAGGTCCCTGATAACATCGTTCAAGAGTGCATTGTTTATCCGCGAACCGCTATACCAATGCGAAAAAACCCCCTGCTTCGTATCAAAATAATTCAATCCATCATTGGTTCCTATCCAGATATTGTTTTTAGGGTCGATGAGCAGCACATTAATATTGTTGTTACTCAGGCTGTTTGCATTATTGGGATCGAGTGAATAATGGTAAAATGTCTCTTTGTTTTTGTCAAACTTGTTAAGGCCGTTACTGGTTCCTACCCACAAAATATCATTTTCTCCATCGATGATACAATTCACGGTATCGCTGCTGATGCTTAAAGGATTTTTGGAACTGTGTTTATATTGGTTGAAGGTACGCGTTTTATAATGGTAACTGTTGAGGCCCTTTTCGGTGCCTATCCATAATATCCCGCGACTGTCGGTGTGCAGCGAATATACGGTTTGATTGCTCAGTTCGCCGGGTTTGTTGGTGAGCGAAGGCCTGAATGTCAGAAACTGATACCCGTCGTACCTGTTGAGTCCATCCCAGGTGCCTATCCAGATATATCCCCTCGAATCCTGCGTTATGCAGTAGGCCGAATTCTGCGAAAGTCCTTTGGCAACAATATAATTTTCAGAAGAGATTCTGTCGAAGTTGATATCAAGACCGGTTTGTGCAAGCAGAACATTAACAGAAAAAAAATAACAGAAAAAAAAACATAGACATACCTTTAGTAATAAAGGGCCTTGGTTTCTATTCCCGAAAATACACATTTCAGTAGGTTATTTTTCTTCTCTGTTTGATTTGGTTTTTTTCTGTTTGGGAGCAAACAAACGTTTAAAAAAACCATCTTTTTTATGCTCGCGGTTCATCTGCGATTTTTTGGCAGTCTGCTTCATCATTTTTTTCGTAGCCCTGTCTTGTATAGCATAATGCCGCTGTATGGCCTCTTCATAAGCAGCCTCTGCCTCCTGGTCGCGTTGTGCTTTTTCTTTTTCAAATTGCTTACGTCTTTGGGCTTCCTGGCGTTTGGCCTGCTGAAAACTACTGCACCCGCTCCCTGATAAAGCGATGGTCAGCACCATTATTATTGAAATAATATTTCTTAAAAATCTCATCGTTATTTATAGTTTGGTTACCTTTGTCTTATCGTTACAAGCGATAAAAATATTAAGTTTTACGATACTGTCAGGACAAAAAATAAAATAATCACAAAATTATTCTCTTTAAATAACGTTTTTCAACCAATATTGTTTTATGAACATAATAAAGCGGTATCACTTATTTTTAATAATTTCGTTTAGTGTCCTGATTTTTATTTCATGTAAAAAAGAAATCCAGGATCCGATACCCGACGTATATGTGAATTTTTCGATGAACATTTCCTCAACTTTTTACATTGAATTATCATCAGTAGGCGGCTGGGTAAATGTTTCGGGGGGCTATAGGGGAATAACCGTTTATCGGTTATCATCGGAAGAATTTGTTGCTTTTGAAAGAGCCTGTCCCTTCGATTGGAAAGTTGATTCTGCTGTGGTTTCTGTCGAGCCATCAGGCCTGATAATGAAATGCCCAAGTTGCAGCAGCGAATTTCTGATTATTGACGGATCGGTGGTTAACGGGCCTTCGGCGCTTGGCATGAAAAGATATAACACCAATTTCGACGGGCAATTCCTTTATATTTATAACTAAAAATAACATTCATGAGAAAACAGTACTTATTAATAATAACCTTGTGTTTTTCGCTGGCAGCTTTTTCGCAGCGGCAACCCGATAAGGACTTTATTAAAACCATTTCACAGCAGGAAGCCAAAAGTCATGAAAACCTTTTTAAAGTCGGCAACTCCAAGTTGGGAGACAATTACAACCTGAATTATCACCGTATGCGTTGGGTTGTTGATCCCAGCGTTAACTTCATTAGCGGTTCTGTAACCTCTTATTTTACAGCACTATCGACCATCAACCAAATGGTTTTTGAACTCAATAGCGTGTTAACAATCGATAGCGTAAAATATCACAACAACAATCTGAACTTCACTCACCCTGACAACAGCTTCACTATTGATTTTCCCACCCCTATTGCTGCAGGAGCCATGGATTCACTCTGTGTGTATTATCACGGAGCTCCTCCACAGGGAGCTGGTTTTGGATCGTTTATCCAAAGCAACCACGCAGGAGCTCCCATTATCTGGACACTATCGGAACCTTTCGGTGCTCCAGACTGGTGGCCTTGCAAGAACTCGCTGACAGACAAAATTGATTCCATCGACATCTATGTTACCACCCCCAATGGCAACAAGGTGGGAAGCAATGGCCTGCTGGTGTCGGAAACCACGGCCGGAGGCAATAAAATTTTCCATTGGCGCCACCGCTACCCAATTGCCACCTATCTAATTGCTATTGCCGTCACCAATTATTACGCATATTCCGATTATGCTGCCCTGCATAACGGAACCCTGGAAATCCTGAACTATGTTTACCCCGAAGATTCAACCTATGCGCGACAAAACACCCCCAGCCTTATCCCCGTTATCCAACTGTACGACAGCCTGTTTTCCGATTATCCCTACCTCAACGAAAAATACGGCCATGCCCAGTTTAACTGGGGCGGCGGTATGGAACACCAAACCATGACTTTTCTTGTAAACTATGGCTTTGACCTGATGGCTCATGAACTGGCCCACCAATGGTTCGGCGACAAGGTTACCTGCAAAAGCTGGCACGACATCTGGATAAACGAGGGTTTCGCCACCTACCTCAACGGGCTGGCCTACTATTTCCTCAGCGATAATTCAGCCTGGGTTAACTGGAAAGCAAACAATATTTATCAAATCACTTCAGAAACATGGGGTTCCGTTTATTGCGATGACACCACCAGCGTATCACGCATCTTCGACGGAAGGTTGTCCTATACCAAAGGAGCTATGGTACTGAATATGCTGCGTTTCAAAATGGGAGACGCCGCTTTTTTTACCTGCCTCAAAAACTATATTACCGATCCGCTGCTATCGTACGGAACCGCCAGTACTGATGATTTTAAAGCCCATGCAGAAGCAACTTATGGCGCCAGCCTGACTGATTTTTTCAACAACTGGATTTATAATCAGGGGTACCCTATCTATACCCTGAACAGCACCATTCATCCCGACAGTACGGTAAGCATCAATTTTCTGCAGTCGCAGAGTCATCCGTCAGTAAGCTTTTTTAACCTGCCATTGCCTATCCGGTTCTCTGACAACTTCAACGACACCACCATTGTTTTTAATAATACACAAAACAACCAAACCTTCGACATACTGCTGAATTTTTTGCCGACGCAAATCTCTTTCGACCCCGAAAAAGAGCTTATTGCTGTATTAGACACCTTGATTGTGACTACCGGCCATTATTCCGCCATCGAAAACCAGCTTGATATTTTTCCCAATCCTGCGAGCGAAACACTAAGCATTAACCATGCCGGGACACAGCCCGAAAAAGTCAGCATATACAATCTGAGCGGTTCCCTAGTGCTGGAATGCCAGCCTGCTTCCGAAGACAATTCTTTTGTAATTGATATTTCGCAGATGACCAGCGGATTATACTTTATAAAAATTTTGTTTAACAACAATACAGTTACCAAAAACTTCGTTAAGTTATAAGTAGTTGGTTTATTGGGACATTTCATGTTTTTTTCGAATATTTTTTGAAAAAAACTTGACTTTTAGCAATAAAAACCGTACTTTTGCACTCTTTTTTTATTAAATATATATTATATTAATTTCCTATGAAATTATCAGAATTCAGATTTCATTTACCATCCGAACTGGTAGCCGACAGGCCTGCCAAACAAAGAGATGAATCGCGCCTGATGATACTGGACCGCAAAAAACAGACCATCGAGCACAAAGTATTCAGGGATGTCCTGGATTTTTTTCAGGAAGGCGATGTACTAATCATCAACAACACCAAGGTATTTCCCGCCCGCCTCTATGGCAAAAAAGAGAAAACCGGTGCCCAAATCGAGGTGTTTCTCCTGCGCGAACTGAACCATGAATCACGTCTATGGGACGTCCTGGTTGATCCGGCACGCAAAATCCGCATCGGCAACAAGCTTTATTTTGGAGACAATGACGAACTGGTAGCAGAAGTCATTGACAATACCACTTCACGTGGTCGCACCATCCGGTTTTTGTTTGACGGGCCTTACGAGGAATTTAAAAAAATCATAGAATCGCTGGGCGATACCCCGCTGCCCAAAATCATCAAAAGGCATACCGAACCCGAAGACAAAGAACGCTATCAGACCATTTACGCGAAACACGAAGGCGCCGTTGCCGCACCTACCGCTGGCCTGCATTTCAGCCGCGAATTGATGAAGCGCCTCGAACTGAAAGGCGTTAATTTTGCCGAAATTACTCTTCATGCCGGATTAGGAAATTTCCGCACTATAGACGTGGAAGACCTCACCAAGCACAAATGCGACTCCGAACAGGTAATCATTAATGAACAAGCCTGCAAAATCGTCAACAAAGCTAAAGAAAACAAAAAAACAGTATGCGCCGTTGGAACTACCACCATGAAAGCCGTGGAATCATCGGTTACCATATCAGGAATGTTGAAGCCATTTGACGGGTGGACAAACAAATTTATTTTTCCCCCTTACGATTTTGGAGTTCCTAACTGTATGATAACAAATTTCCATCTTCCGCAATCGTCGCTGATGATTATGGCGGCTGCCTTTGCAGGTTACGATTTTCTCATGAAGGCCTATAAAGAAGCCGTTTCCGAAAAATACCACTTCTTTACTTATGGCGATGCCATGATGATTATCTAACATTTTATTTTAATAAATAGTCGTTCAAGTCTTTATTTGAACGAATTTATTATTTTTGGACAAATCTACCGGATTGAAAAAAATTGCGATCATAGTTGCCGGAGGCACCGGCAAACGCTTTGGCACAGAAACGCCGAAACAATTCTTGCCAATTTGCGGCAAACCGATGATCATTCATACGCTTGAAGCCTTTCAAAAAGCATTGCCAGACATAGAATTTGTGGTGGTAATCAACCCCGCGCTACAAAACATATTGGATGATATTTTTTTTGAATTTCCCTTTTCCAACTGCATAATGGCCGAATCGGGTCCCGAACGGTTTTATTCGGTACGCAACGGTTTGGCAAAAATCACCGACGAAGACTCCCTGGTAGCCATTCACGACGCCGTCAGGCCCTTGGTGTCATCCACCGTAATCACACAGGGGTTCCGCGATGCGGAATATTTTGGCAATGCCATTCCGGTAGTAAACATTCCCGACTCGTTGCGGATAAAAGATGGACCGCTAAACCAACCCGTGGACCGCCAGGTATTTTTCAGGGTTCAAACGCCGCAATGTTTCCGCACAGAACTCATAAAAAAAGCTTACCGGCAAAATTATGATGAAAAATTTACCGATGATGCCATGGTGCTGGAATCCGACGGACAACGCATTCACCTGATAGATGGCAACGCCGAAAACATAAAAATAACGTATCCTTTTGATTTGTTAGTGGCGGAAGCTTTTCTGAAAAACCAGAAAAATGAATGACTGTTCCTTGTCCGGTTTGTGAGCCTTATGCTGGTATCAATAAACAACCCTTGTAAATAGTCATGACCTGCTGAAAAACACGCAAAACACACATTATTAATACAGTATGCTTACTGTTAAGCATTTTACCTGCAGGTTTTTATCGAAATTTATTGAATTACCGTGCGTTTCAAAATAGTATGGGAACTAAAATAAATCTACCGCACATCAAACAATCTCCCCATAACCCTTTTCAAAAATTGGCCTTGACTAACAAAATGCCAAATACGCCTCCCTGGGCTTAGCGCATGG
>DAONFU010000003.1:29404-35077 GCA_035403765.1 Bacteroidales bacterium
AAATTGGCCTTGACTAACAAAATGCCAAATACGCCTCCCTGGGCTTAGCGCATGGCTTTTCGCCCTTTCCATTCAAATTTTACAAACAGGGATAAAATACCCGTAATTGTTATGTAAAATGGATATATGATTTGCAGCGGAATGTAAACCCATAAAAGCCGTTTTCTTTTTACAAATGAAGCCGCCGCAAACAAAAGTGGAAAATCAACAAGTACCTTAAACAATACCAACGCTGTGCCCGCAAGAGCAAAACGGAAATCCCATAAACCGCAAACCAATCCTGTTACAATAGCCGCGCTGAAACAAAAAACAGTATAGGCAATAAACCGGGCAAAGCAGTCACTGTAGGCATTGCTTTTTGACGCCCAGCGGATACGCTGATTGAAAAAATCTTTCAGGGTGGCAGGCCCAATGGTATGCACCAAACTCTTTTCGTCTTTTAAAAAACAGATTTCCGACCTGTTTAAAACCGTTTTTTTTGCCTGAAGCACCAAAAACACATCATCGCCGGAAACCAGGTGCTTATGGGAATCATAGCCCTGGATCTCATCGTACAGACTGCGTTCAAAACAGAGGTTGGCCCCATTAGCCATAAAGGGTTGGTGAGCCGACATAGCCCCTGCTCCACTGGCCATAAGACTAAGAAACTCTAAGGAAGCCATGGCCGAAAAAAAACCATGATCATCAGAAAAAACCACCGGCGCCGAAATCACGCGACAATGGTACAGTTCGTAAAAACTCACCAGCGCAGCCACATAATCATTGCCAAAGGTACAATCGGCATCGGTAGTAACAATAAGCGTTCCCTGCGACAAGGCAATACCTTTTTTTAAAGCAGCTTTTTTAGAAAAACCATCCGCTTCTTCTAAAAATATCAATCTGAAATTTTCTTTTAAATTTTCCCGGATAAATGCCCCGACAACTTCCGAACCCCGGTCGCTTGAATGGTCATCAACCAATATCACTTCCCAAAGCCCGGCAGGATAATGCTGCCCCGATAAACTTTTCAGCAGGCGCGGCAAATTTCTTTCTTCGTTGCGAAAAGGGATAATCACGCTTACCCGGGTAGCCGGACTGCCGGAAATAGTAAGCCTGGTTTTGTTTTTGCACCATCCATAGGTAAAAAACAGTATCAGCCCGCAATAACAAAGGGCAATAACTAAAGCAAGCATATGGAATAAAACCGGTGTCAATTCCTGAAAAATTTAAGTCGGAATACGAAAATTACCCCAATAAGGGCAGGAATAATTAAATTGATAAACCAAATAAGAAAACTGGCCAAAACAGCTGATGAGGCAAGGCCTGTAGGGTGTTGCGACAGGTTCTCAAAATACAGTTCCAGCAACAATATGCTTACCGAGCCCCTGACGCCGATTTCGCTTAGTGCAAATGTGGGGATAACCGACATGGTCAAATAAATACAACTCACCACCATAAGCCCGTCAGTTAACGGAATATCAATATTACACAACCTCATGAGGATGTAAAACTGCATGCTGAAAATAACATAGCGGAATACGCTGAATAAAAAAGCAGTCAACAGTTCCGAAAAAGAATAATAAGAATACACATCAAAGTGCGCCCTGAACCGTTGAAACCTTGCAGGTATCAACTTCTGAAACAATTTTTTTAAAATTGAAATTCTGAAATACAGAAGAAAAATCAGTAATGCCATCACCAGGGCTGCTGCGGCAAAAAATAAGCCGACACTATGGCTGCCTGTCGCAAGGCCACCCTGCAAGGAAAAAACAAACAAAAACCCTGCGATACCGCCAAACAACAATGTGGCCAAAAGCTGCCCGAGGCTTCCGGTAAAAGTAATAAAGACTCCTTCCCAGCGGTTAGCCTTTGACAAAATAAAGGCCCGCCCGAAATATTCGCCGGTTCGGTAAGGCGTGAATGACCCTATGGTAAGCCCCGCCCACACAGCCATAAAAGACTTTCTGAAAGATACGTTTTCGATTTTCCTGACCAGGTATTGCCATTTGAGAGATTCCACACTCCAATTGCACAACATCAACAGCAAGACAAGGACGAGTATGGCGATTGCGTAAGGTTCCGACACAATCTCCACAAGGCCATCATAGAGGGCTGCAAGATCTTCTTTGTAAAATAAACGATATCCGATAAAGCCAAAAGAAAGAAATATTATCAGAATTTTGATAATATAATTAGCCGTTTTGATTAATTTTGCTTTAGGCATTTAAATTATTGTTTTGAGCATCGACAGAATCATACTTGGTATCGACCCCGGTACAAATATTCTTGGATATGGATTAATTCATAACAAAGATAAAAAGATTGAACTTATCACGATGGATGTGCTAAAATTAAACAAGCTTAACGACCCATACCTGAAGCTAAAAACCATATTTGAAGCGGTTCTCGGCATTATTGAAAAATACAAGCCGGATGAGCTGGCTATCGAGTCGCAGTTTTTCGGGAAGAATGTGCAATCGATGCTGAAACTTGGCCGCGCACAGGGAGTGGCGATAGCCGCGGCTCTTTATAAGTCGATACCGGTTTTTGAGTATTCTCCGCGTAAAATCAAGCAATCAATAACAGGAAAGGGAAGCGCTACCAAGGAACAGGTTGCTTTGATGCTTGCACGAATTGTTTCCATTGATGTGCAGCCTGAATACCTTGATGCAACGGATGCTTTGGGAGTTGCGGTATGTCATTATTTTCAGAAAAACACCCTGACCGATAAAAAATCCTATAGCGGCTGGAAGAATTTTGTAAGCAACAATCCCGAAAGAGTAAAGTAATATGACCTCAGTTTTAAAGCCAACGGCATGTGTTGTTAATCACAGGATTTTCAGCGATACCCTGAAGTTTTATTCTGAGTTGATTGCCGACATTGAAAATGCCAAAAACAACATTTGTTTTGAAATATTCAAATTTATTGACGATGCCGTTGGGATAAGGGTTCGGGATGCGCTGATAAAAAAAAGCCGTGAAGGTGTCAGGATAAGGCTAATGGTAGATTCGTGGGGCGCTCCCTCAAGCGACACTTTTTTTGATGAACTGATCAGCGCAGGCGCCCAGGTGCGATTTTTTATGAAACTCCGCTACAACCTCGACGCACTGACGAAACACCACCGGCGCAACCACCGGAAAATCATTGTGATTGACGACCATATTGTTTATCTTGGATCAGCCAACATCAACCAATATTCCATAACCTGGCGCGAACTGATAGTAAAAATGGAAGGCAAAATTGCGCATACTTTTAAAAAAGCTTTCAACAGCAGTTGGAAAATTTACAGGAAAAACACGTTCAATATCAGGCATCAAACCACTGCGCTCAGTTGCGGAGATTTTAAGATTATTCGCGATGTGCCCTCACTCACCAGACAAAGAGTAAAAAAGAAATTTGAAAGCCTCATAAAAAATGCCCGCCGGCAGGTAATCATCGAAACCCCATATTTTCTGCCCGGTTTCTACTTGAGAAAACTGCTTATGGATGCCGGCAAAAGAGGCGTTGATGTAAAAGTAATCATACCCAAACAATCGGATGTAACCCTGGTGGACATCTTACGAAATAAATACCTGGGATTGCTCCATAAAAATAACGTACAACTGCTGATGTATAAACCCAACAATCTGCACTCCAAGATGATGCTGGTGGACAATGAGGAATTTTTTTTCGGCACGTCCAATTTTGATTATCGCAGTTTCCGGTATATGTATGAAATAATGCTTTGGGGGAAAGACCCCAATTTGCTGCAAGACCTGGCGGTACACAACAATAAAACCCTTGAAAACTGCGACAGTTTTAATTATGAACTTTGGAAAAGCAGACCCATCATGCAAAAATTTTTCGAAAACCTGCTGATACCCTTCCGCCACCTTTTATGATTATCAGGGTAAGCCCTGCATAATAACCCTTCCGGAAGTATAGTAGTGTTTTTTGTAGTATTCTTCATCGAGATTATTGACAATTACGCCTTTTTTGGTGGTAGCATGAATAAATTTATTCTCTCCCAGATAAATACCCACATGCGACACCTTGTTATTATCAATTTTAAAAAAAACAAGATCACCGGCCTTCAATTGGTTTTTGCTTATTTCAGTAACATTTTTAAGCTGATCGGCCGAACTCCTGTACATGGAAATATTGTACACCTCCTTAAATACCGAACTTACCAATCCTGAGCAATCTGTTCCCTGTTTGGTGTTTCCTCCGTATTTGTATGGAACGTTGAGCCAGCCGGCCAAACATGAAACCATTTTTATATCTTCATCGCCCTTGAAATTTACACCAAGCTTCGCTGCATAGTCTTTCAGCAAACCGGTATTGGCATTATCATGATCCTTGCTTTCCTTATGGGTTACAGGCCTGCGGTGCCGGGTAGTTGTGCACGAAGAAAACACCATCATTCCTGACAAAACGATGCCTAGCAAAATAACATGATAGCGTCTCATTATCAATACTTTATATTGCAAAAATATAAAATAAAAAGGAGGCAGCCAGGCTGCCTCCTTTTATTTGCCAACAAAGCTTTGTTAACTAATGGCTATTTGCCTTTTTATTTTGGTCTTTTCTTCCTCTCTCTTAGGCAGATGCAGGCAAAGAACACCATTTTTGTACTCGGCATTGATTTTTTCATTATCGATGCTCTTGGGCAACATAAACGAACGGCTGAAGCTGCCGAACACAAATTCCTTGCGGGTGTAGTTTTTGTTGCTTTCTTCATTTTCTTCTTTCTTTTCCGATGAAATCGTCAGCATGTTGTTTTCCACATCTATCCTGAAATCTTCTTTGTTCATGCCTGGCACAGCCAGTTCGAGTTCATAAGAATTTTCGTTTTCGACAATGTTGGCCGCAGGAACGCTGCAATGCTGCCTGTTGAAGAAATTCAATGAATCGTTTTCAAAAAAACTGTTCATCAAATCTGAGAATGTTGGCTCGTTGTTTAATCTGATAAGTTTCATGGTTTTATCCTCCAATTTTTACGTTAATTAATTTTAATGTTTGCAAAACTGTTTTCTCAAACTTTATGCAAAACTTCATGAAAAAGACACATTTTTGATTTAAATTACTTATTATCTGATTGTTACATTAATATTTTTCAAAAAACACAACGAGTCATATTGTCAGCAATTACGCCATTATTAATGCCATATTGACACCTAAAATTAGGCACAAGCTTTTATATTATTGAATATGTGTTATTTAACAAAACGTCTTATTTTATGATGTTATCATAGCTATTCGGAGAAAAATACCGCTATTATTCCCTCAGGGAGCCTCATTTTAATACAAATAACAAGGAAATGTGCACTATTTTTTCGTATCTTTACAAAAACAATACGATGAAGCATTTCTCTTTGCGAAAAAAGCCGTTTTGCATGCTCCTGGCGATGCAGAAGCACATTATTTGCGGGCAATTACTTATCTTTACACCATTATCTATTCATTGAACAGTGAAATGACTGCTGCCGAAAAAAAACAGATTTTATCAGACATGGATTTTGCCGTATCGGTAGATGTAAACGAGTCATTTTATTACAAAGAACGGATGATGATAAGAAGCATGTTTCTGGATTATGCCGGCGCCTGCGAAGATGCCAAAAAGTACCGGTCGCTGGAAGGCAGTGCCGGCGACGAATATGTTATGGAGTATTGCTATTAATTTAAAAATATGATAAAAAAAATTACGCTGCTGA
>DAONFU010000004.1:0-1798 GCA_035403765.1 Bacteroidales bacterium
TATTCTGCCATACCTGATGGGCTGACTTTAAAGAAGTAATCCATGTTTTTTTCGCGCAGCACCATATTGGCTTCCGGAAACAACGAGCTGCCGGGGTGGTTAAGGGATGCAAACATATAACTGGTCATTTCACCTGTGGCCGACAACATGCTGAAGTCCCACACCTGATTCTGCCCGGCATTGCCTTCTCTTACTGTGTCGGCAATGATAAACGGCTGCTGATCGGCATCCAGGTAAGAGTTATTGTTGTATGTAAGCGTGTGCTGTGCGTGTAACCTGATGAATGAAATAATCGACAAGCACAGGATGAAAACAAACTTTTTCATAATAATAATAATCTTTAATTTTTATCTCTGGCAGGACTCTTTTGTCAGTTCTTTTTGCATAGTTGGCTGAGCAAAGTTAGCAATTTTTCAACAAATTTGTAATAAATGGAATGCAGCTAAGGCTTGCGGATTGAAGAAATAACTAATTTTTGACAAATTTGAGGATTGCCGGCTTTTTTGTCCCATCAGAAATCCGGAGCAGATAAAATCCCCTGGCCAGAAACCACACCGGAATTTCATACGAGGTATTATTGCCGTCTGGCGTTTGTTCGCTGCAATACACGGTTTGTCCCAGCAGGTTGCAAATGCTGATTTTACATCGGGAATCAGGTGCCGGAGAAAGCGAAAATCTCAGGATGTCCGTTACAGGACTGACAACGGAAATATTCAGGCTTGATGCCTCTGATTCGCTGATACCCACAGCCGTTTGATCAACATACAAGTTCATAACTACCGGCAGATGATCGGACATGTCGTATAGTGCATCAATAATTTCGGATGGGGCACTGTTGTTAGTTCCGTAGTTGATGGCATAGTTTCGGTGATTCCCGTCGTTGCCAATGGCTTGATAACTGCCATTAACATAGTGAATGTGATCCGTGCCGTTTTCAATAAATTCGCTTTGCAGGATAAAATCAAAACGGTCGTCCATGCCGCCGGTAGAAAAACAACCGTCGGAGCTTGTGTGCGTTGATTGGGTGTGGAGGCTGCTATAGGAGGGGTTGTTATACCAATCACCAATCATATTCTTGGGATCATAAAAACGAATATCGGTATTGGAATGATTGATAAAATTCTGGAAACACTGCTCGTCAGCAGTTCGGATATTAAAGTCGCCCATGAGCAGGTAGTTGGCTTTTTTGTTCAGGGTGTTTAGGTAGTTCATGATAGTATTGGATTGAGAAATCCTCAACGCAGAGTCAGAGGATGTACTGCCGGCTTTAAGATGTACCACGATGCAAGTAAGGTAAGCGGTATCCGCAGAGGCGATATTCCATGATTTGTAATAAAAGTCATATATGTTGATGTCCCTCACACTGGTATAAATATCATGCTGCGATTTCAATACAAGTTTGTCGGAATTATAAAATATGGCATTCGACAAATCAGAGCCGGCATTGTTGCTCATGGCGCCTCTTTTGTAGTGTGTAACGCCATCTGTATTCAGAATGTTGTCGAGCACATGCTGGTGAGTGGCTGTAACAGGGTTTACTTCATTGGCAGTAAAAATATCCGGATTGATATATTTTGCAATTTTTTTCAGGCAGTTGTCTTTTGTTGCGACAGGATTATTGGCAGAAGTGCAGAAAGAGCTGGTGCGGTAGTAATACATCAGGTTGTAGTGCATAACCCGGAGGGTGTCTTGCGCATAGCAGGCGGTAGATGTTATGGCAAGTAATAAAATGAGTAATTTTTTCATAAGGAGTTAATTATACAAAGATACAGAAATTATCAAAGTTGAAGATGGATGC
>DAONFU010000004.1:1898-6662 GCA_035403765.1 Bacteroidales bacterium
TTCAGAAAATCAACGGGAAATTCAAAAGAGGCCAATGTGCCGGTAGTGGTGGTGCTGAAGAAAAAAACTTCCTGACTGAGCGTGTTTATTATTGCAAAATCTAATTGGGAGGGTTTTTCCAGTACCACGTTCAAATGAAGGATGTCTGATACGGGGTTGGGAAAAACCACATCAAAAACTTCAGGTACATTCAATATGGCAGTCTGGTCCACCATCAGGTCCATAAATACCGGCAAGTGGTCCGACATGTTGAATAATGCTTCAATAATTTCTGCAGGAGCGCTGCTATTGGCGCCATCGTTAATAGCCTTGTTGAAATGATTGCCATCCTGCCCCGGCGTGGTATATGAATTGGGCAGGTACTGAAAATGTAAGGATGCAATCTGGATGTATTCGCTTTGCAGAATAAAATCAAAGCGGTCATCCATGCCCCCATAAGCAAAACATCCATCTTGAAGGGCATGGGTGGATTGCGTGTGGATAAAGCGAAAATCATCTTCTACACTCCACAATCCCGGCATATCAATAGGGTCGTAAAAAGTAAAATCCGTGTTGTCGGGTGTAATAAGCATGCGGTAACAGGTCTCGGTGTCGGCATAAACATTAAAATCGCCCATCAGCAAATAATTTGATTTTTTATTCACAGAATCCAGATGGTTCATCAATACTGCTACTTGTTGGGCTCTTAATTGTGTGCTGGTGCTTCCCGGTTCCAGGTGTGCCACGATACACGTTAGAAAGGCCGTGTCCACTGTTTCTGAGCCTAAATCAAAGGCATTATAATAAAACTCAAAAATGTTGATGTCGCGTGTGGTATAAGTTGGTAGGTTAGTCTGACTTTTTAATGTAAATTTTTCTGCATTATAAAATATGCCATTAGAAAGAATACTGCCTCCATTGCCTGATACCTGGCCTCTCTTATAGGTATTTACTCCCGCGGTATTCAGGACACTGTCGAGCAAGCGCTGATGAGAAGTTGTGTTGTTGCCAATTTCGTTGGCAGTAAATATGTCGGGTCTTACATATTGAATAATTTTTTTCAAACAACTGTCTTTTCTGGATACAGAATTATTTTCCTGGTTGCAAAACCCCGTATTAGTATTGTAATACATCAGGTTGTAGTGCATAATGCGCACGGTGTCCTGCGCAAAAGATGCCGCAACAGAAAATGAGATAAAAAGTAGGAATAGAATCTTTTTCACAAAAAATATTTGCATAAAAATACATTTTTTATACCGCGGGTAATTATCTTTTCTGCAAAAAATAACTGCCGGTCGATAATTTTTTGATTAATTTTTTGTGTGGTGTTACTCAAAATCTTTGGGCTCCTGCAAAAGGGCTGATTTATTTTTCTGAAAGAATTTTTTGCTGATAAGACTTGGTGAGTTGTTTGTTTCTAACTTTGCTCACGGCAATAGTTGCGGCAACCACCGAATAGGCAGGGGCGAATAAAAAACCTACCACCGGCACAAAGAAAAAGAATAGATAGAATACCATACCATTGGATATCGACATGCCGCGGTTTTTGCGCACAAACAATACGCTTTCCCTGATGTTGTATTTATAGCGTTCGTTGGAATAATCTATCATCGAAAATCCGTAAAAATAACAGGTGATGAAAAACATTATGAATGGGCTTATCCATCCTACTATTGGGATATAACTCAAAAAGAAAAAAACTATCATAAAACCCATTTCAATGAAAAAGTTGCGGACGACGATGAGAATCCCGCGCTTGATGTCTTTAATAAGCTGCCACAAACGAAAGGGGTAATTGGTGCCTGTAAGAATTTTGTCTGTTTTTTCCGAAAGCAGCGCCAGGGCAGGCGATAAGATGGCAAGCACCAAATAACGGTACACCGAAAAATAAAATAAAAATAATAAGACATACAAACCAATCTTAAACAGCCATTTAAAAAATATTATGAGGTGCCTGAAAAATCCTGAGGGATTAGCTGCTAACCCGGTAATGTTTATTATCCAATCGGTAAACAAGCCAATGGATTTCCACCCGAAAAAGATTACAAGAAATAAAATGATGATATTGATAATGGCAGGAACAAAAACATAGCCCCACAAGCGGTTTTTTACTATGAGCTGATGAGCCTCTCCGTATGATTTGTAGCCTAGTTTGAAATTAGGGAAGAGCGCCATTTTTAGGTTTTTCTCTTGAAAAGTTTTTTTATGAATTTCCTTGTTTTTGAATATCTGCCAATGTTATCCATTATTGGAGAGCTTTGAAGGCCGTCGATGCTCAGGTTAAGATTTTGATACTTTACGGCATGCTGTTCGGGATAAATAATCACAAAACTGTATTTGATAAAGCTTTTTGAGAGTTGACGGGGCAGCGCTGTGAGAAAATTGTTGTGTGAAATCGTTTTTTCGCGGGCGCTGATCCAAAACAGCAGATCGGTATCGCTCAGGTGGTCCTGAAGAGCTTTCATATTATCGTAATCATCAAATTTAACATAGCGGACTGCCGTGGCTTTAGAATCGTCGAAATCTTGCTTTAAGTGTGTCTTGGTTTCGTCGTTGGCAAAAATCATCACCTTGGCAGCTAGTTCCTTGGCAATGGCCGAGACCTGATGTGCCCATTTTTTGTAGCCGGGTTCATATTCGGCATTGGGAGGCACAATCAGTACTATACGCTTGTGGTATCCCAGCGGGTGTATGATTTTTGTAACGAACACCATCTGGTTGTTTTTGGGAAGTATATTTTCAACTATCCCTCCGAAAAGATTCAACAGGGAGGAGGGTTGCCCATTCCAACCAATGATGATTTTGGTAATCATCAGCTCCTTAATGGCGCGGTTGATGCCGTTGGCTACATTGACATCAATGCGCGAAACAAGGCGTGCTGACTTATCATCGGGTATTGCCTGACTCAAAAAATTCCCGATTTGCCTGTTTTTCACCATGATTTCGTAACGTGATTCGTCGGTATCCGGATTACCGGTATAGACATTCAATACTTGCAAAGGTTCTTTTGTGCGGTCGCCTTTGACAAGCAATGCGAAATTAATCAGCGATTGCATAGTTTCCGGATTCGAAACCGAAACAAGGATTCTTTGCTGGAAATGGTCTTCTTCCGTAGGCCTGTTTTTTTCGATACGAGCCAGTTTTTTTCCTGCATTTTCTGTTACAAAGGAACTTATCAGGCAGCTTATAAATATCACAATTACCGTTGCATTAAGAACGTCAATATTCAGGATGCCTAAGTTGTATCCCACTAAGATAAGCGCTATGGTAGCCGCAGCATGAGAACTGCTCAGGCCGAATAGAACATTTCTTTCTATTGGAGTGAATCCATATATTTTTTGAGTAAAAAATGCTGCAAGAAATTTAGTTACTTCGGCGGTAACTACCAAAATACCTGCGAAAATTAGAGCTTCCGTTCCTGTCAGTAAAACATTAAGATCCACAATCATCCCCACACTGATCAGAAAAAAAGGTATGAAGATGGTGTTGCCGATAAACACTGTTCTGTTCATAAGCACGGATGTGGATGGAATCAGCGAATTGAGTGCAATGCCAGCCATAAATGCGCCAATCATCGGCTCAATTCCTGCCGCCTCAGCTAGAAAAGCCGAAGCAAAAAGTGCGCACAAGAGGTATATGTATTGACCTCCTCCATCTCCTTCAAGGTGTTTGAAAAACCACCTGCTGATTGCCGGGACTATCCACAGCATAATGATCATGAAAATAGCTAGATACCCAAATAATATTATCCAGAAACCGGTATCCAGCGTGCCCTGAAACACTTTGACAATTATGGCTAAGAGTAACAGTACTGCCGTGTCGGTGATGATGGTTCCACCAACTACTGTATTAATAACCTTATTTTTTGTAATCCCCAGGCGTGAAGCTATTGGGTAGGAAACCATGGTATGGGTTGAAAACATGCTGGAAACCAACAGCGAAGCCAGAAAATCCAATTTTATGACATAATAGGTAATAACAAAACCTAACGAAATCGGAATAAAAAATGTCAACATGCCAAAAACAATACTTCTGGAGCGGTGTTTTTTGAAATCCACCATATCTATTTCCAGTCCTACCAAAAACATAATATACAAAAGGCCGAAGGACGAAAACATCTCTACCCCGTTTTTGGGCGATATGATATTCATGCCTGTGGGGCCAATTAAAACGCCTGCAAGAATATATCCCACAATGCCCGGAATCCGCAATTTTTTTAACAATCGCGGCGCGAAAAATACAATGATAAAAATGATGAGAAAAGTGAGTACGGAATCTGTTATGGGAAACTGAAAATGTTCTAAGATTTCCACAGGAAATTTTTTGCAAAAATATATAAAATTTCCTGAACAATATTATGGAAAATTAAAGAATATTTACTTCCGTCTCGAGAAAAACGCCAAACTTATCATGCACACTGTCTTGTATTTGTTGTGCCAGCTGCAATATTTCTGCACCGGCGGCCTGCCCGTAATTTACCAGTATCAGAGCTTGCTTGTCGTTTACACCGGCATCGCCCTTGCGGTAACCCTTCCATCCACAGCGATCGATGAGCCATGCTGCAGCAAGCTTGTGTCTGCCATCAGTGGCCGGATAGTGCGAAATGTCAGGATAACGGGCAAGGAGCTCTTCAAATGGCTCTTTTTCTACCACCGGATTTTTGAAAAAACTGCCTGCGGAGCCTATATCCTTGGGATTGGGAATCTTTTTGTCTCGTATAGTGGAAATGGCCTTACTCACAGCCGCCAAATCAGGCGTGGCGCTGATGCGCTTTACTTCTTCAGC
>DAONFU010000004.1:6762-29358 GCA_035403765.1 Bacteroidales bacterium
ATGGTGGCGGTGTCGTCATCTTCAGCAATTTTTTTTATTCCTTTGGTGCTGATTTTGGCAACCAGCCCATCAAAATTTTTTGTAAACAGTATGTTGCTTCCGCAGCCCAAAGGCAAAAGAGGAAGTTTTACTTCCTGATAAAATCGCAGCAGGTCTTCATAATCAGCCGGGCACTGTATCTCGGTAAACAAGCGGGCAAAGGCATCTATGCCAAAAGTGTTGAATTTTTTCAAACCGAAATGCTCAAAAATCTGCATGATGGTTATTGTTTGGTTGACAACTTGTAACGTAAGGCGGCAGCGGCAAAGGCCACAAACAGCGGGTGGGGATTTTGAACCGTGCTTTTATATTCGGGATGATACTGCACGCCTACAAACCACGGATGTTTCGTGTACTCAATGATTTCTACCAGATGTAATCCGGGATTTGTCCCTGCGGCTATCATGCCCGCTTCTTCAAAGGCGTGCAAGTAGTCGTTGTTGAATTCATAACGGTGACGGTGTCTTTCAGTGATTTGCATCGATGGATAGATTTCCTGTACCAGTGTGCCGCTTTTTAGCTGGCAGGGATAAGCCCCAAGCCGCATGGTGCCGCCCTTGTCGGTGATTTTTTTCTGGGATTCCATAATGTCAATCACGGGGTGTGAAGTTTCCGGGTTTATCTCCGTTGAGTGTGCATCGCTGTAAAGGAGTACATTGCGCGCAAATTCAATTACTGCACACTGCATGCCCAGGCAAATGCCAAAGAAGGGGATGTTGTTTTCACGTACATACTTTATGGCGGAAATCTTACCTTCAATGCCTCTGGAACCAAAGCCTGGAGCCACCAGCAGGCCGTGAATGCCCTCGAGTTTCTCTGCGACATTTTCAGGAGTGATGTGTTCAGATTGTATGGTTTTCAACTGTATCTTGCATTGCAATGCCGAACCAGCGTGGATAAATGATTCGATGATGGATTTATAGGCGTCTTTCAGTTCCACATATTTGCCGACAAGAGCTATCTTAATCTCATTTTTGGGGTTTTTCAGGTTGAAAAGGAATTTTTTCCAACCTTCCAGATCTGGTTCCTTGTCGAGGGGCATATGCGTTTTTTCGAGCACCTCTGCATCAAGTTGTTCCTGGTGCATCAGCAGGGGAACATTGTAAATGGTTTCGGTATCGATGGATTCAACGACTGATCGAGGGGAAACATTGCAGAAAAGGGCAATTTTATTTTTTATGCTGTCGTTCAGTGCTTTTTCGGTGCGGCATACCAGTATGTCGGGCTGAACACCAAGCTCCAGTAGGTTTTTTACCGAGTGTTGCGTAGGCTTGGTCTTTAGCTCGCCGGCAGCCGACAGGTAGGGGATCAGCGTAAGGTGTACTACCAGGCAGTTAGTTTCACCCAGCTCCCACTTCATCTGACGCACCGCTTCAATAAATGGCAATGATTCTATGTCGCCAACGGTTCCGCCTATTTCCGTAATCAAAAAATCTGGCTTGCTCTCCTGCGCCAGCAGTTTCATACGGTATTTGATCTCATCCGTGATATGCGGGATAACCTGCACGGTCTGCCCCAGGTAGTCGCCATGACGTTCCCTGTTTATCACCGACTGATAAATGCGGCCCGTGGTGATATTGTTGGCCTGCGAAGTGGGTACATTCAGAAAACGTTCGTAATGTCCCAGGTCGAGATCGGTTTCGGCACCGTCGTTAGTAACAAAACATTCCCCATGCTCATAAGGGTTGAGAGTTCCAGGGTCGATGTTGATGTAAGGATCGAACTTTTGGATTAAAACGGCAAAGCCGCGTGCCTGGAGAAGCTTAGCCAGCGAAGCGGAAATAATACCTTTGCCTAATGATGAAGTAACTCCGCCTGTGACGAAGATAAATTTTGTTTGCGGCATATCTGGATATTAAATAACAAAATAACTCATAAAACGGATAAGTTGCCTGAAGAGTTTTGTTTTTTTTTGAACAAGTTTTTTTTAATACTGCTTGTTATGGGTGTAGTAATTCAGTGAATAATTGTTCATACTTTTTTTGCCTAAAAAAAAACTGAAGACAAAAATTTATTAATATTGCTGCTTTCAAAATTCTTAAATGGTGATAAATTGAAATGAGAGAGCTAATAAAGACCGGTTTCGATAATGAGAAATATCTTCGCGAACAAACCGACGCCATCCTGGAACGGGTGGGACGTTTTCACGATAAACTTTACCTTGAGTTTGGGGGTAAAATATTGTATGATTTTCATGCTGCCAGGGTACTGCCAGGTTTTGATCCCAATGTAAAAATGCGCTTGCTGCAATTGCTCAAAGATAAGATAGATGTTATCATGTGCATTCATGCAGGAGATATTGAGAGAAATAAAATAAGGGCTGATTTTGGCATCACCTACGATGTGGACACCTTTAAAACCATTGACGACCTGAGGTCGTGGGGTATTAATGTTACGGCAGTGGTTATTACCCGTTATCAAAACCAACCGACGGCCAGAACCTTTAAACGAAAACTCGAATCAAGGGGTATTCCTGTGTATTTGCATTACCCAACCAAGGGCTATCCTACAGATGTGGAACTAATCGTCAGCGATCAGGGATATGGAGCCAATCCCTATATCAAAACATCCAAACCTATCGTAATTGTAACAGGTCCAGGGCCGGGCAGCGGCAAACTGGCCACCTGCCTGTCGAACCTATATCACGAATACAAAAATGGCATCAAAGCCGGCTATGCTAAATTTGAGACTTTTCCTATCTGGGACCTGCCCATCGACCATATGGTTAATATTGCCTACGAATCAGCTACTGCCGACCTGGGTGACGAAAATCTTATTGATATTCATCATTTGGAAGCATACAACAAAAAAGCGGTAAACTATAACCGCGATATCGAAGCTTTCAACTTGCTGAAGAAAATACTGGAAAAAATCACCGGAGGTGTGTCTATGTATAAATCGCCCACCGATATGGGTGTCAACCGGGCCAGCGCAGGAATTGTAAACGACAGCCTGATACAAGAGGCGGCCTATCAGGAAATCATTCGCAGGTACTTTAGGAGTTCGGTTGAATTTGCCATGGGTTTGTCTGAAAAGGAGACTCTTGACCGTACTTTAGAAATCATGAATAAAGTTGGGGCCAGGGAAAAAGATAGGAAGGTGGTGCAACCTGCCCGCAAAGCGGCCAAGGATGCCGAAAAATTTGGCAAAGGTGACGCAGGCATCTTTTGCGGATCTGCCATCGAATTACACGACGGCACTATTATTACTGGAAAAAATTCTCCTTTGCTGCATGCCTCGGCAAGCCTGATACTCAATGCTACCAAACATTTAGCCGGACTGCCCGACAATATGCATTTGCTGCCGAAAAGCATCATCGACTCGGTAACCTGTCTCAAAAGAGATGTCCTGAATGGCAAAATGGTTAGCCTGGATGTGGAAGAAACCATGATAGTGCTGGCCATATGCGCCCTGTACAACCCTGCTGCACAGATGGCTATGGAGAGCCTTAAGGATTTGTGCGGCTGTGAAGTGCATTCCACTCATATTCCCACCCCGGGCGATGAAGCAGGATTTCGCAAACTCAGGGTAAACCTTACCTGCGACCCGGAATTTTCGAGTAAGCGGCTTTTTATCAGCGAATAAAAGCTTGTTTACAATGTGACGTGTAAGCCGTATTTATCTTTACGTCGCTATTTTCACTTTTCGGTTTCGATTCTTATCGCTTGTTTTTTCGAGTGCAAAGATAACTTCCAAAGCATAAAAGATATAAATGCTAAAACGCCGCAGGTGATACCAATGACATTACCAATAAATACAGGCAGTTTAAATCCTTCGGGGGCAACAAGGATATATGAAACGCACACGGCAGTCATAAAAACTCCCGGAAGGAGCGTTACCCAGTAAAACTTCTTTTCACGAACCAGGTAAATAGTTATGGTCCAAAGGACAATCATGGCCAGTGTTTGGTTCGACCAAGCCATATAACGCCAGATGATTCCAAAATTGGCTTGTACCAGCATGAACCCTACAACAAATAATGGCACTGTGATAAATAATCGGTTTTTGATGGGCTTCTGATCATAATGAAGAAAATCAGCCACTATCAGCCGTGCGCTGCGAAAAGCTGTATCTCCGGAGGTGATAGGCGCAGCAACCACACCCAGCAGGGCCAGGATGGCGCCGAATTTTCCAAGCAACGTATGGGAAATAATGTTGACTGCCCAGGCTGCATTGTCGCCATGTGCGGCCATTTCTTTGTTTAATCCAGCCACTCCACCGAAAAAAGCCATGGCTGCTGCTGCCCATATCAGAGCAACCACGCCTTCGGCGGCCATGGCACCTGCAAAGATACGTTTACCGTATTTCTCGTTTTTCAAACACCGGGCCATCAGCGGCGACTGTGTGCTGTGGAAGCCCGAAATGGCTCCACAGGCAATAGAAACAAACATCATTGGAAAAATGGGAAACTTTCCGGGTGCGCCATGCAGGTTGCCAAAACTATCGGCGGTAAGCTCCGGCAAGGAATATCCTTCAGCAATAATGCCAACGGATATGCCAACAGCCATAAACAATAGCGCAAAACCAAAAACAGGGTAGATCCTGCCAATAAGCTTATCTATGGGCAACATTGTTGCTAAGATATAATAAATAAATACCGCGGCAATCCAGAAATTTATATGCATTACACCACCCGAGATATCGTTGAGGATACTGGCCGGCCCTTTTACAAAAACGGCTCCTACCACTATCATCAGCAGCACCGTGAAACCCCTCATAAACTGTTTTACTCCAACCCCCATGTATTTACCGACAATTTCGGGTATGCTCTTGCCGTCGTGGCGTATTGATAACATTCCCGACAGGTAATCATGCACCATGCCGCCGAATATACATCCGAAAACTATCCACAAAAAAGCCACCGGACCCCACAGAGCGCCTGCAATAGCGCCAAAGATAGGCCCAAGGCCGGCAATGTTGAGAAACTGTATCAGGAAAATGCGCCAAAGTGGGATTTCTACATAGTCCACGCCATCTTTCAATCGTTGCACCGGCGTGAGTTTTTGGGGATCAACGCCGAATACGCGTTCCAACACGGCGCCATAAATAAAATATCCGCCGATAAGTATGGTGAGAGAAACAACAAAGGTGATCATGAAAAGAAATATAAATATTTTAAAAGATAATTTAATGTACCTCAAACATGGATTGATTTAACGTAATCCAAGCCCATAATTGGGGGAATGCAATAATGAAACCAGTACTTGTCAGTCTCTTGTTGTTATTCTTATATGTTTCCTTGTTGTTTGCATAAAAGCTGTTATTTTGCCATCATGGTCTGCGGCAAAGTGCCTGGAGTTTTATAGTTTAAACCAGTGGCAGACTCTGCTTAACTCATCAGACTTGTTTTTTCTGGGCTTATACTCATTAGTCTTGGGATTATATTCATAATCCTTAACCCATTTTGCAGAGTTTTTGGCCACCAATGCAATAGCTTTGATAATGTAATTCAGTTCGTCATCCGTCATGGTAGGATGTAGCGAAAGCCTTATCCATCCTGGTTTTTCAGATAGGTCGCCGCGGGTTATTTTGGAAGTGATGTGTCTGGATTTCTGATAGCTGACATTGAGCAGGTAATGCCCGTAGGTGCCGGCGCAGGCGCATCCGCCACGTACCTGGATGCCAAAGCGGTCGTTCAGCAACCTGACGGCCAGGTTATAATGCAGGCCGTCGATGTAAAAAGATATCACTCCAAGCCGGTGCTGGATATTTTCGGCAAGGATATGAAGGCCGGGTATGGCCGGCATTTTTTTAAAGGCTATTTTCAGCAGTTCCTGTTCTCGCTGTTGGATATTGGCAGTGCCCATCTGGTTTTTTAGTTCGATGCACAGGGCGCTGCGAATGGCTTGCAAAAAGCCTGGTGTGCCGCCGTCTTCGCGGGCTTCGATGTTGTCGAGGTATTTGTATTCTCCCCAGGGGTTGGTCCAGTCCACGGTGCCACCGCCGGGCTGGTCGGGAGCATGGAAAGGATAAAGCGAGGAGTCGAATACCAGTACCCCGGAGCTGCCCGGTCCTCCCAGAAATTTGTGCGGCGAAAAAAATATGGCGTCAAGTTTTTCCATAGGGTCTTGCGGGTGCATATTGATGTCGCAATAAGGCGCTGAGGCGGCAAAGTCAACAAAACAAAGTCCTCCGTATTTGTGCATCAGTTTAGCCATCTGGTGATAAGGCGTACTAATGCCGGTAACATTGGAACAGGCTGTGAACGAGCCGATTTTAAATTTACGGTCTTTGTACTTTTTCAGCTCCTTTTCCAGGTTGTTCAGGTCGAAAAGCAGGTCTTTGCCGGGTTTTATAAGTACCACCTCGGCGTTGGTCTCGTACCACGAAGTATGGTTGCTGTGATGTTCCATGTGCGAAATAAAAACCACCGGTTTTTCACATTTTTGCAGGCAGTTGCTTTTGTTGATCATGCCGCAGGTGCGAAGCCCCAGTATCCGCTGAAGTTTATTAACTACGGAGGTCATGCCGAAACCTGCAGTGATGATTACATCTGTGTCGGAGGCGTGCACATGTTCTTTGATTTTTTTGTGTGCCAGGTGGTATGACAAGGTCATCAGGGTGCCAGTTTCGCTGGTTTCGGTGTGCGTGTTGCCGATATAAGGTCCTATCTGTTCGGTGATAATCTTTTCAATAGGTTTATAAAACCGGCCGCTGGCTATCCAGTCGGCATAAATCATTTTTACCTTGCCATAAGGCGTTTCAATCACCAGGTCGTTTCCTACTATGTTTTTTTTAAATTTCAAAAAATGTTGTTCCAGTGGTGTCATTTGCCGGGTTGTGGTTTTAGCGACATTATTCATTGTTTTGATCTTCAGATTTTCCTATTTTTTTCAAAAAATCATTTTTTCTTTTCTCTGTGGAAATGATGAATGCGTATTGAGGCAGTTTGTCTTGTGCTTTCAAAATGTTTTTGTTGGAGCTCATTGCTTTTTTTATCAGGTCGTTGTAACTTTTTTTCGAGGAGATGGATTGCAGTTTGTTTTGTGCATAGTTAAAATAATACCAATCGTTTTCAACTTCAAAATACATATTGAGGATGCTGCCGCTGCGTTTGCGGGATATTTCAATATAGCCTTCCACGTACTTGTTCAACTGGTTTTCGTTTATCATGGCTATTGCTATGGGGCTTTCGGATACCAGGGAGCGTGATTGGTGGTTCCAGGTAAAATTTATATCTGAGATTACCAAACTATGCTTCATTTCGTCCGGTATGGATTTGAATTTTCCCGACAGGCTGAGCTGGCTTATGAGGTCGTCGGCTTTTTTGGGTCCAACCATAAAACGCATGGCGTTGTAAAATTTGTCTTCAGAGGGGTCGGCAGGTTCCAGCCCTCCGTCGTTGATGATGGCTTGTGCAAACATCTGATAGGCGTCTTTTTCAAAGAAAAAGTCGAGGTTCATGGCCACATCAAAATAGGTGCTGTTGTCAATAATATTGTTTCTCACCGTTCCGTAAGATGCCAGGGTGAGCCTGCCGAGGTTGGCGCCCATATTCACGCGGCCTTCGCCGAAGATATAACAGTTTTGTTTGTCGAGATAAATATAATTTGCCGGCTTGATGTTTTTCGCAGAGGAGTCAACCACAGGGCCAACATAATATCTTTGCTGGGCCTTGTCATAGGTCATTACACCTGTGGCTGTGATAACGTCCCCATCGTTAAAGTTGTTTTTAGGATGCACGAAAGCCGGATATACCAGCGTGGAGTCATCGCCAATATACAAACCCATGCCTAGCTCGTTGCCGGTGGCTCCTGACACGTATTCCCTGGGTTTGTCGGTAATGGGAATGGCTACATTTTCCGGGTCAATATCGGCTACGAAACGCAACCATCTTGCCTTTGAAGTGTCGCAGTCCTGCTTGATGCGCGAACCTCCATCGAAATTGAGAAATTCCTTGTCGGCATACATCGTTACTTTTCCGGCAAAATCAAAATACGGGCTCAGCCTGAATCCTGATTCTTCAGTAATATCACCGAATGCATTGGTTTGTCCTGTTTTGTCAACTTCTATGCGCTTGAGATAAATTTTTTGTTTGTCGCCCAACTCATCGACATAATCGTAAAATCCATTGCCACGGTAGATTTTTTTTGATAAAATGTTGATGGTGTCGTTGTAAATATAATGGAATTTCGAATCGCTGTTGGCAATCAGGTGGGCATTGATCAGCGGCAGCATTTCGGCTTTTTTATCTATGGTTACTTTGCCCGAATCGGGAAAAATGCCTGCGTCGGCCACGTGGATAATGGGTACATCCTGAGTGTAAATAATGTTTTCGGTGAGATGATAAATAGCATCGGGGGCATAAAAACGCAGGGAGTCCTGCGCAGGATGCTCCGATACAAAATAGGAGTCCGTAAATTCTTCATCAATAAGTTCCTGCATGGTTTTGGTCTTCAGATAAGCGTAATCTGCTTTTTTGCTGCTGTGAAAGTTTAGCATATCTTTATCCATTAGCCAGTCGAAATTGTACATGTAGCATGCGTAGTAGTTGAAAGGAAAGGTGATTTTCGAATTTTCATCGTTCGACCTGAATTTTCCGAGTTGTTTGTTGAAATCAATGGCCACATTGAAATTCTCTGTACGTAATACCAGCTCACTCAGGTCGGGTGTTTTAAATTGCACGTTGGCGGTGTCTGCCGAAAAAGAATGATGTTTCAGGAGGTAGTTTTCCGACGACATCTCCACCTTCCCGAATGATATCAGACCGTGAGCTGTGAGCGCTTTTGACGACATGGACACCCCCCCTCTCAACAGGGTTTTGTTGGCAAAAACTTCAAAAGGTTTTGTCATTTGGTTTACGTTCATAACATCCTGGTAGGGGTACCATTTGATATCGACTTCCTGGGCATAAACCGATGGGTATTCCACGGGGGTGGGCTTTTCCTTTATAGTGTATTCTTTTGCCTTGGCATACAACGAATCGGGGAAGAAAATGAAATCGTCCGACCGGCTGGTGGAATTGAGGTATTTGAGGGTGCCCTTGCCAAGAAATCCCTTGTAGCTGAGATCTACAATGGAGTCATACGTGCCTTTTCCGCCATAGGCTTTGAACCCTCCCGAAGGTGTTTGTATGACAAATCCAAGGGAATAATCGGGTTGCACGGAAAGCGGCTCGACTATATCGGGGAAGATACCTGCCGATACGAGGTAGCCGTTAAATTGTTTTCGTTCACTGTTGTAACTGTCTAATGTATCGATACGGAATGGCTGGAGCCGGTAATAAAAACGATCCCGTGAATATACTTTGCTGAAGATAAATGGTTTGTCGTAATAAACGTAAGCGTCTTTTTTACTGATAAAGGACGGGTAATTGGCAAAATTTTTCAGCCCCGATTTGTTGTTGGGATGGTCGATGAGCATCTCGCCGTTGAGGTTTTCAATCACCGTGCGTACTTTTACCAGCGGATGGTGCCCGTAAAGGTCGGTAGGTTTACTCCGGTCCTGCACCCTGAAACTCATCGAGTCAGTCATAGGCATATCAAAACGGAACATGTCATATCTAAAGGTGATTTTTTTTCCGTAGAAATCAAATAAACCTGCGTGTATCCTACCGTCAAACTCAAAATCCCTGTTTTTTTTGAGTACAATTTCCTGCTCGTAAGGGTCCACATATACAAATTGCGAGTCGCTGAGATGAATACGTGCCACACCGCGCAGTTTCAGGTCGTAATTCATCAGGTTCAGGGTGCCGTTGTCCTGTGCTGAGATGATAGAGTTGAACTGAATAACATCGTAATCGGTCTTCCCTGTTTTGGCGTTTATGTAGTTATATATGCGGTCTTTTAACACAACGATGCCGTCATCCATATTATAGATGATGAAGCCTTTTTCCGCATAAGTCAACAACTGGCCCTGTGCCAGTTCCTTAGGAACCCTGAATTTTGTCATCACATCCAGTTCGCTTATTGTTTTTGAGCCCCTGGCATCAGCTATGTGTTTTAATTCTATTAAGGGATGTATTTCTTCCATTCCCCTGAGTTTTTCCCATCGGAACTCATTGTAATAGTTATCCGATTCAAAAATGGCGTTGCTTTCGCTGCCCAGGCCTCTGATAAAGGTAAAATCCATCTTGGGCTGGTCTAATTTCCAATAAAGGGCCTGAAAATACATGTCAATTTTATGGTAGGTGTTGAAATAGGGGCTTTTCGAAATGCCTTTATCATCCCTTATCAGGCTTAGTTCACGATTTTCGTTGTTGTATTTCATGTTCAGTCCGGGATGAAAAATTGAATCGTTTTCCAAATAAATAACCACCGCGGCTTTGTCTGAACCAATCTGGTTTTTACGCATGATGAATTCCTTGGAACTGAGTTTTACAAAACGCTTATTGTCTTTTTTTATGAAAAGATGTGCATCTTCTTCCTTGGTGCCCTGCCCGATGAGTTTATTGCCATACATGGCAAAACCACCGGTAAAATCAATGTCTTTGAAAATATCTTTTATCTCTTGATCGGTGTAGAATGAAGTAAATCGCGGATAGGAGATACGTTCTTCGGCCACATCGGCAAGTACTTTTTCCTTCAGACTCCCGGTGAGGGGCCGCTGAAAAAAATTAGTGTTATAAAAGGTAACGGTGTCCACATCGAATTCCGATTTGCTTAGCTGAATGATGTATTCTTTGTGGATTTCGGCGTGCACTTCTTCCCATGGCAGGCCTACGCGGTCCCAATACAAATTGCCATCTTTGCCAACCCACCGGTCCAGCGTTGGAAAGAATTTTCCGTGAGTTCCATAAATGCACGTGCTGTCGTTTTTTTTGACACAGGTCAGGTCCAGCGAGGGAAACTCAAAATAGGGCAATGAGTCGTATTTGAATATAAAGTCTTTGGAGTTGGATTTCCATAGGGTAAGTTTCGATTCATAAAGGTAGTTTTTGGTCAGCAGCAGGTTCGTTCCCTCGAGCAAGGCCATAAAACGCAGGTTGTTGGTCAATTTTGCTAGATTTCGTAAACAAAATTGCCATGATTCAAAGCTCTCCGGAGGCAAGTTGGCCTGGTGGAAATTTATGGCTGCCCGCAGGTATTGCTCGAAATTGGGATAGGTCTTCATTTTACGTTTCAGCATCACGTTGCACATAGCGTAAATAGAGTCTTTTTCCTGGGCATCGAATTTGTTCAGCCACATATCTGTAAAATCCACCATCAGCGTTTTCCCCAGTTCTTTCTGCTCGGAGGATGAGACTGCCTGGAACATCGTGCTAAGTTCATTGAGAAATGTTTCGGAATCTCTGGAGAATTGTTTGAGCGGCTGAGTGTATGCGTAGAAACAGCTGGATATTATTAAGACAAGGAGGAAAAAAGTTTTTTTCATAAATAAATCAATCTTTTTTGTAAACCGCGGCACACCATGAATTCATTGTGGTATAACGAACAAATTTCAGGTGGTATTGTGTGGTTTTTTGCGTTATCTGTGAAACATCTGTTTCATAAAAACCGCTCAATAGTAGCGTGCCGTGTTGTTTTAGTGCAGCGGCATAGGCAGGAATGTCGTTCAGTAATACGTTGCGGTTAATATTGGCAAGTATCAGGTCGAATTGGCGGCTGCCAAGTGTATTGGCATCGCCATGCTTTACTTCTATTTCAGGAGTGTGGTTTTTTTTAATATTTTCAATGGAGTTGTTATAGGCCCATTCTTCGTTATCAATAGCCAAAACGCCGGCGGCTCCCATTTTTTTTGCGAGTATGGCCAGTACCGCTGTTCCGCAACCCATATCGAGTACTTCTTTGCGGCGAACATCCTGTTCCAGCAACAGACTGACCATCTGGTGGGTGGTTTCGTGGTGGCCGGTACCAAACGACATTTTGGGCTCAATGATGATTTCATATTGGATGCCTGGTTTGGCAGGATGAAAGGGTGCCCTGATATAACATATATGGCCGATTTCAACTGGTTCGAAATTGCTTTCCCATAAGGCATTCCAATTTTGATCAGGTATGCTTTTCAGCGCATGGTTGATCTTTATTTCTTTATGGATGAAAATTTCAAGTTTATTGAAGGTCTGCTCGTCGAATTGGTGTTCGGGAATGTAGGCACGAAAGCCTCTTGCGGTTTCTTCAAAACTTTCAAAACCGTATTCCGACAGGGCTGCCATCACAATTTCGGTATGCCGGGGAGGAAAAATTTCGCAGCTTAGTTCAAGGTAGTTCATTTGTTTATTTGCGAAAGTGTGCTTATCATCGAAACAAAATCATTTGCCTTAAGCGAGGCTCCGCCAATAAGGCCGCCATCCACATCGGGCATGGCAAATAGCGAAGCGGCATTTTGTGCATGGCAACTGCCACCATACAGCAGCGGAATATGGTTGACGGTTTTTCTGCCAAACTTCACACTTATCAATTGCCGGATAAACGCATGCATATCCTGTGCCTGCTCGGGTGTGGCTGTGAGGCCTGTGCCTATTGCCCAAACCGGCTCATATGCAATGATTATCCTCCGAAAATCGCTTTCTTTCAATGTAAATATCGATTCGGTCAGTTGCTGTCTGATTACTTTGAAATGTCTTTCCGACTTCCGTTCGGCCAAAAGTTCGCCAATGCAGAAAATTGGCTTCAAATTGTTTTGAAAGGCAAGTTCAACTTTTTTCATCAGCATGGCACTGTTCTCATGGAAATAATGGCGGCGTTCCGAGTGCCCAATAATGACATATTTGGCACCTGCCGAATAAATCATGGCTGCCGAAACCTCTCCGGTATAGGCTCCTTTTTCTTCGGAGTAACAGTTCTGTGCTGCGGTGTAAATTCCCGGATGCTTTCCGATGAGGTCCTTACAGGTGGTTAGAAAAGGAAATGGTGGTGCCAGAATGATGTCCAAAAATTCGCGGTTCACGATGTCGGGGTTCTCTGCCACGCCATTTAAGATGCCTTCTACCAGAGCCCTGGCTTCAGAAAGGGTAGTATTCATTTTCCAATTGCCTGCAATAATTTTTTTTCTCATAATTTTTGCTGTTGGTCTTTAAAAGCAAAAATAACATTTTAACAACTTAATATGATCAGAAAATAAAAAAAATACTACAACTTTGTTAACCGCTCAGTTCTTTGGATTTATTCGATTGCTTATTATTTTGTCTGTAGGATAATTTCAGGAGGGGCAGTGCCGGCCCGAAATTTCACAACCTGCCTGCCGCAAAAGCTACCATGCTAAGCAATGTGGAATATCTCTCTGTTTGGCATAATACGCAAGGGCATTTCTCCTGATGTTTTACTGCAATTTAAAAGCGACGGGCAGAGTCATTTCGACTTCCACAGCTATTCCCCTGCAAAATTGTCTTTAAAAATGCAAAAATGACAGGTTACAGGCCGCATTACTCTGTCGGCACTGCTTTTGATAAAAGTTTGATAAAATAAATTTTTATTGATATGGATTTTAATAACTTAACAATAAAAGCGCAGGAAGCCTTTAATAAGGCGCAGGAAATTGCTGCGGGTCATATGAATCAGCAGATTGAAAATGCCCACCTGTTGAAAGGCATGATCAACGTTGATGAAAATGTGGTTCCCTACCTTTTGCAAAAGCTGCAGGTTAATGTCCCCGTCTTCATAAAAGCGCTGGACCAGATTGTCGCTTCTTTTCCAAAGGTCTCAGGAGGCGAGCAATATCTTTCGCGTGACGCCAACAAGGCGATATCTAAGGCCACGGATATCGCAAAAGAAATGGGGGATGAATTTGTTGCTATCGAACATTTGCTTCTTGCAATGTTGTCATGTGATGACACAGCGGCTCGTTTGCTGAAAGATAATGGCGTTAATGCGAAGGACCTGCGTTCAGCCATCACCGAACTGCGCAGAGGATCAAAAGTCAACAGCCAGTCGGCCGAAGACACCTATAATGCCTTGAATAAGTACGCCCGGAACCTCAACGATCTGGCCCGTTCAGGAAAGCTGGATCCTGTAATAGGACGTGATGATGAAATACGAAGAGTGCTGCAGATATTGTCGAGGCGGACAAAAAACAACCCCATACTGATTGGTGAACCCGGTGTGGGCAAAACCGCCATTGCCGAAGGTATTGCACATCGTATTATCAGCGGTGATATTCCCGAAAATCTCAAAAGCAAACAGTTGTATTCACTCGATATGGGTGCCCTTATTGCCGGTGCCAAGTATAAAGGCGAGTTTGAAGAACGGCTCAAAAGTGTCATTAAGGAGGTAATTTCTTCTGAAGGCGAGATTATACTATTCATTGATGAGATACATACCCTGGTGGGTGCCGGTGCAAGCGAAGGGGCCATGGATGCAGCCAATATTCTGAAACCGGCTCTTGCCCGCGGCGAATTAAGAGCTGTAGGGGCTACCACCTTCAAAGAGTATCAAAAGTATTTTGAAAAGGATAAGGCTCTCGAAAGGCGTTTTCAGATGGTAATGGTGGACGAACCATCCACGGCAGATTCGGTATCCATACTGCGCGGACTTAAATCCAGGTACGAAACCTACCATCAGGTACGTATCAAAGATGAAGCTATCATTGCCGCAGTGGAACTGTCGCAACGCTATATCAGCGAACGTTTTTTGCCCGATAAGGCCATCGACTTGATTGATGAAGCTGCGGCAAGATTGCGACTTGAAATTAATTCGGTACCTGAAGAACTGGATGAGGTGGATCGCCGGATACGCCAACTGGAAATCGAGCGTGAAGCCATCAAAAGAGAAAACGATAAGGAAAAGCTCGAAACATTAAATAATGAGATTGCTGTGCTGAAGGATGAGCATAGCGGCATGAAGGCCAAATGGCAGCAGGAAAAAGAAGTGGTGGAAAACATTCAGCAACAAAAGAAAAATATTGAAAACTATAAGTTTGAGGCCGAAGCTGCCGAAAGAGAGGGTAATTACGGCATGGTGGCCGAACTGAGGTATGGCAAAATAAAGGAAGCCGAGGCCGCCCTGGAAAAACTCAAAGAACAGAAAGCCGGTTCATCACTGATAAACGAAGAGGTGGATGCAGAGCAGATAGCCGAGATAGTTTCCAAATGGACAGGCATTCCCGTAAGTAAAATGCTCGAAAGCGAAAAAGAAAAACTATTGCATCTCGAAGGTGAACTCCACAAAAGAGTGGTTGGTCAGGAAGAAGCAATTGCCGCCGTGTCGGATGCCATTCGCCGCAGCCGTGCAGGTTTGCAGGATCTCAAAAAACCTATCGGCTCCTTTTTGTTTATGGGTACCACCGGCGTGGGCAAAACAGAGTTGGCCAAAACGCTGGCCGAATATCTCTTCAGCGACGAAAATGCCCTCGTGCGTATCGATATGTCAGAATACCAGGAACGGCATACGGTGTCGCGTCTTGTGGGTGCTCCTCCGGGTTATGTGGGCTACGAAGAAAGCGGCCAACTGACCGAAGCAGTGCGCCGGAAACCTTTTTCGGTAGTGTTGCTCGACGAAATTGAAAAAGCCCACCCTGATGTGTTTAATATCTTGCTTCAGGTGCTTGATGATGGCCGGCTAACCGATAACAAAGGTCGTACTGCCGACTTCAGGAATACTATCATTATCATGACTTCCAACATCGGTTCGCACATAATTCAGGAAAAATTTGAAGGCATCAACGATGAAAACCGCGACAAAATTATTGACAGCACCCGGTCTGAAATCATCAGTTTGCTAAAACAGACTATCCGGCCGGAATTTCTTAACCGTATCGATGAGATTATTATGTTCAGACCGCTGAGCAGAGAGGAGATAAAACAAATTGCAGGCTTGCAGTTGAGCAGGGTACAGAAAATGCTTGAACAAAATGGCATCAGGCTCACGGTTACAGAAGCCGCACTTGCGAAAATTGCCGTCTTAGGTTATGATCCCAACTATGGCGCACGCCCTGTAAAAAGGGTGATTCAGCAGGAAGTGCTGAACAAGTTGGCTGCCCGGATAATTTCAGGAACCATACAGAAAGACAGCGAAGTGGAATTGCGCTTAAAACATGACGATTTTGAGTTTGTAAATTTATAGGGCGTTTTTACCTGAACACCTAAAACTGCTAAAGGATAGCCTGCTGGCAGGTGTTTCATTTTGCATAATTTCGCCAATTTCTGAATAATTGATTTCAAAATTGTTTTTTTTTGTTATCTTTGGACTCGATAACTTCCGTGCCGAACTATTTGTTTTTAGTTATTCCATACAGCGATAATTTTTTATCAGCGCATTGTTATACCTGCCAATGGTTTGCCGGATATCTTGAATGAATTTGTTAACTAATCAAAAAAAACGTAATCATGGGTAGAATGCATCCCGCAGGCAATAAAAAGGAAATTCAACAAAGCAAAGCAAAAAAAAGACAGGAAAAAGAAAAAAAACGGCTGGAACGTAAAGAAAACAGCAAACAGGGCAGTGGTCTGGATGACATGATTGCCTACGTGGACGAATTTGGAAACATTACTTCCGAACCTCAGGATCTGTCAAAAAGAGAAGCTTTAAATGCCGAAGATATCGAGATTAAAACCCAAAGGAAAAGCGAAACAGATCAGCAAAACAAAATACGTACAGGGATTGTAACATTTTTTAATGATTCAAAGGGATTTGGTTTTATCAAGGATTTAACTACTCAGGAGAGCATTTTTGTTCATGTACGGGGTTTGCTGGAACCTGTTACGGAAAACAACAAAGTAACTTTCGAAGTGGAAAGAGGACTGAAAGGCCTAAACGCCTACAATGTTAAAATAGAACGTTAATTTGTATCATGATAATTTCCTGTGGTTGTTTTTTTATGTTTTTTCTAAACTGCATTGAAGTTTCCTCTCCGGAAAATTTAGCTTTCTTATTCGCGTGAGGCACCCCTGATGATTTACTGTCTTAATCCTGCTGATCCGTTGGACGGATTTTGTCGGTTCGTAAAAACACCTTATACATAAATTTTTCCGAAGCGTGGCGGGTTAGCCGCACCAGTATGAACAAAACCAGCATACTCAACAGCAGGCGAATCACAAAAATCCCTGTAAACGATGCCCCCAGCGATACCATCAGGATGGTGTCTTCGATCACGCTGTGGCAAAGGCCCATGAGTACCATAGCATAAAAAACATCTTTTTTGGGTATCAGCGGGTTTGACTTCACTTCATTTATGATGAGTGCGCCGCCGTAAACAACGCCAAGAGTAAGTCCTACCAGGGCGATGGTGCTTACTTCTTTGCCTATTCCCAGCAATTTTAAAAAGGGATTCAGCGCCCTGGTTATCAGGTCGATAATACCAATTTTTTTTAAAATTCTCAGCAGCAGCATAAGGCAAAAAATAAACCCGGTGATAATCAGGTAGTTTTTTAGTTCGGAAACAGCCCATGAGGCAAGTGAATCGTCGGGCATGGTGTCGGGATGCCATGCTATCCGGGCTATTTCAGTATTCACACCCAGCAAGGCATACAGATGGAAAATAATAAAACCAAAAATGTAGGCACAAATCAATCGGATAAAAAACATGGAAATTAGCCGTACACCCGTTTTTCGTGCAATAGTCAGTTCAATGGGAAACGTATGGGCAACGAGCATCATGATGCTGATAGTTGTTATTTGTGCAACAGAAAGTTCCATGGTCCCCGAGATATTCAGAAAAGCGATAATTCCTCCGAAAAGATTGGTTATCATACCTGTTGCCCACACCAGTCCCATTTCTCCTGGCAAGCCGGTGTATTTCATCACGGGATAAAATAAATCACCCAACACCTGAATAAACCCCGCCATCTGCAGAATTTTAACTACTATGGAAACCGGTATCATGATACGGAACAGTATCAGCAGCGTATGAAAGACGTCTTTGAAAAGCGAAGAAAAAAAATCAACCAGAGAACCAAAATGTTTTGTCATTGGCATGCTCTTTTAATGGTTGATTTGATTTTGCTTACAGCAAGAACTGTGATTACCTGATTATCCTGAACATCTTGTTCCAACGAAGCCGCTGAAGGAACCCTTGCTGACTCCGCTGGGTGTTCAGTTGTTGATTGTCGCAATTTATACCTTCGAGAGAAAGCCATACAAAAACGGCCCTGCCAACTATATGGTCAACAGGTACAAACCCCCAGAACCGCGAGTCGGCAGAGTTATGCCGGTTGTCGCCCATCATCCAGTAGTAGTCAAATTTAAAGGTGTATGATGTGGCTGGCTGGCCATTAATAAACACTTTGTCACCGGTAATTTGCACTTTGTTGTTTTCGTATATTTCGATGCAACGCTGGTACACACTGATGTTTCTTGTGCTGATGGGGATGGTAGCTCCTGCTTTCGGGATATATAAAGGGCCATAGTTGTCTTCATTCCATGCGAAGTTCGAATCAAAGGGGAAGGTGTAATTGTGCCACTCACCTTTTGGAAATATTTGTTTTTCCACCCTGCGGACGAAGTTCAATTTCTTTAAATTTTCGGCTGATTCCGCTGTGAGAGTCATCAGATAAAGGTCAGAGCCATTAGTTTCGACCTGCTCGGTGATGTCGTATTTTTCATAGATACGCGTTGGAATCATCGATGAATCGGTCTGCACCAGATATTTATATTCTTTGATTCCTGCATCGGGCAAGGCCTTTCCATTGATATAGACTACCTGATCTTTGATTTCAAGTGAATCACCGGGAATCCCAATACAGCGTTTGATATAGTTTTCGCGTTTGTCCACCGGCCGTGCCACAATATTTCCGAATTTTCTTGTGTCTTTCCACACTTCACGGTGTCCGAAATTTCTGACCAGCGCATAATAACTCTGGTTTTGCATATTCAGGGCTACGGTGTCGCCGTCGGGGTAGTTAAAAACAACCACATCGTTATTTTTTATTTTGGTAAATCCCGGAAAACGATAGTAGGGGAGTTTTATCCATTCTACGTATGACTTGGTGAATTTGGTCAGTGGCAGGGTGTGGTGTGCAAAAGGAAACGCAAGCGGTGTAATTGGCACCCTTGGCCCGTAACTTATCTTGTCCACAAAGAGGTAATCCCCAATCAGCAAGGATTTTTCCATGGAAGAGGTTGGGATTGTATAAGCTTCGATAAAAAATGTGCGGATGATGGTGGCTGCTATCACTGCAAACACTATGGCATCTAACCATTCGCGGATAGCCGACTTTTTATAGGGTTTTTGTTTGTCGGGGTGAGTGTATTTTTCGTTTGAGAAAAAAGCCAGGTACGGCAGGTAAGCGAATGGTATCAGGATGCTCAAGGCCTGCGCCAGCAAACCGTTTTTGTTAAAGCATTTTACCAGTTCCACTATCATAAGCATTACGGTAAATACATTAATAAAGGGCACCAGGATGAAAATATACCACCACAATGGTTTTTTTATGATTTTCAGCCAGATATAAAAATTATAAAAAGGTATCAAAACTACCCAGCCCTTGTGGCCTGCTTTGGCAAAAAGTCCCCAAAGCCCCGCTAATGTTGCAATAAAGAAAATTATTGTCAGGATGGCGTATAAACTCATGTTACTTGATGATTAATGGTTAATAATTTTTTAAGTTGGTTAGGCTATTAGTTTTGATGTGTTTTTTGAAAATTGTTACAAAAGTCAGCAAAAAAAACGAAAAATTACAAATAAAAGTATCGGGGAATATAGCTGTATCATAAAATATTAATGAACTTGTTTTGTTTTATAAACAATTTTAATGTTGATAAATGGAAATAAAAATTGTGGAGAATTAAAAATGTTTCCTATTTTTGCACTTAGAAATTAAAATTATTTACAATGAATTCAAAAGTTATCACCTCGCGTTTTTGGTTTGTAGTTACAGTGATTTTAGCCGGAGCCGCCATGCGCCTTATTCCGCATTGGCCCAACGTAACCCCGATTGCAGCCATGGCCCTTTTTGGAGGCGCTTATTTTAGCAAAAAGTACCTTGCCTTTATCATTCCCTTGGCCGCATTGTTTTTGAGCGACCTGTTGCTTGGTTTTCACAGCACCATGCCAGCAGTGTATATTGGCTTTGTAATCACCGTTGTTCTGGGCATGTTTATGTTGCGTAATCCTAAATTGCTCAACGTGATAGGCGCTTCATTGTCTTCTACCGTAATCTTCTTCCTGATAACCAATTTTGGCGCCTGGCTGGGAAGTCCTATGTATCCGCAAAATTTTGCCGGTCTGATGGAATCTTACGCTGCCGGTCTTGCCTTTTTTAATAACGGGAGTCTGGGAATATCATTTTTCATGAACAGCCTTTTGGGCGATTTGTTCTATTCGGGATTATTTTTCGGAGTATTCTACCTGGCAAAATTACGTTTCCCTGTTTTAGCCAGAAGTTAATACCTTATTCACTTTTATGAAAAAGATCCGGCCTTCGCCGGATTTTTTTTTGCCGGTCCTTAGGATTAAGCCATCAGGATATAATATCATGATGTTTTGAACAGTATTGGAATCAGCATCTTAGGGTTGTGTCCACAAATGTGCTTGCCAGAAAAATATTTACTCCTCCATCGGCATTCTAAGCTTTTCATCCCATACGGATTTAAGTTTTTATCATGGTAAAATACCAATACTGTTATGCCAGTGCTAACCAAAAAAGATAGTTGGCATTAGCAGTTTAATAAGGATTGTCGGGTTAAGGTTTAGGAAAAATCAGAATGGGTAGCCAATTCCCAGATTCCCTATGATTTTGAATTTTTTGTTGTTTTGCCCAACCCACCGCTGATGCAATGGCATCGAAGGGTCTTTTAATATGGTGGCACCATCGAGTCGAATGACAAAATAGCCAAAATCGGCTCTCAACCCGAGTCCGGCATCAAAAGCTAATTCGCCCAAAAAAGTTCTGGCGTTGAAAGCGGCCAGCGGCAATTGGTTTGATGGTTTGCGAAGCCATATATTTCCGGCATCAACAAAAACAGCGCCGCGCAGTATTTTGTATATTGGAAAACGGTATTCAATATTAAATTCCAACGAGATATCTCCGATTTTTTCAAGCGAAAGGCTGTCGGGTTGCTTATACCCTCCTGGCCCTAAAGTTTTCATCCGCCATCCTCGCATACTGTTGGCACCGCCCAGGTAAAAACTTTTTTCGAAAGGAAGCACATTCTTGTTGTCAAAGGGCGACCCATAGCCGGCATAAGCCCGGTAAACCATCCTGTTTTGTTCGTTAAAAACCATATAATACCTGAAGTCGGCATCAAGGCGGAAATATTGCGAATAAGGTAAGCCCAGGAGGGTGTATGCGCCTTGTTTTTTTCTGATCTGATTGGATGCCCAAAAAATAAAACCTGCAAGTTCCATATTGGTTCGGAAGTAGATAAAATCTTTGTTTTTGTTGATTTGCTGGGTGTTAAAAATAAAACTGTAAGTGAGTGAGGTGGTAATGTGGTCGCGATAAGCATTTTGCAGGGTTTTGTTATTCAATGCGTCAATCTGAGCTTTAAAGGTGGAATCGGGCGAAATCTTTATAAGGTTAACCTGAAATGGTGTCAGGATATGGGTGGCGTATTCACTGGCCTTCCATTGGTATCCAACAGATCCGGAAAGATAATAGCGTTCATAGTCGGGGCGTTTTTGGTAGTTAAACAAGGTGTTCAGATTGGTTTTTGGCTTAAAGTATTTCGGAATCTTTTCTTGTTTAACAGGGATGACAAATCGGGGAATCTTAAGATTAAGTTCTATGCCCGTTTCAACAGTATTGATAAATGGCAGGCTTTTAATAACCGGACTTTCTTTGATGGCGTCTTTTTTCAGGGATTGGAATTCTATGGCGCCATTCACCTTTACATTGAAAAGGTCGGCACCCCTGAACAGGCTTTTATTTTCATAAATCACGCCTGCCGAAAGCCCTAACTCTCCGCCCTTATTGGTGGTTTCGACGCTAAGGGCTACCGCCTGAGTGGGCGCCTTGGTCAGCCTGATATAACATTCAAGTTCCCCTGTTTTTTTTCCCGTTTGATTTAAGTCCCGGAAAGTTATATTCACAAAGCGGTAAATCTTCAGATCGAGCAGGCTCTTATAGGTCTTTTCCACGTCTGAAATAGTAAATATGTCGCCGCTATCCACATAAATTGATTGTGACAAAGTTTTTTTGTTGATTCTTAGCTTGTTGCTGAATACATAATAATATACTTTATGAGGGTGGTTTTTTTGGCGGGCAGGAATGATAACCTTAACTGTGTCGTACTTTACGGTTTTGTTTTTGTCTGTCTCGAAGTCGGTATTGACGATTATCTTATTAATCGAATAACGCCTGTGTTTCATGGTAATCATCGAGTCGGGCCTGTTTTCGGCAGGAGCGAGGGCATCGGAGATTTTAATCCTGATATCTACCTGGTGGCTGTTTAGGGAACTGTCGATGGCAAATGTTATGTATTCCCTGCTGAAAAAATAATATCCGTTATTTCGGAGGGTGCGGGTAATACGCTCTCTTTCCGCATCAAGGTTGTCAATGTTGTAAATTTCGCCGGGTACCAGCCTGCTGTCTTTTTTTTCGCTGTACACAAATGCTTTCAAAGTGGCATCGCTGATGGAATAGCTTACTTTGTTAATCTTGTATGGGGCATAGGTGGTAATGTTAAAAACTACTTTGGCATTTCGTGGTCTTTTTTTGGGGTAGGTAAGGGTGTGTGTGATGTCCGAATTAAAATAGCCGTGGTTGTTCAGGTAATAATTTATTTGATTCAGCGAGCCGGGGAT
>DAONFU010000004.1:29458-34869 GCA_035403765.1 Bacteroidales bacterium
TGATATATAACTGCTGTTTTTTCAAATGCCAGAGTTTATTCGTACCTCAATGCGTCAATAGGATTGAGCCGTGCTGCTTTATGGGCCGGAATAATTCCCGAAACCAGGCCAACCAGGATACAGAGGGCTATTCCGGAAAATATCCACAACCAGGGAACTACAAAACTGCTGTCCAATATCAGCGACATAATATTCCCAATCAGGATGCCGAAGAAAATACCCAGCAAGCCGCCCATCACGCCAATTACCACTGCTTCTACCAAAAACTGATTTCTGATGATAGTTGAAGTAGCCCCCATCGCTTTGCGTATTCCGATTTCGCGCGTACGTTCGGTTACCGACACCAGCATGATGTTCATCAGGCCAATAGCGGCTCCCAGCAGTGTTATCAGGCCAATAATGGTTGCAGCCAGGGTTACAAAGCTGATGTTTTCGATGAGCATTTGTGCCAGGTTATCGCTTTTTTCTACTTCAAAATTGTTGTTATCCCCAGGCAATACTTTACGGATAACACGAAAGGTGCCTGTAGCTTCACCGATAGCTGTTTCCATCAGCAGGTTGTTGGGAACCATTACTTCAATGGTATATGACAGCTCATTTCCTGAAACAAACTGGCGGAGGCATTTCAGAGGTATCAGGCAGCTTTTGTCTCCGCTGAAACCCATACTGGAGCCTTTTTCTTTTAATACGCCAATTATCTTAAATCGCTGCGGGCCAACGGAAATTTCTTTTTCTAAAGCATTTTCACTGTCGGCAAACAGTTTTTTTACTATCTCGCTTCCCACCAATATTACATTGGTGCCGTTTTCAAGTTCTTTGTTCGAAAAATTTCTGCCATATTCTATTTCCTGGCCTGAGGTGGATAAATATTGTCCATCTATGCCAAACACGATAATATTGGGATTGGTTTTTTTTGAAGCATATTTCACGGTTGATGCCCTTGTGCCAACCGTTGAAATGGATGTCATGGCCGGGAAATTAAAACGTTCCTTAAACTCCATGGCCTCCTGGTAGGTGATGTTTCTAAAATCTTGTGGCCTTTCTCCTCCGCCATGCATTCGCATACCATGGTTCCGGATGCTGAACGTGTTGGATCCCATACGGGCAAAGTTGCTGCTGATGGATCCTTTGATAGATTCAATGGCGGTAAGTATGCCCACCAGCGCCATGATACCAAAAGCAATAATCAACATCGTAAGAACCGTACGCAATATGTGACTGCGTATGGAGATCAAAGAAATCCTGATGTTTTCGGCTATTAAAATTTTCATAACAGGTCTTCCTCCCGATGTTGAGGATAACAAAAGTATAAAAATTCAAAAGATATTACTCGGTTAATCTTGTATTTTGCTGTTTGATGGTATATTCTGTTATCATCGGCTTACTTTTTTTATCTTTGCAGGAAAAAATTGAACGACAATCAACTTTTTATTGCAAAAACCCAATACGGCTTGGAAGAGCTGTTGGCGGCTGAACTTAAGGACATAGGGGCCAGAGACATACAGCTGCTTACGCGTGCCGTATCATTCAGAGGCGGCCTGCGTGAGATGTACGCAGCCAATTATACCTGCCGCACCGCACTGCATATCCTTATGCCGGTACTCGATTTTAAATTTCGTGATAAGGAGCAGTTTTTTCAACTGATAAAGAAGTTTGAATGGGAAGGGTATTTTAGTCCTGATAATACCATGTCTGTCGATACGGTGATGTCGGATAGTTTTTTCACGAATTCACACTATGTTTCCTTGTTATGCAAGGATGCAATCGCTGATTATTTCCGGGATAAATGCAACCGTCGTCCTTCGGTGGATCTCGAAAATCCCGAGGTTAAAATTCATCTGCATATCCGGGGGCATGAGTGTTCGGTATCTTTCGATAGTTCCGGCGGTTCGCTGCATCGCAGGGGATACCGCATAAAACAAGGTCTGGCGCCGATGAGCGAGGTGCTGGCAGCCGGTATGGTGATGCTGAGTGGCTGGGACAAAAAATGTAATCTCTACGACCCTATGTGCGGCTCGGCAACCATACTCACCGAGGCCGCCATGATAGCGGGCAATATCCCTGCAGGGTATTACCGGAAATCTTTCGGATTTGAAAAGTGGAAAGATTTTGATGAAGACCTGTGGCAGGAAGTTAAAAATGCTGCCGATGGTAGTATTGCCGAGTTTGAGTGCGCCATTGTTGGTTCCGACAATTCGGGGGCCGCCTTAAAAGCGGCCGCGGATAACCTCAGGTCGGCAAGGCTGCATAAGGATATTCATCTTACCGAGTGCGATTTCAGGGAGTTCAGGTTCCCTGCCGAAAAAGCTATGATTATCACCAACCCGCCCTATGGTGAGCGGATCATACCGGAGGATATCATCCGCCTGTACAAAGATATCGGCGACACCCTGAAAAATCATTGTCACGGTTATCAGGCCTGGATTATCAGCTCTCATTTTGATGCCCTGAAATTTATAGGACTGAAACCAGGAAGAAAAATCACCCTGTTCAATGGCCCGCTCGAATGTAAATTTGTGAAGTTTGATATTTTTGAAGGCAGTCTGAAACAAAAAAAAGAAAATGAACACGGACATCACTAAAAAAAATTGCTGTTTGTCTGCAGTTCCCGGAACCAAAGGTTTTTAACATACTGCTGTTATCAAAACAAACAACTTTATCAAACTCGTGTAGTAAATAATAATATTTTTGTAAAAAGCCAGATACTATAAAAAGCCCGATGTGATGAGATTTTTCAAAGTTTATATTGTTGTTGTTTTACTGCTGATAGCAGAAATTGCCCGTGGAGGCACCTTTATTGATATCCACATTTTTACAGGATACCGCATTAATTCTTTTAATTTTACCCCATTGTCTGGCAAATATTCGGTGTTTGATGCAGACAAAAAAATATGTGATATTCTGCGCAATCAGACCATTACCTTTAAAATTGTCAACGACACCATTTTGGTATATAATGCCAATGTTAAAATAGGAGGTTTTACTTCCTTGAATATCAGCGGCAGCGGCCTTCTGAATAATTTTAAAATTAAACCGGCCAATTACAATATCAAGGAACGTAATTACGACGATAATTTGCAGATTTCGGTGGCGGAGGGCTATTTTATGATTATCAATCAGGTGGAGCTTGAGAATTATGTAGCGGGCGTAGTTCAGTCGGAAGGCGGGGGTAGCGTGAAGGATAATGATTTTTACCTGGTACAGGCCATTGCCTGTCGTACCTATGCGCTCAACAATATTAAGAAGCACGCTAAAGAAGGGTTTAATCTTTGCGACAGTGTTCATTGTCAGCTATATCTTGGCCGTTGCAAAACCAATGAAATACTCGCGGCTACCTTTAAAACTGCCGGCGATGTTATTGTGGATAAGGATAATAAAATGATATCGGCTGCTTTTCATGCCAATTCGGGAGGGCAGACCGTCAACTCCGAAGACATCTGGAAAATACCTACCTCATACCTGAAATCCGTGGCGGATACTTTCTCCTTGAGGATGTCGGGTGCTGTTTGGGAAGAGAAAATCCTGCAAGCCAACTGGCTCGACTATTTGTCCAGCCGTTTTAATTATCCGGTGGACGATCCGGCCAAAAAAAATTATGCCCTGAATTTTAAGCAGGACAAACGTGCCGTTTATTTTTCCGACAGCATCCCCTTGTCGGCAATTAGATATGATCTTGGCCTGAAATCTACCTGGTTTTCAGTATCACCTGCCGGAACTAATGTCATACTCAAGGGAAAGGGCTATGGCCACGGCGTCGGGCTTAGTCAACAAGGTGCTATCAGAATGGCACAACTCGGGTACAACTATCTCGATATCATTAGGTTCTATTACAAAGATGTGGAGGTGGTTAATTACGACGAACTGAATATCAAGTAATCCATGTTTTGGAATAAATACCCAATTGCACGAATTCTCATACCTTTTTTGTCCGGAATATGCATCGCCCTGGGATTTCAGCTTAGCTTTGCCCTGCCAGTGCTTGTTTTTGCCCTCCTTACAGGTCTGATTTCGTTTGTGGTGATTGTTTTTCAGAAGAAACTGAGCTTTCGTATGCGTTGGCTTACTGGCATCATGTTTACCATATTTTTTTTCATGGCAGGTTATCAACTGACGGTAATAAAAACTAAACATCATGCCCCCGCTCATTACAGTAAATACCTTGCCGCTGAAAACTATGTTCTTGCGGAATTGTGCGAACCTGTGCAGGTAAGAGAAAGAGTTTGCAAATGCGTGGTGGAAATAAAGGAGGTAAAAGATAGTGTGCAATCATACCGTACAAGCGGCAAGGCGATTATTTATCTGGAAAAAGATTCTTTGTCTTCGAAACTGAACTACGGCGATGAGATATTTTTCAAAGGCCGTTTTGCCGAGGTGCCTCCGCCCATGAACCCTCGTGAATATAATTATAAAAACTACCTGAAATACCGTCAGGTGGAATACAGCACCTATGTTATGAAAACCCGCTGGAAACTGCTTACTTCGGGCAATGGTAGTGTTCTGAAGGGCTTTGCATACACCCTCCGCGAAAAACTACTTCAAATATTGAGGGATAATGGCTTGCAGGGACGGGAATTTGCTGTGGTGTCGGCCTTGCTGGTAGGATATACCGACAACCTCGATCCTGAGCTGATACGCGAATATCAGGGTACTGGTGCCATACATATACTGAGTGTGTCCGGCCTTCATGTGGGCATCATTTTTATTGTGCTGAATTTTTTGTTGCAGTTTTTCGACAAGTCCAAATATGGACGCCTGCCCAAGGCTTTGTTTCTGTTGGTTTTTATATGGTTTTATGCGGTGCTTACCGGCATGTCCCCCTCGGTGATGAGGGCCACAGCCATGTTTAGTTTTGTGATTGTGGGCAAAGCCCTTCGCCAGCCACCTGCAATTTACAACACCATAGCGGCATCGGCATTGGTATTATTGATGTTCGACCCATATATGCTCATGGCTGTGGGCTTTCAACTGTCATACCTGGCGGTATTGGGTATTGTGGCCTTATATCCGGCTATCAGCAAGGTGTGGACACCGAAATACTGGTTGCTGCGACAGATTTGGTCGCTGGTGGCTGTTTCGCTGGCAGCACAAATGGTTACTTTTCCTCTGTGCCTGCTGTATTTTCATCAGTTTCCCAACTATTTTCTGCTTACCAATATCATAGCCACACCCTTGTCGGGATTGGTTATATACCTTGGCATAGCCGTACTGGTATTTAATTTTATACCATGGCTCGCCATGATTCTTGCAAAGGCCTTGTCTTATTCGCTGCTGTTTTTAAACGGATCTATTTCTTTTATTGAAGGCCTGCCTTATTCGGTAACCAGGTCCATATCGTTCACCTTCATGGAAATGCTGGTGGTATATGCCATTATAGTGTCCCTGTGTGTGTTTATTATTCGGCGAAACAACAA
>DAONFU010000005.1:0-34141 GCA_035403765.1 Bacteroidales bacterium
GGTTGGAGACGCTGGTTCATTATGGTTTTGTGATTCCTCATCACAAAACCATGCAGCACCTTACACAAAGTCATTTCCCATGTTTTGAGGTCAATCTGTCGGAACAAACGCGCGGAAAACAGCTATGGGAACAACTTTTTAAATACCCCTTAAAAGGCCTTGGGTTATATTACTCGCCGCTTGGCAATACCAGTGAGTTGGGCCAAGCCCTGGCTGTGTATCCCTACATTAATTTTTGCCTTACCCGTGGCAAAAAAGTCAACCTGTATTTTCGTGTGGCTGCCGGTCTGGGTTATCTGACAAAAAGATTTGATGCGGAAACTAATTACAAGAATATTGCCATTGGATCACACTTCAACGCCTTTATACAACTCCGCTATGAGCTGAGATGGCATATAACCGACCGGCTGGGCTTTTCGGCCGGCATATGTATTTCGCATTTTTCCAACGCGTGTTTTAAGGTCCCCAATTTTGGCATCAATGTTCCCACACTGAATATGGGGTTTTCGTACCGCTTAAACAAAACACCGGCTGCGATAATAAAAAACGAAATACCCCCTGCCGACAAAAAATGGCAGTTTTCGATTTTGGGCAGTTTTGGTGTAAACGAGTTGGCGGGGCCGGGCGGCAGAAAATACCCTTATTACTGTTTGAGTGGATTTTTTATGAAGCCGGTAAGACTGAAGCGGCAATTTGGCGTCGGTCTGGATGTATATTACAGCGAAGCGCTTGGAACTCTGGTGCAGCGCAGCGATAGTGTGTCGAACATCAAATATCAGGCTATCAGACCGGGTGTAAGCTTCGCTTATATCATGAACTTTGGACGGCTTTCGTTCGTGGCCCAATTAGGTGCCTATCTTTACACTAAAGAAAAAACCGATGGCTATATCTGGGACCGGGTGGCGTTGCGTTATACGGTAAAAGAGCATTATTTATTCCAAATGGGACTGAAAACACATCTTTCCAGGGCCGAAGTGCTGGAGTTGAGCGTGGGATATAAATTTTGATTATTGCCCGTAGTCCTGGTCTTTTTGCCGCACTCCGTTTTCGTCCCAAAATTTCCAGATGCCGGTTTTTTTGCCGTCCTGGTATTTTCCCTCAAAATGTTTGTTTCCGTTTTCGTGGTAGGCAGTGCGCAACCCGTTATCAAGGCCGTTATTAAATGATCCTTCGCTCCATGTGTTGCCGTTTTGATACCAGCTGGTCCATTTGCCTTGGCGTTTGCCGTTTTTGTATTCTCCTTCCATGTATTTCTGATGATTGGAATAATACAGTGTTTCCTTAAATAATATGCGTTGATCTCCATCATCCTTATAATAACGCACCATTTTGGGCGAACCGTCGGGATATGTTTCGATGGTATCCTCCACAATTTTAGTAGTACAGCCCTCGCATAAAAAAGCAAGCAGCGCCAGCATCAATATCTTAATTTTCATAGTACAGCGATTACTTGGCCTTTTCGGGTTCGGCAGCTCCTGCTGCTGATTTTTTTTCATATTCTTTATTCAACAAATTCAGAATATCATTGGTTATATCAAAGGCCTGATTGACAAACAGCAATCCGCCGCCATAGGATTTTTCAAAAATAAAAGTAAAATTTTTGGTTTTGTTGTATCGGGCAATGACGTTTACTATAGTGTCGTGCACCTCCATATTGCGCTTCAGTTTTTCCTCCTGTAACTGCATTGCCAGGTTGGATTCCAGTTCCTGTATAGCCATTTGTTCTTTAGACAGCTCTTCTTCTTTTTTCTTTTGTTGGTCGAGTGTCAACAGGCCGGCGGTAGCTCTTTTGATGTAATCATTATACTCTTTTTCAAAGCCTTTGGCTCTGGCAGTATATTGATTTTGGAGGTTTTTTTCAAAATTGGCCAGCTCAACCTGAACATCAAGCACAAAATCATAATCCTGCATCAAGGTATCGGTGTTTACGTATGCAAACGATATATTGTCAATGGTTGGAGGAGTACTATTTGTTGCCGAATTTTCTTTGTTGCGGAAAAACAAAATAAACAAAACGATGACACCTGCCAGCGCCATAATGCTTATAGCTGTTAACGTATACTGGAGTGCATTGCCTGATTTTTTTTGCGAATCGGACGTTTCTGTGGGCTTGTCTTGTGGAAGTTTGGTGTGTTCATCAAGAAAGGCAGGAATTGCATCCTGGTTTTCATTTCGTGTTTCTTCGTTCATTATTGTTTTTTTTTAATTTTATTAATTACCAACTTCAGATAAGAATTTCAGTCGGACCAGCCGTATTTCTTCCTCGGAAAATTCTTCTTCGCCGAGCTCTTTTAAGGCGTCTTCCACCGAATCCGTTTCTGCTTCATAAAAATATTCATATATTTCTTCCTGGTGATAAGGCTCGACATACTCTTCAATATAGTAGTTGATATCAAGCTTGGTGCCAGAGGCCACAATACTTTCGAGTTCTACCAGTAGTTCTTCGATAGTCAGGTTTTTGGCATTGGCAATATCTTCCAGGGGTATTTTACGGTCAATATTTTGAATTATGTACACTTTCAGTCCGGATTTATTTACGACAGATTTGACAATCATGTCCATGGGCCTGATAATTTCATTTTCCTCCACATATTTTGCTATCAGGTCCAGAAAGGGCTTTCCGTACTTTTGTGCTTTGCCTGCGCCCACTCCCGTTATTTGCAACAATTCATCCATTTTGATGGGGTATTGTATGGCCATATCTTCGAGGGAAGGGTCCTGGAAGATGACAAAAGGCGGCAGGTTTTCTTTGCGGGATATTTGTTTCCTAAGGTCTTTCAATAGGGTGAACAGTGTTTTATCAGCGGTGCTGGTTTTTCCTCCGCCGGCAAAAAACTCATCTTCCTCCGCAGAGTCGTAGTCGTGGTCCATTGTAAGCATGATAGTTTCCGGTTCATCCAGAAATTTCTCCCCTTCTTTGGTGATTTTTAGAATCCCGTAGTTTTCAATATCTTTGCTCAACAGCCCATTGACAATAGTTTGGCGAATTACTGCGGTCCAGAATTTTTCATCATGGTCGGCGCCTTTGCCAAAGACGCTCACTTTGTGGTGTTTGAAAGATTTTACCTGGGCTGAAACTTTGCCGACAATAATGTTCACCAAATGTGCGCCCTTACATTGTTCCTTAGTTTCCATAACGGCTTCCAATACTGTTTCTACGTAAGCGGTACCGTCAAATTTTGTTTTCGGATGCAGGCAGTTATCGCAACACTGGCAGTTTTCTTCCTCATAAACTTCGCCGAAATAATGCAGCAGCAATTTTCGTCTGCACACCGAAGATTCGGCATAGGCTATAGTTTCCATGAGCAGTTGTTTGGCTATTTCCTGCTCGTTGACCGATTTTTTCGAGGTAAACTTTTCCAGTTTCTGGATGTCTTCATAAGCATAAAAAGCAATACAGTTGCCCTCGCCATCATCGCGTCCTGAGCGGCCTGTTTCCTGATAATATCCTTCGAGGCTTTTGGGCATATCGTGATGGATAACATAGCGCACATCGGGCTTGTCGATACCCATGCCAAAAGCGATGGTTGCCACGATCACATCAACCTCTTCCATCAGAAATTTATCCTGGTTTGCTTTGCGTATTTCCGATTCGAGGCCGGCATGATAGGGCAGCGCCTTGATTCCATTGACCTGAAGGGTTTCTGCAAGTTCTTCCACTTTTTTGCGGCTGAGGCAATAGATGATTCCTGATTTGCCGATGTTGCTTTTTACATATTTTGTGATGTCGCGCTGTACGTCCTTGGTCTTTGCCCTTACTTCATAGTATAGGTTCGGGCGGTTGAACGACGATTTGAAGAGGCCGGCATTCATCATGCCCAGATTTTTTTGGATATCGTGTTGCACCTTAGGGGTGGCCGTGGCGGTTAGCGCCATCACGGGAACTTTTTTGCCGATAGCTTTAACGGTGGGTCTGATATTGCGGTATTCGGGCCGGAAATCGTGACCCCATTCCGAAATACAGTGGGCTTCGTCGATGGCGTAAAAAGAAATTTTGAACTGTTTAAAAAATTCAATGTTTTCTTTTTTGGTGAGCGTTTCGGGGGCAACATACAGCAGTTTTGTTTTTCCCGCAAGCAGGTCGGCTTTCACATCGGTCATTTCCTGCTTCGAGAGAGAAGAGTTTAAAAAGTTTGCGATCCCTTTGTCCACGCCAAAATTCCGGATATTGTCCACCTGGTTTTTCATGAGCGAAATAAGTGGCGAAATGATAATAGCCGTTCCTTCGCTTATAAGGGCGGGGAGCTGATAGGTGAGCGATTTACCTCCCCCCGTAGGCATGATAACAAATGTATCCTTGCCGTCCAGCACATTTTTAATGATGGCTTCCTGATTTCCCTTGAACGTGTCGAACCCGAAAAACTCTTTAAGAACTATATGTAATTTATCTCCTGATTTTTCTTTCATTACCTTACCAATTTATTTTATGTAAATATACGCAAATTTCGTCTATTTGACAATATTTTTTTCAATTATATTACGAAATTATAAAAATTTATTAGTAATCAAAAAAACTTTATTTATTTGTGTAGTCTTTTAGGTTTTAAGTTTTTTTCTTTTTTTACTTCCGGATTGTTTTTTGTTTATAACACAAAAATAAAAATTGTTTCATTAGAAAAAAAATTTTTAAAATTTTGGGGAAGTTAGGAATTAAATTGTTCACGAAAGATTAAAATCAAGTTCAAAAAATTTCAATAGGAATTGATAAGTTCCTTCTATAAAACTTTGGATTTTTTTGTTACCTGCCTACCTGCATGGCAGGCTCGCTCCCACAGCTGCAATCCGCCAATTGGCTGACTCGTGAACCTTCATAAATTCATTGTTTTATATCCAGTTTGTGTATATTTGCAAAATTTATGAAGGTTTGTATCATATTTTTTCATTTTCAAAATGGTAAAAGTTGCGGTCATTGTTCCTGCTTATAACGAAGAAAAAGCTATTGCTGGTGTTGTAAATGGAATAAACGCTGTTGATCCCGGCACAGATATTTTTTTGGATGTCATTGTCATCAATGATTGTTCTGTTGATCAGACGGCCCCGATAGTTTCTGAACTCAAATGTACGCTGCTCGACCTGCCGGTCAACACTGGCATTGGCGGGGCGGTGCAAACCGGGTTTAAATTTGCCTTTGAAAATAATTACGATTATGCCATGCAGGTGGACGGTGACGGACAACACCCCCCGGCAGAAATACCGAAACTTATTCATGCTATTATTGAAAAAAACCTGGATGTGGTCATCGGTTCACGGTTTTTAGAAAATAAAGGGTTTCTCTCCACTTTTTCAAGAAGGGTGGGTATAGTGTTTTTCAAACACCTGATTCAAATGCTCTGTGGCATCAGGATTACGGATGCCACTTCCGGTTTCAGGATCGTCAATAAAAAGGTGCTTTCCCTTGTCAGTGAACAATATCCTGATGAATACCCGGAACCCGAATCTATTATTTTATTATGGAAACATAATCTTAAAATAGGGGAAGTTCCCGTTCAAATGCGTGAGAGGCAAGGTGGCCAGTCCAGCATAAGGGCTTTTAAATCTTTATATTATATGGTCAAGGTCAGTCTTGCGATTTTCTTTAAATATCTTAAATCAAAATAAAATATATGGAAAACGTAGTACCAATTAAAATTCAAATCATCAGCATTGCTATGAGTATATCCTTTTTGATATACATCGGGCGCCTCATAATAAAAGGCAAACTCCGCGAGGAATATGCCATATTCTGGATCATCAGTACATTGGTCCTTATTACATTTTCAATTTGGAGAAACGGGCTGGATATTATTTCAAAAATGCTGGGGGTATATAATGCGCCCAATTTAGTGTTTACAGTAGCCATTTTTGGCATCTTCATTTATTTAATTCATTTGTCCCTGGTAGTTTCAAAGCTCCATGATAAAAATAAAAAACTTTCTCAGGATATCGCTTTGCTTAAAAATAAACTTGAAAAAGAACTAAAAGAAAAGATTAACGAATAGGCCATGAATTTCAACAGGCGGAACATATATTTTTTATATCCTCCTATTTCAAAATTTGAAAGATACTCCTCCGAGATAGGAAATGCAGGCGGAGAACAAATACCTTTAGGTATTTATTACCTTGCTTCCTATTTGCGTCAGTTTAACTACAATGTAAAAGTATGCGATGCAGAATCGAACAAAATGAATTCCGCCCGGATCATTGAAGATATAAATAAATTTCAACCGGCCTATGTTGGGATCAGTTCAACCACGGTGGCGTTCCACAGGGCCCTGGAAGCGGCAAAAGAAATCAAAAATAATTTCCCTGAAATTATAACAATTCTTGGCGGGCCGCATGTATCGGCTAACCCGGAACATGCCATGCAATATAAGGAGTTCGACTTTGGCGTACTTCATGAAGGGGAATATACCCTGGTAGATTTGCTGGATTCTTTATACAATGGGAAAGAGCACCTGAATGTCAAGGGAATTATTTTCAGGAATAAAGACGGGAAGATAATACAAAACCCCAAAAGAGAATACATTGAAGATCTGGACTCGCTGCCCTTTCCCGCTTATGACCTGATAGAAGACATTTCATTATATACGCCTGACCCATCAAATTACAAAACACTTCCTGTAATAAATATGATGACGAGCCGGGGATGCCCCAATCAATGCACTTTCTGTGATAATAATATCTTCGGGAGAAAATACAGGCAGCGGTCTGCCGAAAACATCGCCGCTGAAATCAAATACCTGCGCAAAAATTTTGGCGTTCGTGAAATAGCTTTTGTTGATGACACCTTCCTTATTGATAAAAAACGGCTTTATAAACTGTTCGAGATACTTGAAGAAGAAAAGATTTCGATTTTCTGGACTTGTTTGAGCCGTATCAATAATACCGATTATGAGTTTCTGAAATTTTTGAAATCAAAAGGTTGCTGGCATATTTCTTTCGGAATAGAATCGGGAGATGAGAATATTCTTAAGCTAATCAAAAAGAATATTTCCCTGGATAAAGCTGTCGAGGTAATAAACTGGTGCAAAAAACTTAAAATTAAAACGAAAGGATTTTTCATTCTCGGGCACCCTACTGAAACAATGGAGACTATAGAAAAATCCATCAAACTTGCCTGCAGGTTAAAACTCGATAATATCATAGTTACCCTGAATACCCCGATAGCAGGTTCACAACAATTCGAAGAAGCCGGCAGGTATGGAAGTCTGGACAAAGCCAACTGGGAAGAATTCAATTACTGGAGGCCGGTATTTGTTCCCACGGGACTGACAAAAGAAATTCTCTTAAAAAAACACCGTGAATTTTATCGCAGGTTTTATTTGCGGCCGCGTATAATAATGCAATATTTTTTCAGCTTTTTCGGGAAAGGCGGATTAAAAAGGTTTCTCACTACCTTTCGGGCAAGTTTTTATATTTTTAAGAAAAAATCAGAATAGAATATATTCCCCGTTGTCGCTCACTGATTTGATTTTGCCCATGCGAGGTTGTTTTTTGCCAACTGAAAATCAGGGTCTATTTTCAAGGCTTTTTCGCAGGCTTCCGCACCTTTATCATACATTTTCATGGCATTGTAAGCCGAGCAGATATTATTGTAGGCTGTGGCATTCTGTGGATTCAGTTCCAGCGCTTTTTGACTTGCCTGGATGCACTCTTTGAACATATTATTATTATAATATTCCATGCTTAAATTAATGTAATTGCTTTCGGAAGGCCGTGCTTTAGCCAGGTCTATTGCTGATTGTAATTTTTCTGCGGGGGAGAACGCCGTATTGTTATCAACATTGGCTGAATCGTGCACGGGGGCCGAGAGATCCTTATTTCGGATAAAGTAATTCCAATATACAAGATACAACATGGGAAGAATTATTAAAACCGCGATAATCCATTTGGTGGATTTCAGTTTTGTGTCAGATTGCTTGCTGTTTACTGGTTTGCTCATGTTTTTTTGTTTAAGTGATTTGTACCTTAAGTGATAAACATGTGAGTGTTATAATCCACTCGATGCCCAACTCGGGTTTCCTATTGCCGACACCATATTTTATTGATTGATTTATTGGATTTGTAATACAGATCATTCAGGTCCGTGTTGTAGTTTCGCAGATAATCAAGGAATCTTGGGCCATTGTATAAATGGTTAGGCCCGTCCTGGGTTGTAAAATACTTGGTTGCTAATACGGGAAACAGGATGACCAGGACTAATTTAACATAAAGAAGCGGATCAATTTTACGATACAATTCTGTAAGATTACCATTATTGTTCATCGGGCTTATTATTTGCACAGAGCAATGATATCAATCATTTCTCAAAGATATAAAAAAGAACTTGTTTCGATAAAATAATATTATTTTTACAATCTGGATTAGGCGAAAAAATCGTTCATAAAATAAAAATTCATTATTTTTAGTAAGGGTTTCAAATAATAATTTTGAAATAGTTTTTAAACGGAGTATTTGACTGATTTTTTAATATTTTTGCCCGTGAAAAAAATTAAATCAAATGGAACAAGGCGATAAAAATATTGATTTCAATGAAGTCGATGGAAAAAGTTCTGCTCCTGAAAACAAAAAAAAGAATTATTTCCACATGATTATGACCGGTATTTTGCTTTTATTTCCTTTTATTTTTTTATTTTGGTTTTTATATGCAGGTAAGGGCGAACTTAAGGAGGAGCAAAAGTCCGCAACGACATCAGTAACGCAAACTACACTAACCACGCTAACAGCAGAACAACATTTGGTAATGCAATGAAAACCGCAAAAACAGACTCCTCTGAAGCAGCATTGGCAGACCTTAGATTGGCATATATAGATAATGAAATGTATAAAGAATGTATAGAAACACTCAAAAAAGTTATTGCTCTTAATCCCCAAAATATGATTTCTCTGAATAATCTTGGGTTTGCATATGGGGTCATAAAAGATTGGAATAATAGAATAAAATAGTGCCAAATGGCTATAAAACAGAATCCTGATTTTCAATTAGCAAAAAACAATCTTAAGTGGATGCAGGATGAAAAGCAAAAAGCTGGGAATTATTTATTAATTTTAAAACAGGACTTCCATGAAAACCTGGTTTAAAGAAAAATTGTATTTTAATCTGACTTGTCTCATACTGCTGACGGGCCTTATTATCACGTATTCCAACCATTTTAACAACTCTTTTCATTTTGATGACGATCATGCCATAGTGAATAATATATGGATCAAAGACATCAAAAATATTCCCAAATTTTTTACGGATGCCACCACATTCTCCATTCTTCCTCAAAACCAATCGTACCGGCCAGGAACAGTAACATTATCAGCTATTGATTTCTGGATTTCAAAACACAATCCTCTTGGCGTTAAAAAAAACGAATTGTATCAGGATGAAGGGCTCAATCCATTTTACTTTCACTTATCAATCTTTATCGCCTTTATTTTACAGGCGCTCCTGATGTTTCTTTTTTTTAAAAAAATCCTTGATAACACGATAAAACATAAGTGGGACGATTATTTCGCCTTATTTATTACGGCATGGTATTGCTATCATACGGCAATCGCTGAAACTGTTAATTATATTTGCGCCCGGACAGATGGCTTTTCTACCCTTTTGATACTTTTTGCGTTTGTGATTTATGCTTATTTTCCCCGCAAAAGAAAGTACGGGTTCTTTCTCATTCCTTATATAGCAGGTTTTTTAGTCAAAGAACCCTCCATCATGTTTGGGCCTTTATTGTTCTTTTACATTTTGCTCATTGAGAAAAAAGCAGACCTGACCACACTTTTTAAAAAGGAAACCTTCGGCAAGGCGCTGCAGTCTTTAAAGGCTGTTGCCGTTACATTGATCATAGCGATATTTCTTTATGGCTTGTCAATTTATATGAGGCCGGACACATTTTCCCCGAGTTCACACTCAACACTGAGTTATTTGATCACACAGCCATTCGTATATGTCCATTATTTTATGACATTTATTTTACCCGCCAATTTGTCTGCTGATTCTGACTGGAGGCCACTGAGCACTATCTTCGATATTCGTCTGCTGATGGGATTAATGTTTATTGCCGGAATGATATGGTTTGCGATACGGATATCAAAAAACAAGGCGCTCCTTCCTGTTTCTTTCGGCATCTTCTGGTTTTTTCTTGCTCTTGCCCCGTCTTCCAGTTTTATTGCTCTTTCGGAGGTATTGAACGATCATAGGATATATTTTCCATACGTGGGACTGGTGCTTGCATTCTCGGTCATGTTGATATACCTGCTCATTTTAAAAGATGAAAAAAGATTTTTGAACTCTATTTACCTAAGAGTATTTACAGGTGTACTCGTTTTTGGGTTGATATGCGGACATGCTTACGGCACTCATCAACGGAATAAAGTTTGGAAGACAGAAGAAACTTTATGGTATGATGTTACCGTAAAAAGCCCCGGAAATGGCCGCGGTCTTATGAACTACGGGTTGACACAGATGAGTAAGGGAAATTACCCCGTTGCTAAAAAATATTTTGAAAAAGGACTTAAACTTCAGCCTGGCTATCCCCTTTTGTTTATTAACCTTGGCATTCTTAATGCGGCCATGGGAAACCCTGCGGAAGCCGAAAACTATTATAAAAGAGCGGTAGCCATAAACCTGTATCAAGATGAAAGTTATAGTTATTATGGCGAATTCCTTTATAGCCAAAAACGCTATGATGAAGCAAAAGCTTGTCTGAAAAATGCCCTGAACAAAAACTCTTCCAATATGCAGGCACGATTTGCTTTAATGGCTTTGTATTACGACACAGAAGACTGGGGAGCACTTTCAAGAATTGCCGAAGAAACCCTGCAATACTTACCGAATGATGCGAAATGCCTGGCATATATCGACGCTTCTAAGAACAAAAAAACCAAACTCGATGTAGCTATTGAAACAGCGAAAAATAGTCCGACATCAGATAATTATATTAATTTAAGCTTACATTATTACGAAGCAGGCATGTATGCCGAATGTATCACTGCCTGCGAAGAAGCGCTTAAAATCAATCCGGATAACGCCATTGCCTATAACAACATCTGCTCCGCATATAATGCCCTCAAAATGTATGACAAGGCCATCGCAGCCTGTAACAAAGCTCTTGAAATTGATCCCGTGCATAATTTTGCAAAAGGCAATCTGAATTACGCTAAGGAACAACTAAACAAATAAAACCGTAAATATCTGACAGTTCAGGTATTGAGACATTCTTCTGAATTTATTGATATGACCGGGTCTCTGAATAATAATGACACAAAACCACGCAGGTGAATATTTCAAAAAAAAATTATTTTTCAATAAGCAAAACTTTATGAGATTAAGTATGCATTCTAAGCTGTTTAATTCACAAATATTTTTTTCAGGATTAAAGTCCTTTTTAGCAGTGCGTGTTAAAGAGGCTGTCTCATAAGACCTCTGTGTAGCCCTGCCTCGCCGGCAGGCAGGCCTGTGTGTCCTCAGTGTCGCTCTGTGTAATTTTTATTTCACGGTTACACAGAAATTCACAGAGACAACACAGAGAACCACGGAGAAAGATATCAATATAAATAGGCTTTTGAGAAAGCCTTTTTAATAAAATAACAATCTGGACTTTAGTCCAAGTTGTGAATTATTCAGGCTAAATAATTATTCAGTGTACATTATCGGATAAAGCCCATTATTAAATATTTCAAAAATGAAAAATGCAAAAGAAAATATTATTATTAAAGACGCCCGGGTGCATAAAATGTTCTTGCCTGGTATCAATGTCATAAGGATGGAAATACCCAAGCACGGGATTCCCCTTTTTCCAGCATCTTTTTATGGACCATCGGGTGAAAAAAATGGCAGAAGCCTCATGTAAATACCACCTGCGATAGGGAAGGAGATCAATTTTGATTTGTACAAGGTCATGGGCAATTCCCATATCTTATTATCAATAAGCTTCACTATCCTGCCAAATTCCGGCCAGCCATATAACACGCTTTTTGTCGGAAAAACAGAGCTGGAATAAACAAAATTTAATTCTTCGAGTATTTCATAGGCCCAGGCTGTTTTTTCTATGATCGAAAAATTAGGTGCACGGAATCCGTAAATTTTTTCTACTCCGGCATCATGTAAGCATTCATGCTTTTGATCACCTCTTCTTTAAAAATTTTCGGATTTTGTTTATCAAGCTGAATATGAACGTTTGAATGACTGGCGACCTCATGCCCGTTTTCCGCAATTTTCCGTATCAAACCGGGATATGCCCTTGCCACATCACCTACCACAAAAAAGGTTGCCTTACAATTATGTTCTTCCAGGAAAGCAAGATATTTTTCGGCCATCAGGGGAAGCCTTTCCTGATACTTTAAACCATCTTCCATCCAGAATCTCACATCTTCCAGGTCAACAGCGAAAAGATAAATTTTTTTCACCGCTGGGTTAATATCCGTGGGCATTGATTTGTCTGATTAAATATTTTGAACGTTCACGAGTCCGCCAATTGCGGCTGTGGGAGCGCTCCTGCCAAGCTGTTAGGCAGGTAACAAAAAAATCCAAAGTTATATAGAATAAATATTAGTGAAAATATTTCCGGCTGTAAGGAAAAACCGGAAAAATACATTTACCCTATTATTCTTTTTTGCATATTAACATCAGTATCTTAAAAAATGCAATAAGTCAGCCTGCAGAAGCCTGCGAAAAAGCCCTGAAAATAAATGCAAATTACGAACTGGCAAAAAATAATTTAGCCTGGGCAAAATCAAATCTGTAAAACGTGGCCTGCATTGCGGCAGGATATTCATGTTCTGTTGAAAAAGCCTATCTGGCGCATGATGCAAACGGGCGAACCTGCCTGTAATAATATAATTTAGGGCACAGGATAAAATTTTTATTGAGTGATATGGGATAAACAATTTAAATGACTAATTTTGACCGGCCAATTACAATAAAAGAATTATGAAAGAAAATTTCGATCCAAAGCTAAACTACGAGGAAACTAAAAAAGCCATTGGATACACGCCGTTGAAACAGGCAACACACGAAGACTGGAACCGCATAGGCTTTATGTCGGGACTGGAAGTTCATCAGCAACTTAAAACCAAAGAAAAACTTTTTTGCCATTGTCCGGCAGGGGTGTACCAGAAAAAAAATCAGTACGATGCCGAACTGCTAAGGCATATGCGCCCAACACTCAGCGAACTGGGCGAATACGACGGCACCGCCCTGATGGAGTTTAAAACACGCAAAGAAATTGTGTACCGCGTAAAAAACGAAACCACCTGCACTTACGACGTGGACGATACGCCTCCATTTAAACTTAACCGGGAAGCCCTCGAAAACGCCTTGGAAGTAGCCTTGCTCAGCAAATTGAATATTGTGGGCGAAGTCCACATCACGAGAAAACAATACCTTGACGGAAGTATTCCCACAGGATTTCAGCGAACGGCGATATTGGGCGTGGAAGGCGAACTACCCTTGAAAACAAAAAAAATCAGGTTGATACAACTCAGTATCGAAGAAGATTCCTGTCGTGAAATTTCCGATATCGGCCACCGCCGTATCTATTCCACCGACCGCCTCGGTGTGCCTTTAATAGAAACCGTTACCTATCCGGATATGATAAATCCTTATGAGGTAAAAGAAGCCTGCGACTATATCCGTTTTTTAAACCGCAGCACCGGCAAGGTAAGAACAGGCATCGGCGCCGGCAGACAAGACGTGAACGTTAGCTGTAAAGGCGGTACCCGTATTGAAATTAAAGGTGTGGCGCATACACGGTGGATACCAAAGCTCACTCATAATGAATGTTTCAGACAATGGGCCTTGTTACATATCCGCGAAATTTTAAACGAAAAATTCGGAGACGGCTCTTCGTGGAAGATGAATTATCAGGAAGTGCAACTCAAAGATTTTCATTTTTCGAACCTGCCGCTCAACGAAGAAAAAAAGAATTCTTATAAATATTATGCCATCAACCTTCCCGGCTTCAAAACACTGCTATCGCATTTCACCCAGCCAGGAAAAACGTTTGCCGACGAAATCAGCGAACGCCTGAAAGTGATTGCCTGTATTGAGTTGCCCAATATGACCCACTCGGAAGAATTTGAGCCCTTGATAAGCGGCGATGATTTCTCAAATATCCGCACCTCACTAAAAGCCAAAGAAGACGACGCACAGATTATTCTCTGGGGCCCGGAAGACGATATGAAAACCGCACTGGAAACGATAGAAGAGCGCTGCCAGTGGGCTTTCAAAGGCGTGCCTAACGAAACCCGCAAATCATTCGAAAACGGCACCACCATTTTTGAACGCGTATTGCCCGGCGCCGACCGTATGTATCCTGATACCGATTCCGTCCCCATCCCTTTAGAAGACGAATATATCAACCGTTTGAAGAAAAACCTGCCCACCGAAGTCATCGAAAGGTACCAGAAACTTAAAGAATGGGGCGTGCCTGAAGATACTTATACCTACATATTTAAGAAAAATCTCTTTCCGGTAATTGAAAAAATTATCAGTGTAAACGGTTACAAACCCAAATTTGTAGGTTCTTTTATCGGACACACCTTAAAATATTTTGAAGGGCAACACACTATATCCCCATACTTTAATTATGAAATGATAGGAGATATGTTTGCTTTCATAAACGAAAAGAAACTGGATAAACAGATTGCCAAAAAAATGCTGCCCATCCTGATACAACATCCAAAAATGGATTTTGAATCAATTCTGGCCACGATAAAATTCAAAAAGGTTACCAAAGAAGAGATTCTTTCCAATATCCCTTTCATGAAAGAAAAATTCCGTCAGATACGCATTTCGCAACAACCCGATGTGGAAACCAAATGGATAATGGGCGGTTTGCGCAAAATGGCTACCGGCAACATTTGTCTGGCCGAGTTAAAAGAATTAGTTGAAACCAGTAATTAAAAGCTAAAAATTATACTACCATGAGCGAAGATTTTTTTCAGGGATATAAAGGTGATGCACTTGAAATATTAAAAAAATACGCCGTCCGTGTCTGGGGTCAGGCCGAAGTGGACACTACCCGCGGCTTGTTTAAAGGAACCGTGTTGCCCCGCGCCGAAAATGATGACGATAAACACATAGTCCTCAAAGTAATTACCGGTTATAACATCGGGGTTGACATCAGCACCATCCTGACGATGAAAGAAGTTGGTTATAAAAAGGCAAATTACAAAATACCCGAAAAAGAGTTCCCCTATACGCCCGGAAAGCCCAAGGTAAAGCTGATAGGCACCGGCGGGACCATAGCCTCGCGTCTCGACTACCGTACCGGCGCCGTGATTCCTGCCTTTTCGCCTGGAGAACTTTATGGCGCTGTGCCCGAACTGGCTGATATCTGCAATCTGGAAACCGAAAAACTTTTCGCAGTATTCAGCGAAAACATGGGGCCCGATCAATACAAAAAACTTGCCGTTGCCATAGGGCAGGAAATTGAAAAAGGCACCGATGGTATTATTATAGGCCATGGCACGGATACCCTGCATTATACGGCTGCCGCGCTTACTTTTATGGTACAGAATCCGCCCATACCTATTGTGCTGGTTGGCTCACAGCGTTCCTCCGACCGGCCGAGCTCCGATGCCGCCCTCAACCTGATGCATGCCGCTACAGCAGCGGCTCATGGCGATATTGCCGAGGTAATGGTGTGTATGTTTGGGCCTACATCAGACGAATACGGGTTCTTGCATCGTGGCACCCGGGTGCGTAAAATGCATTCGTCTTACCGTTCTACCTTCCGCACTATCGGAGATATTCCCGTGGCCACAGTAACACGTAATGGCGTGGTGCCACAAAAGCCCGTGTATAATCACCGCCGCAAGGATACTTCTAATGTGAAAATCACACCCGTTTTCGAAGAAAAAGTGGGCATGTTGTATTATTACACCAATATGCAGCCCGATATGATTGACTCTATGGTTGATAATGGTTATAAAGGCATTATCATCATCGGTACCGGACTGGGACATGTCAACAAACCTATATATCCGGCCATAGAACGTGCCGTGAAAAAAGGTGTAGCCATTTATATGACAGTACAAACCTTGTGGGGCTATGTACATATGTTTGTTTACGACACAGGCCGCGACCTGATGGCCAAAGGCATTATCCCGGCAGAAAACATGCTGCCCGAAGTGGCCTATATTAAATTGGGATGGGCGCTTGGCCAAACCAACGACCTCGAAAAAGTAAAAGAAATAATGCTGACACCAATCAATGACGACATTACCCCGCGCGAACCTTACAACGGATACCTGATTTATCAGGGTGGCGTAAAAGAAATCGAAGATTTTATCAAAAAAGTACACAAATAAAAAAAAGGGCTGAACTTCAGCCCTTTTTTTTCAATCATTTTTTTTGCACTTACTTCCTCCCTGATTCTCAACTTTTACCCCTCAAAATATACAAGTCAAAACCTCCCACTTTCCACTTTCTACTTTCCACTTTCCACTTTCCACTTGCCACTTGCCACTTGCCGCTTGCTACTTGCTACTTTCCACTTTCTACTTGCAACTTTCTACTTTCCACTTTCCATTTCAAATATATTGTTCCCCTTTTTCAATTTTGATTTTTACATCATTCACAAAATTGCGGATCTGCTGTTCGTCGTTTTTACGGCATATTAACAACACATTCCCCGACTCCACCACAATGTAATCGTCGAGGCCCTGCAGCACTACCAGCTTGTCTTCGGGCATATTTACAATGCAGTTGTGGCTGTCGTACATAATTACATCTTTGCCAACTATGGCATTGCCGGCTTCGTTTTTTTTGCGGTTTTCATATAAGGAGCCCCAGGTACCCAGGTCAGACCAGCCGAAATCAGAACACAGCACATATACATTATCAGCCTTTTCCATCACACCATAGTCGATAGAAATGCTTTTGCCAGTGGCGTAAGCGTGCTGAATAAATTCCGGTTCTTTTTCTGTATTGTATATCCCCTTACCTTTTCCAAACGATTCGTTGATTTCGGGAAGATGCGTTTCAAAAGCTTGAAGAATACTTTTTATTGACCAGACGAAAATGCCCGAATTCCATAAGAAATCACCGCTTTCAATAAATTGCCGTGCCATTTCGAGCACGGGTTTTTCGGTAAAAGTTTTTACTTTTTTTAAGCGGGTATCTTCGGGGTAAGCATCCGTATCCTTGAATTGAATATAGCCATAACCCGTGTCGGGACGGCTTGGGGTAATACCCAGTGTCAGCAGCCAGTTATTTTTTGAGGCTGCCTGAAGTGCCGAGCTGATGATACCGGAAAAAGAATCTTCGTTAAGGATAATGTGGTCGGAAGGGGCTATTACCACATTGGCATCAGGGTCAGATTCATTGATTTTATAACAGGCATAAGCAATACACGGTGCGGTATTTCTGCGGGCAGGCTCAGCAATTATCTGACGCGCTTCCAGAGAAGGTATTTGTTCCCTTACCAGGTCGGCATATTTTTCGTTAGTAACAATAAAAATGTTATCTTTCGGGATGATCTTTTCAAAACGCCTGAAAGTTTGCTGTATCAGCGTTTCTCCCGTGCCTAGAATATCAATGAATTGTTTGGGATGGGAAGTGCGGCTCAGGGGCCAGAAACGCGAACCTATGCCGCCCGCCATAATCACACAATAGTTACTGCTCATTATTATATTTTATTTTAATTTTTGGCAAAAATATCAAATTATCATTGATTATCTGCGGGTTTTTTCATTTTAAATCGCCGGCGCTTAATTCAATTCAAAATCCAAGGCCTTGCTCACCGGGTTAACTTTCATTGCTGCGTTGATCAGATACCAGCGTTTGTTATTCAAACAATAACACTTGTATCGGGTGCGGATTTTTTCGCCTTTCCGGAAAACCAGCCCGTTATGAATGGAAAATACTGAGTCGGTGGCCAGCTCTGCAAGAAATTCTATAGTTGTAGTGGTATCATATTTCGATAAGGACAGTGTCAGGTTATATTCAGCGGTATGCGCAGGTTCACCGGTTTTTACAAAAATCTTTACCAGCGCGTGAGCTATATCGGACGGAAAGATATTTTTTTCCAATAAAAAAAACACCAGCGACCTGTAATTGGACTTCCACTCATCTCCATGCGGTTTTGCTTTCCTCTTATGAGCATTCCAGGTAATTAAATGGGCATATTCGTGAGTAAAGGTTATGAGAAAAGCATATTTGTTCAGGTTGCGGTTGACGCTAATCCTGTGATAGGGCTTTTCCCTGTCGGGAGGGCGGTAGTCGCCCGATTTGGTAGCTCTTTCCCGGGTAATAATCAACTGCAAAGGATGTGATTGCATCCAATGAAGTATTGTATCAAAACTTGTTTCGGGAAAATATGGCGCTAAAGATTCTTTATCCAATGTTTTGAACCTTTTCGGTGGGTTGTGCCTGGCTAAAGGTGGGGCATTGGTTGTACCGGTGTTTTTTAGATGCACAGCCCGAAAGAATAATAGAGACAACAAACACCAATAGGATGAGAATCTTGTTAGCTTTCATATAAAATATTGTTTTGAATAGTTGCGTTTTTGATTTGTGAAAATGTGGGACAGTCTTTACATTTGTGCTTTTGAGAAGTTTTGCACGATGAGATACCAAATGCATAACCCGCCAGGATTAAAACTACCAGGTATATTTTAATTTTTCTCATCTGGAATTTTATTATAGTAAACTGTTTCGCAAAATTAATGAAAAAACCTTTGATTTCGGGCAAAATTACATACTGGGATTAAAAATAAAATATTCCCACATCGCCTCTTTAAAGATAAACAGTTATCAATTTTTGCAGCATGTTTTTAAAATATTGCTAAATTCGCAGAAAATAATAAGTCGCCGCTTGAAAAAAGCATTAACCACTATAGGGCACTACCTGCTGTTGATGAAGAAGGTGTTTTCGAGACCCGAAAAAGGACCGGTTTTTCGTCAGCAAATTCTGACAGAAATGGACAATCTGGGTATTGATTCATTGGGCATCGTGGCCATTATCTCCGTATTTATGGGTGCTGTAGTGGCCATGCAGACAGGTTATAATACCACCAGCGCCTGGATACCCGAATATACCGTTGGATTTACCACCAGAGAATCCATAATCCTTGAGTTTTCAAACACCATTATCTGCCTTATTCTTGCGGGTAAGGTGGGTTCGCGCATTGCCTCCGAAATAGGCACCATGCGGGTTACCGAGCAGATTGATGCCCTGGAAGTAATGGGCATCAATTCGGCCAGTTATTTGATTCTGCCCAAGATAGTGGCGGCCATGTTGATATTTCCTGTGCTGGTTATCGTCAGTATGTTTTTAGGAATTTTGGGCGGATGGTTTGCCGCCGCCTGGATGAATGTGGTAACCGTTTCGGCTTATTACGACGGCATCACCCTGGATTTGATTCCTTTTGAAATATTTTATTCCATTGTAAAAACTATCGCTTTCTCTTTTATCATCACCTCCGTATCCGGATTTTATGGTTTTAATGCCTATGGCGGCGCCCTTGAAGTTGGCCGTGCCAGCACAAAGGCTGTGGTGATGAGCAGTATTCTTATTATATTGTTCAACCTGGTGATTACACAGCTGATGTTATAGGTATGATTGAAACCCGCAATATATCCAAAGGATTTGCCGATAAAATGGTGATTAAAGACATCAGCGTGATTTTTGAACGCGGAAAAACCAACCTGATTATTGGTCCGAGTGGTTCGGGTAAAACGGTGCTGATGAAATGCATTGTGGGTCTGCTCGAGGTTGATGAGGGCCACATCCTTTTTGACAACAGGCCTTTTACCGAGATGTCTTTCAACGAAAAAAAAATTATACGGCAGGAAATCGGCATGATGTTTCAGGGCGGCGCCTTGTTTGATTCTATGACTGTAGAGGAAAATGTTATGTTTCCGCTGACCTTGTTCACCAAAAAATCGCTGGAAGAAAAACGTGACAGGGTGAATTTTTGCCTCAAACGGGTCAATCTCGAAAATGTAAACAAATTGTTTCCTGCTGAAATCAGCGGCGGGATGAAAAAACGTGTTGCCATTGCCCGGGCTATTGCAATGAACCCCAGTTATCTGTTTTGCGACGAACCCAATTCCGGATTAGATCCAAAAACTTCTATCCTGATAGACAACCTCATCAGCGAGATTACACAGGAATACCAAATGACAACGGTTATCAATACTCACGATATGAATTCGGTGATAGAAATAGGCGACAAAATAGCTTTTGTGTACACCGGAAAACTTTGGTGGGTAGGCGACAAACATCAAATACTCGATACAGACAACCCGGAATTAAATAACTTTGTGTATGCTACAGAACTCACACGCCGCTTAAAAAAATAGTATGAATTATCTCGATATTATTATCCTGATCCCACTGGGATTCGCTGTTTTCAAGGGCTTGCGCAAAGGCCTGATTTATGAACTGGCGGTACTGGTGTCTTTGTTTGTAGGTATTTTTGCTGGGATATATTTTTCCGATTTTATCGCAGGGCTGCTGATCCGTAACCTTGGGATGAGTGAAATATACACCAAAGCAGTGGCTTTCACTTTGATTTTTATTGCCGTGATTGTGCTTGTGCGCATGTTTGCCAAAGCGATAGAATCAATGATTGACATGACCGCCCTGAGCATGGTAAATAAAATCCTCGGGGCCGTGTTTTCTGTTCTGAAGATTGCCTTGGTGTTGAGCGTAATTTTCTTTATCATCAACCGGTACGACCCACGCGAAGCCCTGATATCCCATCAGGCTAAAGAAAAATCATTTATGTATAAACCAGTATCCAGCATTGCCCCCATAGCTATCCCCAAAATAAATTCAGAAATACAAAAATGGCGGGCACAAAAAGATAGTATTCCGCAGGATAAGAACCAGCCGGAATAGTGTTTGTTAGTCTTCCATTATCGCCTTAACCCCAGGCAGCTCCCGTCCTTCGATAAATTCAAGCATGGCGCCGCCACCGGTAGAAACATAGCTGATCTGGTCGGCAAGGTTATATTGGTTTATGGCCGCTACCGAGTCGCCGCCGCCGATAAGCGAGAAAGATCCCCTGATAGTGGCGCTGGCCACGGCAATAGCAATTGATTTGGTGCCTTGCTTGAAATGCGGAAGCTCAAAAACTCCCATAGGACCATTCCAGATAATGGTTTCCGAGGCATTGATGATGTCGGCAAACCGACGGCAGGTTTTCCTTCCGATATCGAGCCCCATCCAGTTTTTGGGAATCGCATCGGCCTGGCTTTCCTTAAAGTTGGCTTCATCATAAAAGCCATCGGCTATCACCGCATCCGTGGGTATATAGAGGTTGACACCCCGCAGCATCATTTCCTGAACCATTTCCATCACCTCGGGAATTTTATCCTCTTCAACCAGCGAACCGCCTACCTCGCCGCCAAAGGCCTTGATAAAAGTAAAAGCCATGCCTCCGCCAATAATAAGGTTGTCAACCTTATTGATCAGGTTTTTAATGATAGAAATTTTGGAAGAAACTTTTGCGCCACCAATAATAGCTGTAAAAGGCGATTTGGCTTCGTTAAGGATAAAATTAAGGTTTTTCAGCTCGTTGGCAAGCAATATCCCGAAGTATTTGTTGTTGGGAAAAAATTCCGCTATGGTGGCCGTGGAAGCGTGTTTGCGGTGCGCGGTAGCAAAGGCATCGTTGATGTATATGTCGCCCAGAGAGGCCAGTTCTTTGGCAAATTTTTTATCGCCTTTTTCTTCTTCGGGATAAAATCTGAGGTTTTCGAGCAATACCACATCTCCTGGTTTGAGCGCTCCGCACACCTCAAAAGTTTTCGGACCAAACAGGTCGCGTGTAAAAATAATATTACGGTTGAGCAGGTGCGACAAACGCGGGACAACAGGCGTCAAAGAATAATCCTGTTCAAAACCTCCCTTGGGACGGCCAAGATGCGACATAAGTATCGCTGTTCCCCCGTCATTCAACACTTTCTGTATGGTGGGCAAGGACTCTCTGATGCGAGTATCGTCGGTGATCTGCCGGTTTTGATCCAATGGAACATTAAAATCAACCCGTATCAGTACTTTTTTATTTTTAAAGTTTACTTTGTCGATGGTTTTTAACCTGAGATTTGAGTTTACCATAAAATTATTTTTAAAAATTTCAGTAAAAATAATAATCAATAGCTGATAATCAAAAATAAATAGGTGTTTTTTATAAAACAGCAAAAAAAACATATATTTGTTGAAATCAATAATAGTATGCAAGATTTACACATCACCGTCATCCAAAGCAACCTGGCCTGGGAACAGGTGCGGAAAAATCTCGATAATTTTGATAAGAAACTGGAAGGCCTGAAAAACAAACAGGATGTGGTGGTGCTCCCCGAAATGTTTGCAACGGCTTTTACTATAAATGTTAGGGATTTTGGCGGCAGCATGGACAGCCCTGTTATAAAGTGGATGGACGAAAAAGCAGTAGCGCTCAACTCGGCTGTTGCCGGCAGTGTCATCGTTAAAGAAAAGGATGTTTTTTACAACCGCCTGGTGTGGATGAACCCCGATCATACGTTTGAAACATACGACAAAAGGCATTTGTTCCGTTTTGGCGGGGAACATAATTTTTTTACGGCCGGAGGCAATAAAATTATTGTGGAACATAAAGGTTGGCGAGTTTGTCCCCTGGTTTGTTATGACCTGAGGTTCCCGGTATGGTCCAAAAATAAATTGCTGAACGAAAACTATCAGTATGATGTGCTGATTTATGTTGCCAATTGGCCTGAAGCCCGTAAGCAGCACTGGAAAACCCTGCTTCAGGCACGTGCCATCGAAAACCTTTGTTTTGTGGTGGGAGTGAACCGCACAGGATGCGATGGCCGCGGCATACATCATTCAGGCAATTCGTTAATCATCAGCCCCAGGGGTGAGATATTACACGAGCTGGCCGATAATACCGAAGAAGTAAAAACCATGGTGTTGCCCAGGGCCGATTTGCTCAACTATCGCCAAAAATTCAATGTGGCACCCGATTGGGACGATTTTAGGATTTTGTGATTTTCTACCAACCCAATAAATAAAAAAGAGGCTGCCTTCATGTTTCGGGCAACCTCTTTTGCTGTCTCCTCGCGGGGACTCGAACCCCGGACCCATTGATTAAGAGTCAATTGCTCTACCAGCTGAGCTACGAAGAGAATACGGGTGCAAAAATATAAAAAAATATTGATTTGCATGAAAAAATACAAAACCAGGCAATTTCTCTTTCTGAGGTGCTGTTATAAAAAAAATTTACGATTGTTGAGTTAAGAAGATAACCTCGTTTATTATAACACGACATGGAAAATAAACGTTAACAGGGGCAGAGCCCCGAAATATTTGTAAAGCATGGCTGCCCCGTAAAAAAGTAAGGTGCAAAGCACCGTAACATATTATTTGTTACCCACTTATAAATATTGATTTTCGGGCATGATATTCATGATAAACATTTTACGCTGTACTGTTTATGAATACCCTTTAACAATGCCTGTTTTTCCGTTTGCATAAACAAGATGTACACATCAATGCATATAGGCCCGGCCATAATCAGGAGTATCATATTAGGTACGCCTGTCTGCCGGACCAGGCTGGCTGTACCTTATTTTTCAAATTAGCCTATTTGTTTTATTGATAAACATGAATTAGTTTCAGTACCTCAAAAAAAGATTTTTCCTAAACGAACACGAAGCTTGTACATGTTATCTTAGCGCCTAACGAGGAGCTTTTTGTAAGTTTTTTTCGCTGGCTAAAGTATTTTTATCTCAAGTTTTTTCAGTCAGGCCTGTGGTTTTTACAAATATATACATTTTATAAATTCTTTTTATTGAAAAATATTTATTAAGTTTGACGCCAGATTATTAACAAAAATATCAGACATGAGCAAAGACAATTTCACAGAATTAAACCCCAATCCTTTGGTTGGGTTTCTCGACAAACCATCCAAAGATTTCACCAAAAACGATTTGATAAGGTTTGTCAAAGAAAACGGGATCAAAATGATTAATTTCAGGTATGTGGGTGGCGACAACCGCCTGAAAACCATGAATATCTGCATCAACAACCTCAAGCACCTCGACACCGTCTTGTCTACTGGTGAGCGGGTGGATGGTTCCAGCCTGTTCTCTTATATAGAAGCCGGTTCCAGCGACCTGTACGTGATACCGAGGTTCCGCTCAGCCTTTGTTGATCCTTTCAGCAGCATACCCACGTTAAACATATTATGTTCGTACTTCAACAAAGACGGCGAACCCCTCGCTTCTTCTCCGGAATATATTCTGCACAAAGCACACAATGTGCTCAAAGAAAAAACCGGCCTTACCTTTGAAACCATGGGCGAACTGGAATATTACCTGATCAGCGAAAAAGATGACCTTTTCAGGGCCGGCGACCAAAGAGGTTACCATGAATCTTCACCATACAACAAATTCGAAGATTTCCGTACCGAAGCCCTGCAGGAAATTGTACGTTGCGGAGGCCTGGTAAAATATGCTCATTCCGAAGTGGGAAACTTTTCTATCGACAATTTGGATTACGAGCAGGACGAAATAGAATTTTTGCCTGTAGATGTTGAAGAAGCGGCTGACCAGCTGGTAATTGCCAAATGGGTTCTCCGGAACCTGGCCTATAAATACGGTGTCAGCATCACGTTTGCGCCGAAAATCACTGCCGGTAAGGCCGGTAGCGGTATGCACATACATACCCGCCTGATGAAAGACGGCCGTAATGTGATGGTGGACAATAACGGCATCAGCGACACAGCCAAAAAAGCCATTGCCGGCTATCTTACCCTGGCTCCATCGCTCACCGCTTTTGGAAACACCAACCCCACCTCCTATTTCCGCCTGGTACCTCATCAGGAAGCTCCTACCAACATTTGCTGGGGCGACAGAAACCGTTCCGTGCTGGTCAGAGTGCCCCTGGGATGGTGTGGCGCCAACGACATGATAAAAAAGGCAAATCCCCTGGAAGATGTGCCTACCGACGATTTCACCGACAAACAAACCGTGGAATTCCGCTGTCCCGATGGCTCCGCCGATATCTACCTCCTGCTGGCAGGGCTCACCGTTGCCGCCCGTCATGGGTTCGAAATGGAAAACTCCCTGCAGTTTGCTAAAGACACCTATGTGGACGTCAATATTTTTTCAGAAGAATTTAAAGACAAATTGCACAAACTCGACACCCTGCCGTTTTCATGCTGGGCATCAGCCGAAATGCTGGAAAAACAAGCCGACATTTACAAAAAGCACGGCGTCTTTTCACAGCAGATTATCGACGGCATCGTCAACAACCTGAAAAAATTCAACGACCAAGACCTCCGCGCCCGTCTTAAAGACGACAAAGTAGGGATGCTGGACCTGGTAGAAAGATATTTTCATTGCGGATAATGGCATAAAAAACCAGCACAATCCGGGACGAGTGATAAGCTATTGACACGAATCAAGCAGTGCTATATCCTGACATTTATGTCAAAAGCTTATCACTAATCTGTTTATACAATTATTAATACAGAGAAATACAGGATAAAATGGTACTTTTGTATTATCATTTATTTATCCTGTTAATCAGCTATGGGCGAAAAAGCACGTGTGCTTTATATTTCGTATGACGGCATGACCGACCCGCTGGGACAGTCGCAGGTTATTCCCTATCTGGCAGGATTAAGCCGCAAGGGTTACCGTATTCATCTGTTGAGTTGTGAGAAAAAAAAGCGTTTCGCCCAACATCAGCAACAGGTTTACGACCTGCTGGACAAGGCAGGTATTACCTGGCACCCGATATCCTATACTGCCCGCCCGCCAGTGGTTTCCACCATTTATGATATCCGCCGGTTGCTGGCCACCGCCCGCCGCCTGCATAAAGAACATGGCTTTTCGCTGGTGCATTGCCGAAGTTATATTGCAGCATTTGCCGGACTATACCTGAAAAAGCAAGGTGTCCGGTTTGTCTTTGACATGAGGGGTTTCTGGGCCGACGAACGGGTGGAGGGCGGCCTCTGGAACCTCAAAAACCCCGTTTACCGCGCAATATACAAGTATTTTAAACGCAAAGAACGCCAATACCTGCTCCAGGCCGACCATGTAATCACCCTGACCGAAAAGGCAAAACAATTGATTCAAACGCATTTTGGGCTGTACGATAAGGTTCCCGAAATCAGTGTAACTCCCTGTTGCGCCGACACACAATTTTTTTCTGAAAACAATATTGACTACACCGAAAGAGAAGCGCTGGCCCGTCAGCTGACAATAAAACAGGACGACCTGATCATTACCTATTCGGGCTCTCTGGGCACCTGGTATATGCTCGACGAAATGCTGGATTTTTTCAAACAGTTATCCTCCGTTTTTCCCAAGGCAAAGTTTTTGTTTATCACCCACGACGAGCCGGAAAAAATTTTTGCCAAAGCCAAAACAAAAAATATTGATACTGCCAAAATTCTGATTCACCGGGCATTTTACAAGCAAATGCCATTGGCGCTTTCGCTGACAAAAGTGGCACTGTTTTTCATACTTCCTGTGTACTCCAAACAAGCCTCTTCGCCCACCAAAATGGGCGAAATCATGAGTATGGGCATCCCGTTTATTACTAACAGCGGCGTGGGCGACGTTGATACCTTTGTGGAAAAAACCGGAGCAGGACTGCTTGTCGGGGATTTCACAAAAGAAGCTTATGCAAGGGCCATTTCAAAAATCCCCGGACTGCTGAAACTAAACCCTGCTGACATCAGAATCCTGGCCATGGAAGAGTATTCGCTGGACTACGGCATCAGTGTATATTACAACGTCTATGAACAACTTACCGCAAAGCCCCAACCCGTGCTATGACACCCCGTTCTGATAAGCACGAAAAAAAAATCGGCTTCGACCAGATCCGGCAGTTAGTAGCCGGCTACTGCCTTAGCGAACCGGGAAAACAGCAACTGCAGAAGATTGCATTTTCAAATGTGTTTCAAGAAATTCAGCAGGCACTGGATCTTACAGCCGAGATGAAAACCTTGTTGACCACGGATGACCCATTTCCTTCTGATGATTATTACGACCTTGGCGATGAACTCGCAAGGCTAAACACAGCGGGAACTTTCATCGAAATTGAGGAAATGAACAACCTGCGCCTCTCTTATACCGTCATTCAGGATATCCACCAATATATCCGGCAAAGGCAGGACAAGTATCCCCGCCTCGACCAGATGGCCTCCACTGTAATTATCCACAGCGATGTTATTCTGAAAATCAACAGGATACTCAACGAAAAAGGCCAGATCAGAGACGATGCCTCGGAAGAGTTAAAAACTATTCGTATGAGCATGGCCGCGGTACAATCGCAGATTGGTAAACGCACCCGGCAGATATTGATGACCCTGAAAAAAGACGATATCATACATGCCGACACTGAAATGACGGTGCGTAACGGCCGCTGTGTAATTCCCATGGCTGCAGCCGACAAGCGAAGGATAAAGGGCTTTGTGCATGATGAATCCGCCACGGGTCAAACTGTTTTTATCGAGCCTGCCGAAATTTTCGAGATGAACAATCAGTTGCGAGAGCTCGAAAATGCCGAAAGAAAGGCAATAATAAAAATTCTCATCCTGTTTACTGACTCTATCAGGCCAATTCTCGGGGAACTGCTGCAAGGGTACGAGTTTCTCGCAACCATCGATTTTAACCGGGCCAAAGCCCTGTTTGCCATCGGCACCAATGCCGTCAGGCCGCTACTATCGCCAAGGCCAGGCCTGAATTGGCTCAGGGCCGTCAACCCCCTGTTGCATCTGCATTTAAAAGAAAAAAACAAAAAGCTTGTGCCCTACGACATCAACCTGAATGACAAGCAAAGGATATTGGTTATTTCGGGGCCCAACGCCGGCGGAAAATCGGTGTGCCTCAAAACCATCGGCCTGTTGCAATACATGTTACAATGCGGGTTTTTGATCCCGGTGAACGAAGGTTCAGAAGCCGGAATTTTTTCGGAAATCTTTATTGAAATCGGCGACGAACAATCTATCGAAAACGACCTCAGCACTTACAGTTCACACCTGCTGAACCTGAAAAGATTTATTGAAAATGCTAATGAACACACCTTATTTTTGATTGATGAATTCGGCAGTGGTACCGAACCGATTCTTGGTGGAGCCATAGCCGAAGCTACCCTGGAGGCTTTAAACAACAAAAAATCTTTCGGGGCGGTAACCACCCATTATGCCAACATCAAAGAATTTGCCGCTAAAACCGACGGTATTAGTAACGCCTCTATGCTGTTCGATACAGCCAAGCTCCTGCCCTTATTCAAACTTAACATCGGCCACCCGGGAAGCTCGTATGCCCTCGAAATAGCCGACAGCATTGGGTTTCCGAAGCACATCACCGAAAGAGCTACAAGCATTGCCGGAATGGAACACATTTCATTTGAAAAACAGATGAAGATTTTTGAAGCCGACAAGGAAGCGATGTTGCTCCAGCAGGAAAAAGTGAGAATGGCCGACGAGTTTTTTTCGGAAATGATTGACAAATACCAAACACTACTGTCGGAACTGGAATCGCAGAAAAAAACAATCATTACTGAAGCACAACAACAGGCCGCCCTGCTGCTGCAAAATGCCAACAAAGCCATTGAAAACACCATACGGCAGATAAAAGAATCGGGGGCCGAAAAGGAAAAAACCAAACAATTAAGAGGTGAACTCCAGGAACTGAAAGAAAAAATTATTTCCGAAAAGAATCCCGAAGAAATTATTATTAAACCTCCGGTCGCAAAAAAACAAAAACCTGCAATAGCAGGCATCAAAGCCGAAAAGAAAGCCATTATCCTTCAAAAAGGAAATTTTGTGCGTCTGCCCGGACAAAAAAATATCGGCGAAATACTCGAAGTGCACAACGGGCAGGCCCAGGTGCTTTATGATAATATAAAAATCAGGATACCCGTGGCACAGCTGGAAATGGTGGAACCTTCCAAGTACAGGGATTTTATTAAAAAGAAAACACGTACCAACTACGCGGAAATCAGCGGAAAAATGATTGAAAAAGTAGCCGATTTTAAGACCACCCTCGATGTGCGCGGAAAAAGAGCAGAAGAAATTACCGAAATCATAGAAAAATATATTGACGATGCCTTGTTGCTGAAAATATATAATGTGAGGATACTTCACGGCAAGGGGTCGGGAGTGCTGCGTTCCATCATCCACCAACTGTTGTCGGGGCACCGCAGCGTGGTGGCTTTTGAAAACGAGCATGTGGAACACGGCGGCGACGGCATTACCGTAGTTTCTTTAAAATAAGTTTGGACTGATTATTGATAAAAAAACAAAAATATTCTTTTTATGAAAAATGTGACCATGCTACTTTTAATGGCTTTTATTTTTGCCATTCCAGCTAATATTTCAGCAAACATAGACACACACAAACAAAACAGTTCCAACGGGGTATTAATACTTACGGATAAAAACTTCGAAAAGACTATAAAGAAGGGTATCGTCCTGGTTGATTTTTGGGCTGTATGGTGCGGGCCCTGCAGGATCCTTGGCCCCATCATCGAAGAGCTGGCTCTGGAAATAGGAAAAAAAGCCATCGTAGGCAAAATGGATACCGATCAAAATAATCTCACCTCCCTTAAATACGACATCAGGTATCTGCCCACCATCATCATTTTCAAAGATGGTGTTCCCGCCAAACGTTTTGTCGGGTTGCAGACCAAAGAAACCCTGATCAACGCTATCGAACAACTTCAGTAAATTCATGGAAAACAGCAAGCCTGACAGTCCGGAGACGGGCAGAAAAAAGTTTACAGAGCAGCTAAAAAAGGCCTTCGCCCTAAGGCATGTCGCCGGTATGATTGCCGGAGGCATAGGTGGTTTCCTGTATTTTTATTTTTCGAAATGCGCTGACGGCGCCTGTTCCCTCAAAGCCAACCCGCTTTTTTATACCTTTCTGGGAATTTTGCTGGGCTATCTGATAGGAGATCTTTTTAAAAAGAAAAAACAAAGTTAATTTGTAAATAAGCGCGCTTATTGTTTCCTTTGCTGCAAGAAAAACAAACAATGGCGGCAGCATTGTGTAAAAGGATTTCAGCGTTTTCGTCCCTGGTAAAAATATCACATACGATATTTTCTTTGCCTTTTGCGGTCATTGGATTTTTTCTGGCTTTGAAGCATCAGGGAAGCACTTTCGAACTGAAAACCTTTGTACTCGTAATACTTTGTGTGTTTTTTGCCCGTAACGCCGCCATGAGTTTCAACCGTATTGCCGACCGCCATATCGACAGGGAAAATCCGCGCACACAACAGCGCGACCTACCTGCAGGTAAAATAAGTCTGCCTTATGCTTATTTTTTTTTGGCAGTCAACATTGTATTGTTTATTGCCACCACTTATTTTCTAAATTTCTTGTGTTTTTGTCTTTCGCCCCTGGCTTTGCTGGTGATTTTGGGCTATAGCTACACCAAACGATTTACCTGGCTGTCGCATTTTGTTTTGGGCCTTGGGCTGGCCATGGCGCCCACCGGGGCTTACCTGGCCGTAACGGCACATTTTCACTACATCCCCCTGCTGTATTCGCTCGCGGTGCTTTGCTGGGTCAGCGGGTTTGACATCATCTATGCGTTGAGCGACATCAATTTCGACAAAAAACAAGGCCTGCATTCCATCCCTGAACGTTTTGGCATAACCGCCTCTTTAGTCTTTTCCTTGCTGCTGCACTGTGTATCCATGCTTGTCATCATCGCCGCAGGCATAGCCAATCACCAGGGGTGGTATTTCTGGGCAGGTACGGCCATCTTTGCCGCCCTGCTTTTTTATCAGCACTATATGGTAAGGCCTCACGACCTGAGCCGAGTTAATTTCGCATTCTTTACCCTCAATGGCCTATCAGGCCTGATATTGTTGCTTTTCTTTCTTCTTGATTTTTTTCTTTTGATATAAAACCGATACATTGTTTTTTTTATCTGCTGTCAATTATTATATTTGCATTCATTAACAATAACATTCATTATAAAACTTAATTTATGAAAAAGTCAGTTTTTGTACTTTTCTTTCTTTTGCTGGTTTATATGGTCAGCGCCCAGGAAGTTTCCACCGACACCTTGTTTAAAGGCGATTATCAGAACGCTGAAAAGGTTTATAACGACGGGGTGAAATTTTTTGAAAACAAAAAATACAACGAAGCCATAAAAAAGTTTTCTGAAGCCATCGCCCTGAAACCTGATTTTGAAAAAGCTTATTTCAACAGAGCTGCCGTAAGTATGGAACAGGGCAAATTTCAGGAAGCCCTCTCCGATTTTTCCAGATACATAGACCTTACACCCACCGCCAACGCATATTTCAGCAGAGGAAAATGCCGTTTCGAGCTGAAAGACCATGACAATGCCCTGGCTGATTTTACCAATGCCCTGGCCTTGGATGTCAATCATGCTCAGGCATACTACTACCGGGGAGAAATACTCTTTGAAAAAAATGAATACGAAAAAGCCATCAGCGATTTTGATGCGGCAATAAAAAATAAACCGGATTACGCCTATGCTTACAACGATAGGGGAAGTGCAAAAGTAAAACTCGACAAATATGAAGAAGCAAAAGCAGACTACTACCTGGCAACACAAATTAATCCCAATATGCCTTTTACCTATAACAACCTCGGCAGCGCAAAAAAGAAATTAAAAGATTTTAAAGGCGCTATCGCCGATTATTCCACTGCTATACAAAAAAAACCAGACTATTTTATTGCCTATAACAACCGCGGTACCGCGCATTTTGAACTGGAGGAATATGAAGATGCCATCAAAGATTTTGACCAGGCCATAAAACTCAACCCCACGTATTTTTATGCTTACAACAATCGCGGCAATGCAAAATTCAAACGGCAGGATTATGAAGGCGCCATTGCCGACTATAGCAAAGCCATTGAACTCAACTCCAGCTATGGCTATGCCTTCCTGAACCGCGGCATTGCCTACGAAATGTTGCGAAAACCACAAAATTCCTGCGAAGACTGGAAAAAAGCAGCCTTGTTGGGTATCACCACCGCAGCCAGTTATTCAAATCTACAATGCAAATAATAATTTCATCATTCAAATAAATCCATCATGAAAAAAAGATATTCCTTAGTTATCATTGCATTACTTTTCACTTTTTTTTCGTCGGCACAAAATGTCGAATTTGTTAAAAGCAATTTCAAGGGCAGAGAAAAAGAATTTAAACAGGCAAGAAACAATTTTACTGTGGGACTAAAATATTACGACATGGGCAAAAGCATGTATGCCACAGCCCTTGAATATTTTTTAGACGCACAAAAATTTAATCCCGATAATGCCAAACTTAATTACCTGATTGGCTCCTGTTACCTGAATACCGTGCAAAAAACAAAATCAATAGAATATTTTGAAAAATCACTGCGCTTAAACCCTCACGAATACAAAGACACAAAATTTAACCTGGCCAAGGCCTATCAACTGAATGCTGATTTCGACAGGGCGCTGGACCTTATCCGGCAGTACAAACAATCATTGTCGCCCGCTGACCTGCAGCTGTCTTCAAACGAAATAGAAAAGAAAATAACGGAATGCGAAAACGGTAAAAAAATGATTGCCGCACCGGTAAGGGTATTTATTGACAACCTGGGCCCTATTGTAAATTCAGTTTTTCCAGAATATTCTCCCCTGATTGGCGCCGATGAATCGGTATTGTTTTTTACCTCAAGACGGGATAATACCACCGGGGGCAAACGTGATGAAAACGACCTTGGATTCTACGAAGACATCTATATGACTGAAAAAATCAATGGTTCGTGGGCGGCTCCGAAAAATCCACCCAACCCCCTGAACGGTAGTAAACACGATGCTACCGTAGGCCTTTCACCTGATGGACAAACCCTGCTGATCTACAAGGGAGTTAACGGCGGCGATATCTACGAATGCAAACTAAAAGGAACCACCTGGTCAACCCCATCGCGCATAGGAGGCAACATTAATACAGATTATCACGAATCATCGGGCTCCATTTCCTACGATGGCAAAACCCTGTATTTTGTGAGCGACCGTGAAGGCGGGTTTGGCGGCAACGACATCTATATGTCGGTAAAAGACAAAAAAGGAAACTGGGGAACACCCAAAAACCTTGGCGCAGGAATCAACACGCCATACAACGAAGAAGGTGTGTTTATTCATCCTGACGGAAAAACCCTGTATTTCAGTTCGCAGGGCCATAGCACCATGGGAGGGTACGACATCTTCAAATCGGTTTTTGACGGCACCAAATGGGGCGAACCCGAAAACATTGGATACCCTATCAATACTCCCGATGATGACGTGTTTTTCTCTATCTCGGCCAGCGGCGTGCATGGCTACTATTCGTCGGTAAAACAGGATGGACTGGGCGGTCAGGATATTTATGTCATTACGTTCTTAGGTCCCGAAAAACCTGTGATTAACAACACCGAAGACAACCTGCTGGCCAGTATGGCACAGCCTGTCAACGAAACCGTGATCGAAAAACCCGTTGAAATAAAGGAAAACCAGGTAACGCTGCTTAAGGGAATTGTCATGGATGATATTACCCTGGCTCCTTTAGGCGCCACTATTGAGATTACGGATAACGAACGCAATGAAGTAATAGGTACTTATGAATCGAACAGCGCTACCGGAAAATACCTGGTGTCATTACCTTCTGGTAAGAATTACGGTATCGCCGTGAAGGCTCCTGACTATTTGTTCCATTCCGAAAACATTATCATCCCACCTACCACTACGTATCGTGAAGTGGAAAAGGACATTAAACTAAAAAAAGTTGCCATAGGAAGCACTATTGTATTGAAGAACATCTTTTTTGATTTTGACAAATCAACTTTACGTTCAGAGTCAATACCCGAATTGGAAAGACTCCTGAAGTTTATGAATGATTTTCCTGCCATAAAAATAGAAATCTCAGGACATACCGACAATATCGGTTCGGCTGCCTATAACAAGACCTTGTCGGAAAACAGGGCCAAGGCCGTGGTTGACTATTTAGTGAGCAAGGGAATTGATAAAAACAGGATGACCTATAAAGGCTTCGGTTTCGACCAGCCTATTGCCACCAACGATACGGAAGAAGGCCGTCAGCTAAACAGACGAACCGAGTTTAAGATTATCAGTAAATGACCCGAGGAGGTGGAGTTTCTTTTCAGACTTTGTTTTTAATCATATACAGCTTGTCGCCACGATGTACTTCCGAATGAAGAGGTATTGAACAGATATGG
>DAONFU010000006.1:0-32128 GCA_035403765.1 Bacteroidales bacterium
TTAGCCTCTGGACTAATTCATATTAAGAATTGGCATAACGACATGATGAACAGGCATTTTATCGGCATAAATCACAAGTTATGAAAGCTGCTTCGATCAAAGAACTAAAAACAGAACTTGAGACACTCTCTTCAGAGCAGGTATTTGACTTATGCATGCATCTGGCAAAATATAAAAAGGAAAACAAAGAACTGCTCACCTACCTGTTATTTCAGGCCGGCGATGAGAAATCTTATATCAGCGAAATTAAAGGCCTTATCGATGAACAATTTGAAGCTGTGAATAAGAGTAATTTATACCTGGCAAAAAAAATGATACGAAAGATTCTCAGGACAAGCAATAAATACATCAAATATTCTGGTTCTAAACAAACCGAGGTCGAATTGCATATTTTTTTCTGTAAAAAGCTCAAAAACTCAGGAATACCGCTGCATACAAATACAGCGCTCGGCAATCTGTACCAGCGGCAGATTCAGAAGATCAACAAAGCCATGGCCTCACTTCATGAAGACTTGCAGTATGATTATTCGGTGGAATTAAAAGAGTTATTATAATAATTTGCGTTATTTCTGCCGAAGCGTCCAAAGATAAAGATCTTCAACTTTTTCGCGGGCCCAGGGGGTTTTTCTCAGAAAAGTAAGACTCGATTTTATACTCGGATTGCTTTTAAAACAATTGATGTTGATTTTGTTGCCCAATTCTTCCCAACCAAAATGCACCACCAGATGATTCAGTATCATTTCCAGTGTTTTTCCATGCAAGGGATTATTTGCCTGCTCCTGATTCATAACTCAAAAGGTGTTTTTACTTTATTAATATTTCCTTTTTATGCGCTTTCCTGATTGGGAGAATTTTGGATGTCTTTTATAAGCGCTCCCAAGATTTATTTTCTTATTCTTATCCTTTTTCTCATGAAAAGCTCCCTGCGAATTTTTTAAATCTGGTTTTTTAAGGTAATTTTTATCAAATAATTTGTCGGGTTTTTCTTCTTCATGTAACAATTGTGAAATGACGAGGTTTTCAGGTAAGGCTTCCACCGGAATTGGTTTCATCATTAATTCTTCAATTTGATGCTGATATGCCCGTTCGGCCGGAGTAATAAAAGAAATGGCCACCCCGTCTTTATCAGCCCTACCGGTACGTCCGATCCGGTGAATGTAATCTCCGGGGGCTTCCGGCATGTCGAAATTTATCACATGAGTAACATCGGTAATATCCATGCCACGAGCCATAATATCGGTGGCTATTAATAAGCGATGACGGCCTTCCTGAAATTGCTTTACTGCATCTACCCTGCTGTTATGCGACTTATTGGAATGAATAACACCAAGCTGATCCGGAAATATCTTTTCAAGCTGCCCGTACAAGCGGTCAGCCATTTTTTTTGCACTTATAAAAACCAGTACTTTGCTGAATTCCATATCCTCAGTAAGCAACAATTCTAACAGCTTGACCTTGGTATTAAAATTCGGAACATGATATGCCTTTTGAATGATCTTTTCTATCGGTGTGCCGTGTGATGCAATTTCAATTTTATGCGGATTAACAATGGTTTTCGTAATAAATTCATCCACTTCAGGGGTTAATGTGGCGGAAAACATGAGCGTTTGATGTTTGACAGGTAATAATCCTATCAGGTTGTTCAATTCGGTACGAAACCCGAGGCCAAGCATTTTATCCACCTCATCGATCACCAGTTTCTGAACATTTTTTAAGCGCAAGACACCTGTCACGGCCAGGTCTATTAATCGTCCGGGAGTAGCTACCATTATGTCCACCCCATTAGTTATCAATTTCTTTTGAGTATTGATATTGGTGCCACCGTATATTGCGGCCGAACGCAAACCGGTATATTTTGTCAATTTCTGAGTTTCATTCAAAATCTGCATGACCAGTTCACGCGTAGGAGCCACGATTAATATCCGCGGGTCTTTCTGGTCGGAATAAGTTAACTGCCGCAGCAAGGGCAGCAGATAAGCAAATGTTTTCCCCGTGCCGGTTTGTGCTATTCCCACCACGTTACGGCCCGACATGATCACCGGAAAGGCCTTCTCCTGGATGGGTGTAAGATATACATAATCCAGATCTGCAAGAGCCTTTAATAAAGGTGCATTTAAATTTATTTCTTCAAAAGTCACAATGCTGATTTTAAATCCGGTGCAAAGGTAAGGATACCAATCCGCTTTATTGGATATTCTTTTTAGTAACAGGTATGTAAAAATGTTTAAAAAGAATGATGAACAAGGAACACTGATTTTTGATTTCAGAGGTATCTGATTTTCAATATTCTAAAATCCCTGCTTGCATCAGGCAAGGTTAATCCTTGTTCGATATTCAGAACCTGTTTTGATTTTTTTAAGATAAGTATAATAAAAGATTTTTCCGGTCAGGCTGAGCCGAAACTCCTGAAACGACAGTGGAAGGAGTTTCGTGTCGAAGTCGGCCGGAGGGTAATCAAAAAAATCTCTTACCTGCGAGTCCCACTTCGACACGTTGTTCAGAAATTATGTGCGAAAATAAAGTTACCATCGAAACAACGGCTCTGTGTGACTCGAGTTTTTCAGATCAGATGGGGACAAAAAATCAAATTCAAAACAGTTTCTCAATTTATATTTCAGGAATATATTTCATACTATCATCTATAAAGCCATAAATCCGCAAGATTTAGCTAATCTATTGATAGTCAAGGGGTGAATAAAAAACATTAATTATAATAAATACCTGACAATCAATTTTCACCCCACCTGACAATCAATTTTCACCCCGTGACTTGCAGATTTGAGGTAAAGAAAAATTATATCAAACATTCTGTGTTCATAAATAATAAAAATCCAGATTTTGTGATGTATCCGAAATGCTAAATTTGTAAAAAAATCAAAATGCAAGACCTGTTATCTTAGAACTATGAAACCAATATATATTCTTCTTTGTTTTATTGCCTACACCATCATGTTGTTTGTGGTAACGTGGATCACATCGCGCAAGTCCAACAACGATTCCTATTATGTCGGAAATAAAAGTTCGCGATGGTATGTGGTGGCATACGGCATGATAGGGGCTTCGCTGAGCGGAGTTACTTTTATGTCGGTGCCTGGACTTGTCGGAACGCAACAATTTACCTACCTGGGGCTAGTGTTTGGCTTCCTCATAGGTTATACCGTAATCGCAACGGTACTGCTTCCTTTATATTACAGACTAAACCTCACCTCCATATATTCCTATCTGAACCAGCGTTTCGGATTCTGGTCTTATAAAACGGGTGCCTTTTATTTTCTTTTATCAAGGATCATAGGTGCGTCATTCCGTATGTTTTTAGTTGTCAATGTGCTTCAGGTGTTTGTGTTTGATTATTGGGGTATTCCTTTCTGGCTGGTGGTAAGTGTTTTCATTGTACTGATCGTTTTATACACTTTTGAAGGAGGTGTTAAAACAATTATCTGGACCGATACCTTGCAAACCACTTTTATGCTGCTCGGAGTGGTCCTCTCGATTTATTTCATTTCCAAAGAACTCGGTTTCGGATTAGGTGATATATTCTCACGGATTAGTGATGCAGGCTATACACGTATTGTTGAAACCGACTGGCACAGCAAGAACTTCTTCCTGAAACAATTCCTCAGCGGAGCATTCATCGCGATCGTCATGACCGGCCTCGATCAGGAAATGATGCAGAAAAATATCAGTTGCCGCAATATCAAAGAAGCACAAAAAAACATGTTCACGTTCAGCGCGATCCTGGTGGTGGTTAATATCATGTTCCTCACATTAGGCGCTGTATTATACATGTACGCATCAACAAAAGGTATTGCCATTCCGGGTAAAACAGATAATTTATTTCCTGAGATCGCATTTAATCATTTAGGGCCTATCGCCGGGCTTGTATTTATGATCGGCTTGGTTTCTGCGGCCTATCCCAGCGCCGACGGAGCCTTAACGGCGCTCACCACATCTTTTTGCGTTGATTTTCTTGGGTTTAAAGACAAAAGCAAACTGGATGAAAAACAAAAAAAGAAAGTTCGCTACGTGGTACATTTAAGCTTTGCAGCTATTTTGATGATCGTGATACTCATTTTCAGGGCGCTGAACAATGAAGCTGTGATCAATGCTATTTATACCGCGGCAGGATATACCTATGGACCGCTGCTCGGATTGTTTGCTTTTGGCTTATTCACAAAATTCGCCGTAAAGGACCGCTATGTTTGGATCATTGCCATAATTTCACCTGTTTTATGTTATTTTTTAAGTATGTATTCGGAAATACTTTTCAACGGTTATAAATTCGGCTTTGAACTACTTATTCTCAATGGGTTGTTGACGTTCACCGGCCTGATGATTGTGCGCAAAAAAACAAGGTGATATTAAAAAAATCGCATATCGGCAAACTCATAGCACAGGGCGAACATCAGTGCCTTGATTTCAAATTTGAGATCTCCGACTCAAGAAAAATCGCTCGCAGCATGTCGGCCTTTGCCAATACCGACGGAGGTACCCTTTTGATCGGAGTAAAAGACAACGGAAAAATTGCCGGTGTGCGCAGTGATGAAGAAATCTACATGGCCGAAGCCGCCGCACAGATGTATTGCCAACCTGCCATGGATCTCAAAATAATCCAATGGACCGAAGAAAAGAAAACGGTACTGGAGATCATCATTCCAAAACTGACCGGCGAAATTTGCTATGCACAGGATTACGACGGCAAATGGATTGCCTACGTGAGGGTGGACGATAAGAATTTTCAGGCCTCCCCGGTGCATCTGCGTGTATGGAAACGCAAACTGAAAGCTTACCCGACACATATCACGTATACTGAAAAAGAAAAAAAACTGCTGGATCACCTGACAGCCCATCCTGATATCACATTAAAAGGTTTTTGCACCTTGGCAGAAATTAAAAAAAACACTGCGGAAACAATACTGGTAAACCTGATCATGCTCGACATCATTGAAATTTTTTACACCGAACAGGCTGTTCTTTACCGTCTAAAATAGAAGGTTTTGTATCTTTGTCAATCAAAATTTTTTTTACCCACTAAGACATTTAACGCAGTAAGAAATTATGCGAAACCTAGTAATCAGCACTTTATTTATCCTCCTTCTTTGCCTGAAAGTATTTTCACAGCAAGCCGAACCGGAAAACCTCGGACTGGTAAAATGGATGGATCTGAAAACCGCACAGGAACTGAACAAAACCCAGCCCAAACCGATTCTCATTGATGTTTATACCGACTGGTGCGGCTGGTGCAAACACATGATGAAAACCACTTTTTCAGATCAGGGATTGGCAAACTACATCAACATATATTATTATCCGGTGCGTTTCAATGCCGAAACTAAAGATACCGTTGAATTTTTGGATAAAAAATACATCAACAAGAATACGGGAAACCGCTCAGTCAACGAACTTGGCATCATGCTTCTCGAAGGGAAGCTGTCCTACCCTACCCTCATTTTTTTTAACAACAATTATCAATACAAATTACTTGCTCCAGGATACCTGAAAGTAAAAGATATCGAACCGATACTTGTCTTTACCCTTGAAAATATTTTCAACACCACTTCTGTTCAGGATTTCCAGAAATACTATTACAAAGCCTTTTATCCTGATTCGGGCTTCATAAACAAAGACACCGTGGTCTGGAACAGGTCATTTAATGATGCCGTTGAAAAAAATAAGACCAGCAGAAAAAAGACACTCTTATTTCTTAATTCTGCCTGGTGCAACGGGGGAAGAACGATGTTCAAAAGCACGTTTAACAACAGCATTGTCACAAAATATATCAAGGATAATTTCAATGCCGTAGTCTTAGATCCTCAAACAATGGACACGATCACTTATAACAATCAGGTTTTTGCAAATACCGCAGATAACAAAACATTTCACCCCTTCCTGCATAAACTCCTTGGTGAACGGGTAGTGATGCCTTCAATACTGTTTTTCGATGAAGAAAACAATTTTATCACACATGCCGCACAATACCTCACACCTGAGTCTTTATACCCTGTGCTTGTCTATATTTCTGAAAACCATTATAAAAAAGAGACCTGGGAGAATTTTATAAAGATATTTGCACCCCCAAAGGAATAGCAGCTATTATTTTTTATCCATCAGCGTCCTGGTCATTTTTACGACGAGGCCACGAGGTACCAGGCCCTGGAGTATTGTCAACAGCCTGTTTTTGAAGCCATGAACGACAAAAGCCTTACCATGTATCATGGCCTCGTAACCAAATAATGCCACCTCTCTGGCTGTCGGGAGTTTTTTGTCATTAGCCATTTTGCTATGATTCATGGCGGCAGCATCCACAAAGCCGCTTTCGGTCAGTCCGGGACAAAGGGCGGTAACACTAATTCCCTTATCACTAAGTTCATTGTTTATGGCTTCCGAAAAACTCAGCACATAAGCTTTTGTAGCAGCATATACAGCCATGAGCGGCAAGGGCTGAAAAGATGCTGTTGATCCGAGGTTCATTATTTTCCCTCCTCCCCGACTGATCATTTCAGGTAAATACAACTTGGTAAGCTGAGTGAGGGTGGTAATGTTGAGTTGAATCATACGCGCCTCCTTTTCCCAGTTGGTTTCCTCAAACAGGCCGTAATCGCCGTAACCCGCGTTGTTGATAAGATAATCAACCGTGATGTTTTGCTCTTTTATTTCATTATATACTTCTAAAGCGGAATCTGCAACAGAAAGATCTTTGCCAATAGTATAAACCTTCACCTTGTTTTTTGATTCAAGTTCCGATTTTATTTCATCTAATTTTTTCTTGGTGCGTGCCACCAATACAAGGTTGCCTCCTTTGGAGGCGTGAATGCGTGCCAGTTCAAGTCCTATGCCGCTTGAAGCTCCGGTTATTAATGCTGTTTTTGACATTTTTTTTCGCAAAAGTAGCAAATTATGCAGATGCATTAACGCAAATATTATGAAAGAAAAAACAGGAATCAGAATTTTATTCACATTCTTTGTGTTACTTTGTATAAGGAATAATGTCATCCCGCATAAACTGAAAACCACATGGTTGCTTCCGGAGTTACTGAACTATTCACAAAGAACTTCCCATATACACCCACTTCAGATCAAAGTACTTTAATCGAAAAACTTTCGGAATTTATTGTATCCGAAGAGCAGAACAAACTTTTCCTGGCAAAGGGGTACGCAGGCACCGGAAAAACGACAATCGTAAGTGTCCTCGTAAAGATTATTCCTGAACTGAAACTCAATACTGTGCTTCTCGCACCCACAGGAAGAGCCGCCAAAGTGCTTTCATCCTATTCGGGAGAACCTGCATACACCATACATAAGGGAATTTATAGGGTAAGCGAAGATGATTCCGCTTATTTTGTCAATCTGCGCGAAAACAAATCGAAAAATACAATTTTTATTGTAGATGAAGCCTCCATGATAGCAGGAGAATCGGCAAGCCCAAGTCAGTTGTTCCCTGCTTCCAATCTTCTCGAAGACCTGCTTACATTTGTTTTCAGCGGCGAAAACTGCTCGATGATCTTTGTCGGCGATACGGCGCAATTACCGCCTGTCGGTTCTGATATCAGCCCGGCGCTAAACGAAGAATACCTAAAAAGCAGCTTCCATCTTAGTACGCAAAGTTTTGAACTGACAGAAGTGGTTCGTCAGGAAGAAGCCTCGGGTATTCTCGCTAATGCCACACATATCCGCAAACTGGTTTATGCGCCGGAATTTAAAAACAACTTTTTTGAAACCGACGGCTATAAAGATGTCATCCGCATCAACGGTTCAGAGCTGGAAGACGCATTGAATACAGCTTATTCAGGTTCGGGCGAAACTGAGAGCATTATGATATGCCGTTCGAACAAAAGAGCCAACCTCTACAACAACGAGATCCGCAGACGCCTGTTGTTTCGCGAGGGCGACATCAATGCCGGCGACAAAATAATGATCGTGAAAAACAATTATTTCTGGATTTCAAAAAAATCAAAAGCCGGGTTCATTGCCAACGGCGACATAGCCGAAGTCCTTCGCATCAGAAGAATTGAGCAATTCACCGAAGAATTCTTTTTTGCCGATGCCACGATACGCCTGATAGATTATCCGGAAGAAAAAGATATTGAAGTAAAATTGCTGTTAAACACGCTGACATCAGAATCGCCCTCCCTCTCTATTACTGATTTCCGTAAGTTGTTTCAGGCCGTACAGGAAAATTATATGCACATTCCTGAAAAAAATAAAAGATACCGGCTGATCTACAACGACCCTTACATGAATGCCCTGCAAATTAAATTTGCTTATGCGATGACCTGCCATAAGACCCAGGGCGGCCAGTGGGAGAATGTTTTTGTAGAACAGGGCTACCTGACCGATGAAATGGTCAACAAGGAATATCTTCGCTGGCTATATACCGCCGTTACCCGCAGCACAAAGAAGCTTTACCTTGTTAACTTTAATGAGCAGTTTTTCAGATAAACCGGAAAAATTTCGCACATTTATCAGTCAGTCAGCATCACACGCCTGGTAGTCACCTCACTGCCAGTCTGAACAGTTACGAGGTACATCCCCGGAACATTACCCGAAAGATCAAGCGGTAAAAGCATTTCAAAGGAAGGATCAAATTCCTTTTCCAGCACCTTTTCGCCAATCAGGTTGTAAACGGTGATGTATGCCTTTTCTGATGCAAAAATAGAAAACTGAATATTAACTACTCCGCTGGTCGGATTAGGATAAATCTGAATGGTGCTGTTGGCCCGGTTGTGCTCACCCGTACCGACGGTCAGCGGATTTACCCATTTGTATATCCCGCCATTTGCCGCGTTTTCATTGAAACTACCTGCCCATCCGGTTTCCATATCCAACATTTCGACGCAGGTGTACTGAACCGATCCTGTATCGATATTGATAAACGCTGCACAATCATTGGTGCTGTATGATGAACCAAGTCCAATGCCTGATGAAACATTTACCCACGTACCTGTTGTCCCGGGGGCAAAATCAATGTTCGGGGTTTTCACAAAATAACCGGTCGGCGTGATGGCAGTCCATGTGGCTCCGCCATCGGTGGTTTTTTTCACTCCGGCAAAGGATCCATCTGCCGAATAAACACCAAGCACAATGCCTGTACTGGCATCTTTAAAAACGGGTGTTACCTGTGCATTGGTGTATATGTATGTTGTTGAGCCACTTGGATATTTTGTCCAGTTAAGCCCTTTATCAGTTGATTTATAGATTTTTCCTCTTGAAGTACCAAACCAGATAGTATTTCCATAAGCGTCAAATTGATCCACAATGGCCGTTTCTCCTGCGCCGCCTGCCGGTGCGGGAATATTGGCTAGCGGAACCTGAGTCCAGGTGCTACCGCCATTACTGGTGGTATATATCAAAAACTCATAAGGTGAAGAAGTAGGATCACCCACACAAACGCCGTTATTCGCATCAAAAAAGTGCACAAAGTCGGCCCAGCTGTTTGAAAAATTAGCAGATGTCTGGATGTTCCAGGTGGCTCCCCCGTCGATAGTCTTTACGATATATCCTCCATTTTCACCTGATGGGAACATGCAGGCATAACAAATCTGGTCGCTGATAGCATGGAAATTCGCGATGCTGAAATTTTCAGACCCGGTAAATGTTATCGTGCCGGGTGTCCAGGTAGCTCCTCCGTTTACAGTCTTTGTAAAATCCTGGCAAGGGTTGGCAGAACTGATACCGTTGTACCCCGCTGCCCAGACAACATCGGCATTTACTATGGAAATATTTCTGATTCCGCGTGAAGACTTTGCAAAACCGGTATTTTGCTTGATCCATGCTGAAGGTGTTCCGCCAACTCTGATATACAGTGCTTTTGTTTTGGTATCGGTTCCGCTGGCATTTGAAACTGTCAATTTAACCTGGTAATTTCCTGCTGTTGTATAGGTGATGGCTGGAGGTGTTTGCCCGCTATAGCTTGCAGGGCTGCCACCTTCAAAAGTCCAGTTCCAGGAAGTCGGGCTGTTGGTTGTATAATCCGTAAAAGTTACACTTCCGCCAACTGCCGGTGTGGTAGTGTTTGCAGAAAAATCAGCAAGGGGGGCACCCAGAGGAGGCGTGATACGAATAATAGCAGAATTGTTGTTATTAAAATTCCCATTGGAAGTATTCAGGCTCCCGATAGCGAAATAGCCATTATTTGATCCAGACCATCCCCAATTGAAATGAAACTGATTAGAGGCGTTATATCCATCGCAAACAAAGGCATGCCCGCTGGTGCCATCATCACCGGAATATAAAACAGGCCTGCCTGCATCCAGTTCTCCTTTTAGTAAATTTGACCATGCGGTAGCGGTGAATGCTGCCTGAAATTGTATCTCAGCTGAACTTTGATAATTGAAATGGTCGATTATGGCATCAGGCACATCCTGTGAGTATGCTCCGGAACCGCTGGTGCTGTATTGCATATTTACGGCAACACCACAATGATACAGCAGGTTTGCCACCTGAGTATTTGACGATGTAAGATTATTTGGCATGGATGCCCAGTTATAAGTTGCAGCTCCATAATTGACCGATAATACGCCATAAGTAGCATCAGTATATGTATGCACACCAACACCTGTTGTAGGATAAGCCCACTTTTTCATAATCTGCCCCATGGCTGTTGCCACGCAACCCACGTAAACGCCTGTTGCAGTATTAGCTTCGACGGTATTATTGTAATATCCGTCCTGGTTCCATGTGGCGCCACACAAAGGGAGGACAACAAGTTTCGATTCAGGAAAATCATTGCTGAGTATTTTATTCCATTCCTTTATCGTTTGCTTGTTGCTTAATTGCCTGTCAATAATATATTGTAACTCAGTAGCATAACCGTCGAGCCAATCAACCATCTGAACCGGCAGATTGTTTTCATTATAGGTACCGTTTTCTGAATAACCAAGAACAGGAATTGCAGCATCATCGGCAGCAATCAGAATGTAACCACCGGCGGAAAAATTGAATACATAATAAATATTTATTCCATCATGCTGTCTTGTAATAGCATTTGAAATGTTATAATCGGTCTTGCCGCTGGCATAATGCATAAAATAGTTTTGGGCAATTTTCCGGGCAGATTCAATGGATACCGGACTGGCAATTAGGGCCAAGCTTAAAAGCAAAAATGCATAGGTCAAGTAGATTTTTTTCATATTATGCTATAATTATAAAATTTAGAGCGAATATAAAAACATTTTAAAATAGTTCTTATTTTAATTTATTTTTTTATATAACTTTTTTAGCAGGAACTTCAGATAACTAAAGTAATCAAAAAGGATAGCGGTTTCAAATTTCAGCACCCAAGAGCACGCTTACCTGCCTCCGATAGCTATCGAAACAGTATAACAGTCTAATAGCCTATATTTAATCCAAAAGAACCACGGCATAAGCAGAAACGCCTTCTTCCCTGCCGATAAACCCTAATTTCTCTGATGTTTTTGCTTTGACAGAAATGTCATAATCAGGAATCCCGATCACTTCCGAAAGTTTTTGTTGTATCTGGATGATATAGGGCGCTATCTTAGGTTTTTCAAGGCAAACAGTCGTGTCGATATTTGCAATATGAAAATTCTTCTCGTTTAATATGGCAACGACTTTCTTTAACAGTATCTTACTGTCAATTCCTTTATACTGTTCATCTGAATCAGGAAAATGAGTACCGATATCGCCGAGGTTAGCAGCACCTAAAAGCGCATCGCAGATAGCATGTATCAGCACATCCGCATCGGAATGTCCTACAGCGCCTTTTTCAGAAGGAATTTTTACGCCGCCCAGAAACAGATCAGCATCAGGCTGGAGTTTGTGCGTATCGAACCCAAACCCTATCCTACTCATTCTTTTTTATTTCTTCGCCATCTTTTTCTTTCTTGCTTTTCACCTTATCGAAATTGAACAATAAGCTGAAACGCAAGGTGTTTTCGAGAGGGTTGCGTTGTGTTACCGGAATCAGGTAGGCAAAGTCGAGGCCGAAAATGCTGTATCGCAGGCCTGCGCCGAGGGTAACATATTTACGGTTTCCTTTGGTAGAAGCTTCGTTAAAATATCCTGCACGGATGGAGAATTGCTTGGCATACCAGTACTCAAGCCCGACAGCGATATTAATTTCTTTCATTTCTTCTTTAAATCCGTCCGGAGCATCATAAAAAGACTGAACCATGCCTCGCACAACACCCACATTCGGGTCTTTCCCTTTTTCGATGATTTTGTTTCCATCCACATCATACACGTATTTTCCGGTAGAATCAAGCTGATATATGGGTGGAGTAGGAACAAGCAATTTGTTAAAATCAAGCAATAAAGCCAGGGAGTTGTTTTTATCAAAATTCATCTCATAACCAAAACCAAGCCTGAGGTTAGTCGGAATAAAATCGCGGTCAAGATTTTCGGTATAAGAAATTTTGTTTCCGATATTGGATATGTTGGCACCCAGCGTAAATTTTGTTTCCATACCTTTTACATCGATAGGTTTTTCGTAATATACGCTGATGTCGGCAGCCACGGCCTGTCCGGCTCTCGACTGTGCCCCGCCCACATAGATACCACCGGTAAGGTTGGAATAGATATAGCGCAAGGCAATGGCACCGGATACTTCGTTGGTAAATTTAAAACAGTAGGATGCGTCGAGCGAAAATTCGTTGGGTTTATACTGTCCGATGTTTTGTCCGGTTTCATTGGTAAATGTAATGTTTCCGAGAGAAAAATATCGCAGCGACATAGAAACCACCTGCCTTTTGTTAATACGTTTGTATGCACCCAGATAGGCAAGATTTATATCGTTTACCAGTTTATGCAGCCAGGGGCTGTATGAAACCGAGAACCCAAAATCCTTGTCAATAAAACCATATTTAGCGGGATTCCAATGCATGGAATTGGCATCGGGCGAAGAAGCGGCACCAGCATCTCCCAGTCCACCGCCCCGGGCATCGGGAGCTATAAGAAGGAAGGGAACGGCCGTGGTAATGGTATTTAATTTGTTTTTCAGTAAATCATTTGTTTGGCTACCTTGAGAAAATACCGCAGTCCCAAGCAGAATGAAGGATACAAAGATTAAGAAATTTCTTTTCATTAACTGATAAAATTTTGTGAGTGCAAAAATAACGATAATTTTATTACTATATTGTGTTCTTACTATTTTTGTATTTTACAGATTTTCTGATGTTTTCTTTCTATTTCAGAATTATCATCTTGTCGGAGCTCCTTTTTTGTTTGCCATTTTTATCGGTGAGGGTTACCGTATAAGAATACAATCCTTTGGATAAGGGTTCTCCATGAGTGCTACGGGCATTCCAGCGATAAGTGACTGGCTGATAGCTACCTGCCGGAATTTCAAAATCAATTTCGGCCGACAACCTTCCGGTAATATCAAAAACGGCAATTTTAACCTGCATTTCCTCCAAACTCATGTTATGCTCAATATAAAAATTGGTGTAATCATACAATGGGTCGGGATAATTATACACCTTTCCAAAACCCGCATCAGCAGGAGGTTCAACATAGAAATTAATGTCAGTTTCCGAAGAGTTGTTCAGCAAATCAAAAGCTTTGATAGTAATTTTGTGTCCGCCGTAACCCAACGTGTTAAAACGATATGCAATACTTCCGGCGGCATAGTTATCGGCATCCTGTACAAAATATTCGTTGAGAAAAATTGGGTTATTATAGTTATCGTCGAGAAACGCCGTTATTTCATGGCCTATCCCAATGTTATAACAATTGATGCCGCTGGTATCCCTCAGGTGCAAAAGCATCAGCGGCTGACTGGAAGTCTTATCCCCATCAACAAACGACAAGGTTTCCATAAAGGCATCTACTGCCGGGCCGTTGATATCATCGCTTTCATTACTTCCATTATTAAAAAGTTTCAGGCTGTCTAAAACGCCCGTAGCATCATGGTTATGGCCTTTAGCATAATAGCTTATTTTTCCAAAACCATCTGAATAACTTATGTCGCGCGGAACAAAAAAGGAAAACTCGAACATGCCGTTGGTTACCGTTACGTCACCACGGTATATTTCGTTTTGTTGTATATAAAAATTCCTGATTTGGCTTCCTCCGGGATCGTTGGCAAGGGTTTGGCATAAAACCGGTTTGTCAAATACCAGGGGGAAAAGTTTCCCGTTAAAATCAGGCTGCCAAATAGAATCAGCATCGGCAATATGCCCTCTGACCGTTACTACCCTGCTGTTAAATAAAGTATCGCTGACAGAAGCGGTATCTATGCCGCAAAAATCGGTGATTACCTGATATTCAGGAATAGCAAAGGCCAGAGCCGGGTCCCCAAGCAGGGTAAAATTCTGCATATAAACACCTACGGGGCACAAATTTTTTGCCTTACGAATCATATCGCCAAACCTGACTCTCTCGCCGGAAACAGGAATAAAGGCAGTTTTCAGCAAATTACGGTTCACAATTTCGTTGCTATGGGCATATGCCACACGGGTGGTCGAAAACAATGCGATGCTGCCGCCTTTTTGGCTGAGCAACAATTTTTCGCCCGCCGACAGGAAGGCAGGATTGTCGTACCGGCTGAACTCGCAGGTGGCGGTAACAAAAATCGGCAAATTATAATAGTTGGTGTATTGTTCAATCTCGTCCATAGTCAGGACATTTTCGGAAGCCAGTCCTGTTTCCCCGCCATGGCCGGTGTAGTTTACCATCAGGGTGCCTTTGGCCATCTGTTTATCAATAGCCGCATTTACTTCGGGATATTTGGTGCCGAAAGGGGTGTTTATCTGTTTATAAGCATCCAGATATATTTTATCGATATTATAATTTTTTGTTATAGAATCAACTAAGGTTACCAGTTTCTCGGCCTGTTTCAGATGCAGGTTAATATCCTCATCATCCGCAATAAAAGTTATCGCATTACGCCATGGATCAAAGTTCGACACCCTGCCGGTTTCGTATGAGTCGGGAATAAAGTCTTCGCGCGTTCCATAGCGTATGCATTTTTCCACAAGCACAGCGGCTTCCTGGCTTGACGTAACCGGAAGACGACCGGCCCCGATATCAAGGTTTCCTACCAGATTCTCGCCTTCAGATGGATCGAGCATGGTAAAAAAATCATCGGAAACATAGGAAGAAGTTGGCACCAGGGAGCTAGTGGATTGCCAGGCAGGAACAAAATTGGTATTGGTTTTCAGTCGGTTTTTCATGTCGTAGGAGCCATCTCCCATTAGTAGCACGTATTTAATTCTGTGAGCAGAATCGTTTTGTCCGCGTTCATAAAACATACGTAAAAAATCGCGGATAGCCGCAGGATCTGGCTTCCCCGATGAAAACTCGTTATATATCTGCGCTGTGGTGGCCACCCCCACCATCATTCCGTCTGTATTCCGGTGAAAATCGGCCAGGGTGTTGGCTTGATTCAAAAAATCAGGATGAGTTACCACCACCAATTCGGCTTGTAGCATACCATGAAGGTTCTGGTTGGAGATGCCGCCCAACAGTATAGGATGTAACAAATTGGTTTCATCAAAGGCCGCAAATTCAAGCACGCTGTCAGTATAGGCCGTCACAGAGCAAACGGAGCCATTGATATTCACTGGCATGGCTGTAATTTCCATAAAATCGGTAATATTCCAGATGTCAGGGGGGCCCGTCGTGGTGGACAGGTCAAAGCGGCTAAGAGCTTTTCCAGCAGTACCCACATTCCGAAAAAGCACTTGCCTGCCGCGGTAAATCAGGTTTCTGACACCCGACAAATCGATGCAATTTAGCCAGGCAATGGAGGATGTTTGAGGCTTGTTATAGGAAATACTAACCGTAATGGTATCGTCCTGAGGCAGCACACTAAGAGATATTGTCTTGGATTTGGCATAATCGGAATTGACATTTCCGTCGATTGGCCATATAGTATCAGCAGAATTTACCACTCCATCAACAAACGAAGTAACCACGCTTTTTTCTATCGACCTAACGGCCATATTAATTCTGATAGTGAGCGGGATGGAGGGCACAACGTCGGTCATTGTAAAACTAAAATTCTTAGTTTCCAAATCATTGAAAACTTCTCCGTACCATTGTTTTCCGGATCGCAACAAATTTACCGAATCCTGCTCATGAAACAGATGTTCGTCAAATGTACTCACGATGGTATCTTCCGGCTGTGAAATTTGCGGGTAGGTTTGTATTCTTTTGCCGGGGCCATGATCAAAAGTAAAAAAATAACACACCGTGTCGGCATAAAGGTTAATGCTCCGGTCAAAACGCTGTAATGCGTCATTATAATTCCAACTCACGGTGTTTTGTCCGTAAAAAAGTATCCGGTCTCCCTCATTGAAGTAGCCGTCGCCACCGTCATCAACCATCACGGGGTTTTCGGCAAGGTCATCGTACCTGAAGGCAGCATTGCTTTCGGGTAGCATTGTGCCGCCATTGCCAAACAGCCTGAAATCATCCGAACTGAGTGGCCCTGAAACGCCCAGTTGCAGAATATCCGCATAAGTAAGACAATGGACACCTTGATTGACAGTGCCAATCTTATACCACCGTCCTGACGATAATATTGAATTATCCGCGAAATTCCCGCTGCCGGATTTTTGAGCTAAGGAAACGCTTACAACACAAACAAGGAAACAGATAAATGTGAACCGGAATTTCATTTTACGGATAATCAACAAAATTATGAAAAAAAAACAGAAATACGTGAAATTCAGGCCTGATTATTTCAGAATCACCAGTTTTTCAGTCTTTTGAGAGACCTGCCCAGTACTGTTTTTCACTTTCAGCATATAAACATACACGCCTTTGCCTATCACATCGCCGAAATCATCTCTGCCGTCCCAGGGTATAGGGTCTGCCCTGTAGCCATTGGTTTCAACGCTTGTCTGAATACTTTTAATCAGTTTTCCGGTGATGGTAAAAATCTGAATCTGCACATCCAGGGCGCAGCAGGGCTGATTGTGTTCGAACCAAAATTCGGTATAAGTGGTAAAAGGGTTGGGGTAATTTAAAACATGATTCAGCGCCATGTCTGCTGATTCGGCAACCACAAAATAAATTTCCGACTCCGCGGAATTATTATACACATCCCATGCTTTCACCTTCAACTTATGTTCGCCGTTTTCCAGATTTGAAAAAGGATAACGGACTACCCCGCTTTGGTAGGTATCCATATCCGACTCATAATAATCGTTAAGGACAAAGGTTTTGTCGGTATTTTCATCGAGGACAGCGGCAATGTCATGTCCTATGCCGTTCCCGATGGTGTTTACACCGGCAGAATCGTTCAGGAACAACAGCAAGACAGGGTTTTTATCAGTAATGCCACCCGACACAAAACGAACATTATTCATATAGATTTTCAGTTCAGGGCCTTGTCCATCGGTGATGCTGTCATGGCTGGTTCCGCCGATAATAAAATCTTCATAGAAGCCATTGGCATCCGTAACACCATTCTGCGAATAATAGCTGATACGGCCGTTACCAAAATTATATGCTATGTCCTTTGGAACGACAAACGTAAATTGAAAATCACCGTTGGTCACCCGTGTCTTTCCTTTATAAATAATGTTTTTCTGCATTCTGAAAGGCTCCGGTGAACCTTCGTCGTTACCATTGGACATTACCTGCACGGCCTTGTCATACACCACAGGCATAACCGTGCCCTGATAGTTGGTGAGTTTTACGTTGGCATTATCGGCAATGTATCCCTGAACCGTAATTTTTTGCAAGGCCCTTATGGTATCCAGCTCTCCGGCCAGAGGATGGTTATTTATTGATGTGGTAATCACATTAAATTCGGGATAAGCAAGTTTCATCGCGGGATCGCCCAGCAAAACAAAATTGCTGATAGCAGGTGCACAGCCCATCAAATTTTTGGAGGCCTTAATTACGTCGCCGAGCGCAGGATATTCACCGGCATTTTTTTTGAATACTTCTTTGTAGAAATTATAATTCAACGAATAATTTGATCCTGCATAGGCCAGGCGGGTGGTAGTAAACAGGGCCACTCCACCGCCGTCAGGATTCAGCAGCACCAGTTCACCAGCTGAGGTACGGCCAGGGTCGTCGAAACGGCTGAATTCGCAGGTGGCAGTAACAAACAATGGTGTATTGTGTTTATTTGCCCAGGCATTAATATCCGAAACACCAACCACCGCTTCGTGTGCCCATCCCACTTCGCCGCCATGGCCAATATAATTGACAATCAACGAACCTTTAGCCACCCTTTTATTAATAGCATCGGTTGCGTCAGGATAACGCTGACCGCCCGGTGTGGAATACTGAGTGTAGGCATCGAGATAAATTTTATCGAGATTAAAATTATTGTAGGTGGTATCCACATAATTAGCAATACTTTCGGACTGTCCCAAAAAATCCTCCCCAAGCAGATCGGAATCATCGGCAACAAAACACAGCACATTCCGCCAGTCGGCTAAATTGGAAATCGCACCGGAAAAACCCGAACAAGAGGTATTGGAAGAAATCAAATCATACTTCGCTTTATAATTCAGGATTTTGTCGGTAACGGCCTTGGCTTCGTCGATGTTTTGAACAGGAATCCTGCCAACGGCAATATCCAGCAGGTTGTTGTAGGGGCCGTTGTCGGTATCATCCAGAAAACCAAAATAATCATCCGTCAAAAACGATCCTGAGGGTTCCAGCGAGTTGTTCGATTCGTAGGTGGGCACCTGATTGGTGTTGTTCTCCAAGCGATTCTTATAATCATACGAAGCATCGCCAAATAGTAATAGGTATTTCGGTTGTTCACTGATGCTTCCTGCCCTCTCGTAAAACATTTTGACGAAACCTTTTATCGCAGTAACATCCTGATTTCCAGAAGAAAATTCATTATAAATCAGTTGAGGAGTGGTAAGCACCACCGAAAGGTTATCATCATTGCGGTGCATTTCGGCTATACGCGAAGCTTCGCCTGTATAATCCGGATAGGCAACAATAATCATATCATGTTGCGCCAGGCCGTGCAAATCCTGGTTCTGAATTTTTCCCTGCACTTTTACCGAAAGAAATGACGTACCGTCGAAAGCTACAAATTCTTTCAGCGAATCCGTATTCATTTTATAGACCAGGTTACTGCCATTCAGGGTGGCATCCACTCTTTTCACATCGGTAAGGTTAGTCACGTCCCAGATGGTAACACCCGAAGAGGCATTTCCAAGCACAAATTCAGAAACCTGGCCAATGGATGATTTGTCGCGAAAAGCCATCTGGCCGTTGGTGAAAGTCAGGTAACAATTGGCATTCAGTTCGATATAGTCTAACCAGCCAATGGCCGAAGCATTAGCGCCCTTATTATAATCCAGACGAAGGTTCAGCGGGCTGGCTGCAGCAAAGTTTAATTCGGCATAGGTAATGCGGGCATAGTCCGATGTATAAATAGGTGAAGCCGCCGAAATGGTAACCATACCTATACTATTGTTGTTGGCATATATCCTGAAGGAGGTGCCAATATTGACCGACCGAGCCAGCAGACCGGTTTTCAAATACATTTGTGTGCCGCTGACTACATTAGGAAAATGAAAACCAAAAGTCCGGGAAGTCGTCAGGTCAAAAACTTCTCCGTAAAATTCCCGCCCCGACTTAATCAGATTTATGGAATCATTTTCATGAAACGCGTAATTAGTAAATGTGGTAACAGTATGGGTAGGCGCCGCTGCAGAAAGCTGAGCCGGCCCTATTCTTTTGCCGGCACCCAGACTGGCGGTGACAAAATATCCGGAGCTATTGCAAAACTTATTTATTTTATGGTTAAATACCCCTTTAACAGTATCCAATGTCCAATATTCCGGGCCCTGGGCATAAAATAAAATATAATCGTCCTGGTTAAAAACATTGTCACCCTCGCCAGAGACAAAAATGGCATTCTCGGCCAGGTCATCGTGCCTGAAATCAGCATTGTTTTCGGGCAACATCTTCCCGCCATTACCATAGACACGAATATTTTTGGGATTTATCGCGGAAACATCCATGCCCAATGTCACCAAATCATTATATGTAATTTTATGAATACCGGTGCGAAGCACATCCACCCTGTACCAGTCGCCCGATTGCAATACCGAATGTGAGGCATATTGCTTCACCTTGCTGGTTCCTGCCGTTTCTTTTGATTTGCCATACGAAAAATCAAGGCTAAATGACACCAGGCGTTCGGTTTTGCCGGTGAAACTGTTTTTGCGCAAGGGAACAAAACTTACCAGCAATAAAGGCTTTTTGTTTTGATAGGATACACGGGAAATAATGTCGATATGCTCACCAATCAACATTTTGCCAGCGCTCACCAGCTGAAGATCTGCAGGAGGCAGTTCTTCGTACACAGGGTTTTTGATAAGGACCTCGGGAACTGAAGATGATTTGATAACATCCAGCGCGATAAAAAAGTAAGGAATATCAGTGCTATCGGCATATACAGCCCCATCAAAACTCAGAAATTCTTTTTTGCTTAGTTCGGTAATAAATAATTTTGCCGGCTTATTCCAATGAATTTTATAATCGTTTGAGGGCGGTACCGCTTTTTTTTGTGCATATATTATTGATAATGAGAATACAAAGCAGGTAAGCAGCAAAAATTTCTTTAACATCATACGTTTTTTGAACCGTGTAAAATTATTTAAAATTTTTCAAACCATATTTTATCAAAAAAAATAATCATTTTGTAACCTTTATTATTATTATGAGTAAAAATGTTAAAAAAAAGGTCTCTGGAAATTTTGCGTAATTAAAAATATATTATTTTTGCTTGTTAAAATATCACATAATAACGGAACAAGTCTAATTTTATTGTTATGCAGGGTTTTGTAAATTTTTTACTCTTTTGCCAATACAATCTCCGAAAGTTTCGTTATTATGTTCAGAACTAAAAAATACTCGATATGAAAAAGATTTACACCTGTATTGTTTTTGTGTTGGTAATGATGGGAAGTGTTAGTTTTGCTCAGGATCCGCATTTTTCACAATACTATGCAAACCCCCTATACCTGAATCCGGCTTTTGCCGGCACGGCATTGTGTCCGAGAGTCATCCTCAATTTCCGCGACCAGTGGCCATCTATCAGGGGAACATACGTTACCTATAATGCCTCCTATGATCAGCATATCGAAAAATTATCCGGAGGCATTGGTGTTCTTTTAAATACCGACCGCGCGGGAGAGGGAATATTAAACACGACCACCGTATCGTTTATGTATTCTTTCCGCCTGGAGGTCAACCGGTCGTTTTCTATGAAACTGGCTTTACAGGCAGCTTATTTTCAAAAACACCTCGACTGGTCGAAGCTCACTTTTCCTGATATGATTGACAAAAGGCACGGATTTGTGTTCAACACCAACGAAGTGCCGCCTTCACGCCTGACCAAGAGAAACGCTGATTTCGCTGCCGGCATCCTGGGATACGGTGAAAATTATTTTGTGGGTTTTGCCGCACATCACCTTACCATGCCCGACGAAGGCTTTATCAGTAAAAGCCGCATGCCTATCAAATTTACAGTTCATGCAGGAGGTATTATCAACCTGGTGAAAAAAGTCCGCCGCAGAAGCAATGACCATACACCTACCTTGTCGCCCAACATTCTTTTTATGCAGCAACAAAATTTCCAGCAGATCAATTACGGATTATACTTTAACAGGTATCCGTTTGTCGGCGGCCTGTGGTTCAGACAAAACTTTAAAAATTCTGACGCTATAATATTTATGGTAGGCTTACAGGTGAGTATGTTCAAAGTGGGATACAGTTATGACCTGACTGTTTCCAAGCTTACCAATGCCACGGGCGGCGCCCACGAAGTATCCTTTGCGCTGCAGTTTAATTGCAAACCACCCTCAAAAAGAGTCAGAGCAATAAATTGTCCCTCTTTTTAGTTATATATAGAAACAAAAAACCGATAAACAATGTATATTAAAAGATTAATCGTTTTTATGACAGTGGCTATGCTTGCCACATTCTTTCTGAACTCCTGTAAAAAAGAAGTTTCCAATACTACTGCCTGGGAATACAACAACCCGAAAAACGGCGGTTTTGAAGTAGTTCCTTACGAAGAACAGGAAACCGGACCAGGCCTTGTATTGATCGAAGGCGGTACCTTTATGATGGGCCGTACAGAGCAGGATGTACTTTACGACTGGGACAACTACCCGCGCCGAATCACCGTATCCTCTTTTTATATGGACCAAACCGAAGTTCGCAATCTTGACTATTGTGAATTTCTCTACTGGACCCGGCGGGTGTTTGGTGTAGATTATCCTGAAGTCCTGCAGAAACGCCTCCCCGACACCCTGGTGTGGCGCGATCGTTTGGCCTACAACGAACCCTACGTGGATTATTATTTACGTCATCCGGCTTACCGCGATTATCCGGTGGTTGGCGTAAACTGGGTACAAGCCTCAGACTATTGCAACTGGAGAACAGACCGCGTAAACGAATACATCCTGATGCGTGAAGGTATCCTGAAAATGGACCCCAACCAGCAGAACGAAGAAAACTTCAACACCGATGCTTACCTGGCAGGACAATATGAAGGCATGGTGAAAAACGATCTCTATGATATGGACCCCAATGGATCGGGCACCCGTAAAGTGCGTATGGAAGACGGTATTCTTCTTCCAAAATACCGCCTGCCGACCGAAGCCGAATGGGAATTTGCCGCGCTGGGCCTTATCGGAAACACCATCTATGAACGCGTTCTGGAACGCAGAATTTATCCCTGGAACGGACACATTGCCCGTAACGACAGGCTCAACAACCTCGGCGATTTTGTAGCAAACTACAAACGCGGCCGTGGCGATAACATGGGTGTGGCAGGAAACCTCAACGATGCCGCCGATATCACGGCTCCCGTTTATTCATACTGGCCCAACGACTATGGCTTGTATTGCATGGCTGGCAACGTTTCCGAATGGGTAATGGATGTTTACAGACCCTTGTCATTTGAAGATTACGCAGATTTCAGGTCGTTCAGAGGAAATATTTACCAGACACAACTCCGGGATGCCGATGGCGTGCTCGAAGATAAAGACAGTCTGGGCCGCATTCAGATGCGCGACGTTACCGTGGATGAAAGCAAAGACAGAAGAAATTACCGCCAGGCCGATAACAGAAGTTATCTTGACGGCGATTTAACTTCCAGCATGCTTGTTGGAGGCGACTGGACTGCTGAAGATGTTGAACAACCAATTATGTATGACTATGGGGTAAATTCAATGATCAACGACAAAGCCCGCGTTTACAAGGGCGGCTCATGGAGAGACAGGCAATACTGGATCAGCCCGGGCAACAGAAGGTTTTTGGACGAAAATCTTTCTACCGACTGTATAGGATTCCGTTGCGCCATGACACGTGTTGGCAGTCCTGTTGGTAACTATTAGAAAAAATACTTTTTATTCTCAAAAAACCCCGCTTATTTTGTAAGCGGGGTTTTTTATTATATACAAATATGACTATAGAACAATTATACAACATCTTCCTTGAACATCCGGCCATATCAACCGACACCAGAAAACTCACACCGGATTCTTTATTTTTTGCCCTGAAAGGCGAACACTTTAACGGAAATAAATTTGCCAAACAGGCACTCGACCAAGGTGTGGCTTATGCCATTATTGATGAAAAAGAATATGTTACCGGCGACAAAACCATCCTGGTGGACAACACGCTGGAATCGCTGCAAAAACTCGCGGCATTTCACAGGTCGAAGCTCACTATTCCCGTTATCGGTATCAGCGGAAGCAACGGAAAAACCACCTCCAAAGAACTCATACATGCCGTGCTCGCTGAAAAATACAATGTGTTTTCCACCCTGGGAAACCTGAATAACCACATTGGCGTCCCGCTGTCAGTTCTGCAAATTACCCCACAACACGAAATCGCTGTGATAGAAATGGGAGCCAACCATGTGGGCGAGATTCAACAGCTTTGTACTATTTCCCAACCAAATTACGGCCTGATTACCAATGTCGGGAAAGCCCATCTTGAAGGGTTCGGGAATTTTGAAAATGTGATTAAGGCCAAAACGGAACTTTATCGGTACGTGGAGCAACAAGACGGCCTGGTTTTTATCAATTTTAATAACACCACCCTCAAAGCCCATGCCCATAACATCAGGCAGTATTCATATGGCACCAACCAGCAAGCCAATATCCACACTACCTTTATAGTGGCAAACCCCTATGTAAAACTTTACTGGGAAGATAAAAAAACTATTATAGAATCTAAACTGATAGGCAAATACAATTTTGAAAATATCTTATGTGCCCTGGCTGTAGGTGATTATTTTCAGGTAAATGCCGAACAGATAAAACATGCCGTGGAAACATACTTTCCGTCAAACTCCAGATCGGAATTTATTCACAAAGAGGATAACACCATCATACTCGACGCCTATAATGCCAATCCAACCAGTATGATTGCAGCGCTGGAAAATTTTAACCTGATGCAATCCACCAACAAAGTGGTGATGTTGGGGGATATGCTCGAGCTGGGAGCCTATAAAAAAATGGAGCACGAGAAAATCATCGAATTTTTGAACACCTCCAATTATAACCAGGTTTTTTTGGTGGGGTCCAATTTTTATGAGGCTAATACCCGCAAGGACTTTCTAACATTCAAAAGCTCGCAGCAATTGCGCGATTATCTGAAAACCAATCCATTGCACAATGCTCTGATTTTAGTGAAAGGCTCCCGAGGCACACAGATGGAACATGTGCTTTCCTCTTTATAAAATGCGTGCATGACAACAATATATCACGTAGCAGGGCTCATGTCGGGCACATCGCTTGACGGACTTGACATAGCTTATTGCCGATTTGAGTATTCGGCAAACAAATGGTCGGGGAAAATCATCAAAGCCCACACTATTAAATATACGGAAGTGTGGAAAAACAAATTGTCGAGGGCAGCTTCCCTTCCGGCACTGGATTTTATGTTGCTCCATAACGAATACGGGAGATACTGCGGCCAACAGGTAAAGAAGTTTCTTTCGAAAAACCATTTCATACCCGATTTTATCAGCAGCCACGGCCATACTATTTTCCACCAGCCAGAAAAACTACTTACCGTGCAAATTGGCAGCGGCGCGTCGCTGGCGGCCGAAACAGGAATAAGCACCGTGAGCGACTTCAGAATAACCGATGTGGCCATGCACGGACAAGGAGCTCCCCTGGTGCCCATTGGCGATGAATTACTTTTTGCCGATTTCGATGTCTGTTTGAATATCGGTGGCATTTCCAATTTATCGTATCAAAAAGAATCAAAACGAATAGCCTTCGATGTCAGCCCTGCCAATATTGTGTTGAATTACCTGGCACACCAGGCCGGAAAAGATTTTGACACCGACGGGAAAATAGCTTCTGCGGGCAAAGTATTCCTCCCCCTGATCGCCATGCTGGATAAGCTGGAATATTACAGGATCGAACCGCCCAAGTCGCTGGGAAGAGAATGGATAGAAACTGCCTTCCTCGCTCTTTTGGACAGCATGCCTGAAATTACCCTCGAGGATAAATTACGTACCTGTACCGAACATATAGCCGGACAAATTGCCCTGCAGATAAACGCTATAAAAGCCAGCAAGGTTTTAGTAACAGGCGGCGGTGCATTAAACAAATTTTTAATGAGCAGGATAAAGCATAAATGTAGTGCCGAAATTGTTATCCCTGCCAAAGAAACGGTGGAATACAAAGAAGCATTGATTTTTGCCTTCCTGGGCGTGTTGCGGATGCGGCAAGAAAACAATTGCCTGAAAAGTGTTACCGGAGCAAAAAAAGACAACTGCGGCGGGACTATTTTTTTGCCTTGATGTTCTTAAAAAAACACAACAAAACCATGGTCACCGCATGGTGTGCCACCTGTTGAAAAAATTTTTTTTGAATAAATAGATTTTGAGGTCATTGTTGGTTTATATTTGCCATTTTATTAATAAAAATGCAGGATAACAAATCGGTCAAATCCAAAGTTTCTTTTTTCAGTGTCATTATGACATTGGGAATAGTTTACGGAGACATCGGCACATCCCCGTTATATGTGATGCGTGCCGTATTAGGAAGCAGCGAGGCTATCACGCCCGTGTTTGTTATCGGTGCGATATCCTGTGTTATCTGGACACTAACCTTACTTACAACCTTGAAATACGTGATTATTGCCTTGCGGGCTGACAACAAGGGTGAAGGCGGTATTTTTTCGTTGTTTGCACTTATCAGAAAAAAAGCTCCCTGGATATTTGTTTTTGCCATTATTGGCGGTGCTACCGAACTGGCCGATGGTGTTATCACCCCCTCCATCACGGTGGTTTCGGCAACCGAAGGATTATTATTGATAGATTCCCATATTCCCGTTATTCCTATAGCCCTGCTGATTATCCTGGCACTGTTCAGCTATCAGAAATTTGGCACCAAAGTAGTTGGCAGTTCTTTCGGACCTATTATGTTACTGTGGTTCGCCATGTTGGGTATCATTGGCATGATGTATATAGTTCGCGTTCCCTATATTTTCAAAGCTTTTAATCCATATTATGCCTATGATTTTCTAATAGGACATCCCGGAGGCTTTATCCTGCTCGGGGCAATTTTTCTGGCTACCACGGGAGCAGAGGCCTTATACTCCGATCTGGGGCATTGCGGAAAAAACAACATAAGAATCAGCTGGATATTCGTAAAGTTGATGCTCATTCTGAATTATTTAGGACAAGGCGCATGGATACTCATGAATATGGATCAGGTTACCCATACCACGAACCCATTTTTTGGCATGATGCAGGATGTTTCCTTTCTTATTCCGGCCATTATCCTGGCTACTCTGGCGGCCATTATCGCAAGCCAGGCCTTGATTAGCGGCGCCTATACACTCATTTCGGTCGCCATGTCGCTCAATTTATGGCCCCGCCTCAGGATATCATATCCCACAAATATAAAAGGGCAGATGTACATCAGTTCGGTGAACTGGGCCTTGTGTATCGCCTGTTTTTTTGTCGTGTTGTTTTTCAAGGAATCCACTAATATGACTGCCGCCTATGGTTTATCTATTACTATTACCATGCTGATGACCACTATTTTGCTCAGTTATTATCTTTTAAGGATTCTTAAGGTTCATATCCTGGTGGTTGTCTTATTTATGATGACATTTCTCACCATCGAGGGCAGTTTTCTGATAGCCAACCTCCATAAATTTATGAGCGGCGGGTGGTTTACGATAATGATTGGCGGATTTTTATTCAGCATTATGTTTATCTGGCAAAAAGGGCGGTCGTTAAAAAACAGATTTATTGAGTTTACACGAATAGCCCCTTTTGCAGAACTCCTGAAAGATGTAAAAACTGACACCAGCATTCCAAAATATGCCACCAACCTTGTATATATTACCAAGGCCGACCATGTTGGCGATGTGGAATCAAAAATTATTTATTCCATCATCAACAAGCAACCTAAAAGAGCCGACCTTTACTGGCTGGTACACATCAACATTACCGACGACCCCAATACCAAAGAATTTAGAGTTACCACCATTATCCCCGACACCCTCATTAAAATTGATTTCAACCTCGGTTTCAGGGTACAACCCAGGATTAATCTTTTTTTCAAGCAGGTGATAGATGAAATGATTCGAAACAATGAAATTGACATGATATCCAGGTATCCGTCCTTACAAAAACACCATGTGCTGGCCGATTTTCGTTTTATTATCATCGACCGCATTCAGAATTACGACTTCGACTTTCCTCCCTTCGAACAGTTTATCATGGATATCTATACCTACCTGAAAAAAATCGGCATTACCGAAGTGCGGGCTTTTGGCCTTGACACCAGCAATGTTGTCATTGAAACAGTGCCTCTTTCTTCAATGAAAAACCCTAAATTCGACCTGAAACGAATTCGTGATCTGAACTGATTGCTTTATCCGGTCTTACCAAAAAGTTTTTTTGGCATTACCCCTGATGAAAAAACAAAAAAATATCTATCTATGAAACCTCATGTATTTAAAAATCTGTTAGTTGCTATAGCCATCATCGGAACCCTTCCTTTTGCTATGAGCACTGCAATTCAGGCACAAACCCACGGAACAGTATTATATGAAAAACTAAAATCGTTGCCGGATGTACAGGATGTTCAGGCATTAAAATATACAGCGCCGTTTAAAGAAAAATATCTTGTCCTGATAAAGCAATGGCTCGACCCCATGGATACTGCCGCCGGCACTTTTGTGCAACGGGTTTTTGTGTCGCATTATGCTTTTGAAGCCCCTACAGTGCTTGTAACCGAAGGATACGCAGGCACCTATGCCGAACGCGAAGATTACACCGAAGAGCTTACCGGTATATTCAAAACCAACCAAATACTGGTTGAACACCGCTACTTTGGCAAATCCACTCCAGCCGTCAAGGACTGGAAATACCTCACAGCAGCCAATGCCGCGGCGGACCACCACCGTGTGGTGTCGGTCTTCAAAAACCTTTATAAAAACAAATGGATAAACACCGGTATCAGCAAGGGCGGGCAGACAGCCCTGATACACCGAACCCTATATCCCGACGATGTGGACATTTCGGTATGTTATGTGGGCCCCCTGTGTTTTGGCGTGGAAGACGGCCGGCACGAACCATTCCTCCATAGCAAAGTAGGCAGCGCAAGTGACAGACAAAAAATTCAGGACTTCCAGATGGAAGTATTAAAAAGACGCAACAAAATTTTTCCTTTATTTAAAAAATTCTGCACCGAAAAAAAATACGTCTTTCACTTGCCATTGCAGGAAATATACGACTATTGCGTGCTGGAATTTTCGTTTTCGTTTTGGCAATGGGGATGGAAGTCATCCGCCATTCCTTCATCAAGTGCCTCTAACACCGACATGTTTAATTTCCTCATACGGGTTTGCGGGCCCGACTATTTTGCCGACGATGGCCAGGACTATTCGCAATCCTTTTTTGTTCAGGCCGCCAGGGAGCTAGGGTACTATGGTTATGACACCGAACCTTTCAAAAAATACCTGAAAATAAAATCTGCTAAAGGTTATCTCGAAAAAATATTTTTGCCCAAAGGTTTAAAAGTTGAATTCGACAGCACTATTTCGATGAAGTGCCAACATTTTCTGGACACCCGTGATGAAAAAATGATTTTTATCTATGGCGAATACGATCCCTGGTCGGCACCAGCCGTGGAATTCAGCGGAAAAACAACTATGCTAAAGGCCGTGTGTCCCGGAGGAAGCCATGCCACACGCATACGTTCTTTTGACGACAAACAGGAACAAGAAATCATCGGCCGCATCAAAACCTGGCTCGAATAATCATTCATGAAAAAAGCACAGCTATTCGTATGTGTTATTTTTGCGACCTTGCTGGCACATAGTCAGCAAAAGCACACGGTCACCTATCCTGATGGCAAAATACATTTTGAATACCACACCAAACATGGGATGCTTGACGGGCCTTTTATCAGTTATTATGAGAACGGCAACAAAAAGGCCGAAGGAAAATACGGAGTAAATCAACGCCGGGGAAATTGGAAAGTGTGGGATTCCCGGGGTCTCAGGAGGGCAGAGAGAGTTTATGAAAATTCTTTTGACTACAGAACCACAGGCCTATGGGACAGCGCAGGAAATAAATGCAAAGTAAGGCAGAAGGTCAACAATAAATTTTCTACAATCGATCCTGCTTTTGGCTATGTCCCTTATTACCCAATCACCGAAAAAGAAGTATTGTGGTGCAAAAGGATGTGGCGCGAAATACCTGCCGACAGTACAATAAACAACCCTATGTTCAAGAACAATCAGCTATTTCTGATGATTTTAAAGGCAGTTAAAACCAATGAAATAACCGCCTATCGCGATGAAGAATTTCAGCAGATACTCCCTTATGATTCCATAAAAGAATATGAAAATATTGCAGTGATGCTATACCGTATAAAAGAAGATTTTTTTTACAATAAAACCTTGAATCTGACGGAATACCGGACCATTGGAATAGGCCCTGCCGTGAAAAAAACGGGGAAAATCAAAATCCTGTTCTGGCTTTATTACCCAGCAATACGCAACTGGCTGGCAGCACAAAAGCTTGAGACCATGGCCCCCAATACCATAACCAATGTTGAAAACCTTTTTTTTAACAGATATTATCACAGCGTCATTTATAAAGTAAGCAATGTTTACGACAGGGAAATCAAGGATTACAAAAAAGGCAAAGACATAGAAAAGGAAGCCGAAATGATTGAGATGACAGCCATCGACCTTGAATTTGAATGGTGGTACAACAATACTTGTCCCTGTAAAAAATAATTCGCCGCTTGCAGCGTTGTTATATTAACAATCGCGTGTTCAAAAATATACACGCTACAACAATACCATCATAGGCAATTCCTCTATCTTTACGCGTTTTTAAATATTATTATATGCTTGGAATAATTTTGCAAATCACACAATCGGGAACCATCGCGGATACAGCCGCTGCTATAGCACAACAGGCACAACAACTTCCTCAGGTTGCAGCACCCACTTCCGAAACACTTTCTATTTGGGAATTGACAATGAAAGGCGGATGGATCATGATCCCTATTGCTATATTGTCAGTATTAGCCATTTATATTTTTATCGAAAGATTTATGGCTACACAAAAAGCCGCCAAAGAAGACCCCGGTTTTATGAATAATATCAGGGATTTCATTCATCAGGGAAAGCTTGATGCCGCAATATCCCTTTCCAAAAACACCGACACTCCGATTGCACGGATGCTCCATAAAGGATTGCTGCGCCTTGGCAAACCCATGAGCGATATCAACGTAACGATAGAAAATGTGGGGAAACAGGAGATTGCGAAGTTGGAAAAAAGAATAACCCTGCTTGCTATGGCTGCCGGCGGAGCCCCTATGCTGGGATTTCTGGGAACGGTTACCGGTATGGTGCGGGCATTTTATAATATGTCAAAGGCCGGAAATAACATTGAAATTGCGACTCTTTCTGGAGGCATCTATGAAGCCATGGTAACCACTGTGGCTGGGCTGATCGTTGGAATTATCGCCTATTTCTGCTATAACATCATCGTGGCACGAATTCAAAAAATTGTGAATATGCTCGAATTAAGAGCTTCAGAATTTATGGATCTTTTAAACGAACCGGCAAACTAAAAACCAGAGACCATGGCCATACAAATGCGAAACAAAGTAAGTGCGGATTTCAGCATGTCGTCCATGTCTGACCTGGTATTCCTGTTGCTGATTTTTTTCATGCTTACCTCCACACTGGTAAGCCCTAATGCCATAAAATTACTTTTGCCTAACAGCAACAGCAAAACCATCGCCAAACAAACCACCACGGTTTATATCAACGACCAGTATCAGTATTTTATTGAAGACAAGCCCATGGCAGAAGCATCTCTAATACCCTCCATCCAGGCAAAACTTGGCACACAGACTGACGCAACCATCGTATTGAGAACCGACAAATCCGTACCAGTGCAGTATGTGGTCAATGTGATTGATGCAGTTAACCAAATCAATGATACATATCATACCAGACACAAGGTGATATTGGCAACACAACCAAAAAAATAATTATTCGTATAAAAAATAAATACGAAAAGCCATGAAACTCGACAATTATCAAAAAAAAGGAATTGCAGGAACCTTATTGTTTCACGCCTTGCTTTTAGTGTGTTTTATATTTTTTGGCTTTACAACTCCCCTGCCCCTGCCCGAAGAAGAAGGTGTGGAAGTAAACCTTGGTTACAGCGATGACGGTATGGGAGACATTGAACCGGTGGACCCGTTTTCAGAACAATCGGTAAATTACACCAACCCAAACAACACGGATGAAAATATCACCCAGAATACCGAGGAAAGCGCCACCCTGAACAATAAAAACAACAACAAAAACACCACGCCACAGGAAGAAATAAAGATTGATAAAAACATCGCTTACAACAAGAATAAAAATACCAATGGAGGGTCTCAGGGCATTACCGGAAACCCTGGCAACCAGGGAGACCCAAACGGCAATCCAAACTCTGATAACTACAATGGAAACAGCCCCTATGGAGACGGAATTTCTTTTAAACTTTCCGACCGCAAATCAAAATCATTACCAAAACCAAATTATAATTCCAAAGAAGAAGGCCTGGTAGTTGTTACCATCTGGGTAGATAAAAATGGTAATGTTACAAAAGTACAAGCAGGCGCCAGGGGCACCACCACCACCAGCTCCACCTTATGGAAACTTGCCGAGG
>DAONFU010000006.1:32228-33676 GCA_035403765.1 Bacteroidales bacterium
AATACAATACAATACAATACAATACAATACAATACAATACAATACAATACAATACAATACTCCTTATTACAGACTAACAAAAAACCCTTTAAACCATTTCCGACTTAGCTGCGCCGGCAGCAAAAAAAAGAAAAATTAAACCAAAAAATCGGTAAATAAATTTTGCCGTTACGGTAAATCACCGTATGTTTTTTTAATTTTTTTTTAACCTATCTGAGCGTTTGAAAAAGTATATATTAATATTTTTTTCCCTTAGTATTACAATACAAGTATTTTGTCAACAATTAAATTTGGTGCCTAATCCTGGTTTTGAAGAATACGATACTTGCCCAACAAATGGATCTCATCCAGGTGATCCCCAATTAGAAAGATGTAAATATTGGAATTTGCCAACTGAAGGTACTGCTGATTACTTAAATATTTGTGCACCTATTGGAGCAGATATCCATATTCCCTCTAATTTTGCAGGTTTTCAATTTCCACTTGATGGTAATGCCTATTGTGGAATCAATGCTTTCTATGATGATTTCTATAACCCTAATGATGATTACCGCGAATATATACAAACAAAACTCAATTCATGCTTAGAACAAGGACAAGAATATTATTTTGAGTTTTATGTTTGCAGGGGTGAAGTGTATGGCATTTTAATTGACAAAATAGGCGCTCTGTTTACCTCATATCCTGTTTCGAGAACAGATGCAGAGCCTATTGTTGCCCGACCACAAATTGAAAATCCGCACCATCATTTAATTACCGATACTGTTAACTGGACAAAAATTTCAGGAACTTTTATTGCCGAAGGTGGTGAATGTTATCTTACTATTGGTAATTTTTATCCTGCCAGCCAAACCGACACGGTTTTGCTGCAGGGCGACTGGCCCGATGATTACGCTTACTTATATATTGATGGAATTTTATTAAAAGAGGTCGAATCTGAAATTACTATTCCCAATGTTTTTACTCCAAATAATGATGATTATAATGATTTATTCAGAGTTGAACAAAAATCCATTGTTGAGTTTAATGCCTGTATTTACAATCGTTGGGGTTCGGAACTTTATAAATGGGATGATGTAATGCAAGGATGGAACGGCAAATATAAAGGTAACAACTGCCCTGATGGCGTATATTTTTATGTAATAAAAGCCAAAGGAGGCGAAGGAAAAGAATATGATCTGCATGGCGTTTTTCATCTGCTCAGGTGAAAAAAACCAAATCATGAAAAAACTAATATTTTTATTTATTTTGTCTGCAACAATGTTTGTTGCAGTTGCTCAGGTAGCACCCACAGGGCAAACCAATCCGCAACAAAATCAATACTGGTCACGATCAGGCAACATATATAATGGTTCAACACCAGTTGGAAGTAATATTTTGGGGTTTAGCAGTGATTATAATTCGCCGATTTATATCGAAACCTATGGATTATATCGCATGAAAATAAG
>DAONFU010000007.1:0-7563 GCA_035403765.1 Bacteroidales bacterium
AGCCATACAAGAGCAACAGGCAATTATTGAAGACCTCAAATCAATTAACGCTAATCAGGAAGTTACAAATACTAATTTGCAAAAACAAATTGATGAATTGAGACAATCTCTCAAATAGTGATGTAATCCAATGACATAAAAAAACGCCGGGCAATCCGGCGTTTTTTATGCGAAAATAATTAAGTATTTATTTGCCCGAAAGGAAAATTAAGTATTTTTGTAATAAATCAAAATCAGATGAGCCATAAAGTAATAACCCTTTCGATTCTCATCCTTACCGTATTTTCATCTGCAGCTCAAAACACCGATGCCTTGTTTATCAGCGGATTTAACAACCTGCAGAACAACAAAATCAGCCAGGCGATAGAAGATTACACTCAGGTTATCGCTTTACGACCTGACTATACCGATGCTTACTTCAACCGTGCCATCGCTTATGTAAGACAGGAAAAATACAAAGAAGCCATCAGTGATTATTCGCAGGTGCTAAAATTTAAAGCCGATGATGAAAATGCCCTGCTTAACCGCGGAATGTTATACGCTGAATTGAAAAAAAACACCCTTGCTCTTAGCGATTTCAACAAAGCACTGGAGGTAAATCCTTATTTTACAAACGTTTACTACCAGCGTGCCCTGCTTAATCGTAATATGGGTAAGGATTCGGCCGCCATAAAGGATTTTATCAGTTTTATTTCCCTGGCGCCTCAGTCTTTAGCCGGCTACGAAGCACTGGGAGCGCTATACGACCAGATGGAAGAATACGATGCAGCCATTCAAACATACTCCATCATCCTCGGTTTGGATTCAACCAACAGCCAGGCCTATTTTAACCGCGCTAATGATTACGACCTGATTGCAAAAACAGAAAAAGCAATTGCCGACTATTCCAATGCAATCATGTACAATGGAAAATATGCGGATGCCTATTTTAACCGTGCGTATATTTTTAACGATCTCAACGAATTCGACATGGCCATTGCCGATTATGACAAGGTAATTGACCTGGAACCCAACAGCCCTGATGCTTATTTTAACAGGGGCATTGCAAAAATTAATGCAGGGCGAAAACACGCCGGATGTTCCGATGTGCAAAAAGCAGCCTCGCTGGGCGACAAAACAGCAAAAAAGTATTGTTCTGTTAATTGTAAATAATGTTAAAAAAGATTTCCGGCACATTCATAAAAGTTTTCTACTTCTATTACGAAGGTTTCAGGAGTATGACCGTTGGAAAAAAATTATGGACAATTATCATTATCAAACTTTTTATCATGTTCGTTGTGCTAAAACTCTTTTTCTTTCCCGACTTTTTGAAAACAAGGTTTGACAACGATGCCCAAAGGAGCGATTATGTAATTGAACAATTAACTTCTCCCACCAATAACACTGTCTATGATAACCGACATTGATATATCATTGGTTGACTGGTCGCGCGCACAATTTGCCCTGACCGCTATTTACCATTGGTTTTTTGTGCCCCTCACCCTGGGTTTATCTTTTATGATTGCCATCATGGAAACCATTTATGTGAAGACAGGGAACGAGGAATGGAAGCGTATCACTAAATTCTGGATGAAACTTTTCGGGGTTAATTTCGCCATTGGAGTGGCCACGGGCATCATTCTGGAATTTGAATTTGGCACCAACTGGTCAAATTATTCCTGGTTTGTCGGCGACATTTTTGGCGCCCCGCTGGCCATCGAAGGTATATTGGCATTTTTTCTGGAATCCACATTCATTGCTGTGATGTTCTTCGGATGGAACAAGGTGAGCAAAAAATTTCATCTGACTTCTTCCTGGTTGGTAGCTTTCGGGTCGAACCTTTCGGCCTTATGGATATTGGTTGCCAACTCATGGATGCAATATCCTGTGGGCATGGAGTTTAACCCCGAAACAGCCCGCAGCGAAATGATCAGCTTCTGGGACGTGCTGTTATCGCCGGTGGCCGTCAACAAGTTTCTGCATACCATCAGTTCTTCTTATGTAGTAGCATCTTTATTTATTGTAGCCGTCAGTTCATGGTATCTTCTAAAAAAACGCGAGCAGTTACTGGCTCGGCGCAGTATAGTGCTTGCCTCGGTATTCGGGTTGTTATCCGCCCTGTTTACCGCCATCACCGGCGATGGTTCGGCTTATATGGTAGCCCAAAAACAACCGGCCAAATTAGCCGCAATGGAAGGACTATATCAGGGCAAATCAGGGGCAGGCCTTATTATTTTCGGAGTGCCAAAAGCCGATGCGCACAAAGACAAGGAAGACAATTTTCACTTTAAGTTTGAAGTCCCCAAAGTATTATCGCTATTGGGCTATCGCAGCCCCGACGCCTTTGTGCCCGGCATCAAAGACCTGACTGACGGGAACAAAGAACACCACATCATGCCGACCTCCGAAAAAATGGAAAAAGGACGGCTTGCCTTAGCATCACTCCGCTCATTTAAAGAGTACAAAAAACAAAATAATCAAGCAAAAGTTGATTCAGCCCTAAGCATTTTCAGGGCTAATGCACAATATATGGGGTACGGATATCTTAACGACCCCGACAGCATTATTCCCAATGTGCCAATGACATTTTACAGTTTCCACCTCATGGTTGGCTTAGGCGCATTGTTCATTCTGCTGTTTATGATCACCCTTTACCTGTCGTTGAAAAACAGGCTCGACAAACAAAGACTGTTGCTGAAAATACTGGTTTTATTCCTGCCGCTGGGTTATGTGGCTTCCGAAAGCGGCTGGATAGTTGCCGAAGTAGGCCGTCAGCCCTGGGCCATTCAGGACCTGATGCCGGTTTCGGTGGCCACCACGCGGATTGATGCCACCGCCGTAATGACTACTTTTATACTTTTTGCGGTGTTATTTACCGTATTGCTTATTGCTGAAATAAAAATCATGCTGACACAAATAAAAACAGGCCCGGAAGGAGGTAAAAATGTTTGAAAGTTGTTCCTATCTGTTCCTGCAACAATACTGGTGGATACTAGTTTCGCTGCTGGCGGCATTTTTTATTTTTCTCACGTTTGTGCAGGGAGGACAAACCCTGCTGGGGGCCTTATCCGCCAATGAAAAAGAAAAAACCATGCTGGTCAATGCTATCGGCCGCAAATGGGAATTTACCTTTACCACCCTGGTCACGTTTGGAGGAGCTATGTTTGCCGCCTTCCCCAAGTTTTATTCCACCAGTTTCGGTGGGGCCTACTGGGTGTGGATAGCCATATTGTTCTGTTTTGTGATACAAGCAGTATCTTATGAATTCAGAAAAAAGCCCGGCAATGTGCTCGGGGCTAAAACTTTCGAAATATTTTTATACATCAACGGCAGCATTGGTGTTTTCCTTCTGGGCGTGGCTGTTGGAACATTTTTTACCGGCTCGGATTTTGTGTTGAACGAATTTAATCAGGTGGTATGGTTAAACAAAACCCGCGGACTGGAGGCGCTTTTTAATTTTCAGAATGTGGCCCTTGGGCTGGCAGTATTTTCGCTTTCAAGGATATTAGGTGCCCAGTATTTCATTAATAGTATTGATAATGATAATATTACCACCCGAAGCCGCAGGCAGGTGGGATACAACACGCTGGTATTTCTGCTGTTCTTTCTGACATTTATTATTATGTTGTTTGCAAATAATGGCTATTCTTACGCTCAAGACAAGGGCATCGTCACTATGGAATCCAATAAGTACTTCCATAACCTTATAGAAATGCCCGCGGTGATGCTGCTGTTCATAACAGGTGTCGGCCTGGTGTTGTCGGGTATTTTTATCACCTGGTTCAAAAAAAGCACCAAGGGAATCTGGTTTTCCGGCCCGGGAACAATACTCACTGTTTTAGCGCTATTATTGCTTGCCGGACTCAACAACACCTGCTTTTACCCGTCGGCAACGGACCTGCAAAGCTCGCTGACAATTGAAAACAGCTCGTCCAGCCGATTTACCCTCACTGTCATGAGCTACGTATCACTGTGTATTCCTTTCGTACTATTTTATATTATTCTTGCATGGAAAGCTATCAATAATAAAAAAATAAACCAGGAAGAATTGTCGGAAACAGACCATAAATATTAATTAAAACTATCAAATAATGTATGATTCGGCGCTTGCATCAGTTTTGTGGTATATCAGTTGGCCTCTGTTTATTTATCTCAATTATAAGCTAATCAGAATTGCCATCCGATATTTTGAAAAAAAACATATTGAACAATAATATTAATAAATACACACCATGTCGCACATTGTAAATATTTCAGAAGCTGCTACTATTGGGATACATGTAATTGTACTGATAGCACGTTCAAAAAACAGCAACATGAACGTAAAAAAATTATCGGAACTTACCGGCGCCTCTAAAAACCATATTGCCAAGGTAATGCAACGTCTGGTAAAAGAAAATTATGTTAAATCAACCCGTGGACCTGCCGGTGGTTTTGTATTAAATGTACCACCCGAAGACATCTCCCTGCTCAACATTTACGAGTCTATCGAAGGCGAATTATCCATTACAAAATGCCCCTTTGATCAGCAAATCTGCCCCTTTGAAGAATGCCTGATGGGTGGTATTGTGCACAAGGTTACCGAAGAATTGCGCCAATATTTTAAAAACAAAACTGTTAAAGAATTGATGTAATTCCTTACCAAAGAGAATATTTTCGTAAAATTTTGTGTAAACAATTATAAATTAATATAGCATTTTACTCATTATCAATTATTTATTATTTATAATTACAATTTTTGTCGAAGTTATTTTTTAAATTTTTACATTTGCGTACTTAAATACATATTAAAAACCAAATGCAAAAACACGCTTTATGAAAAGGACAATTATAAAAATTGACGAAGAAAAATGTACCGGCTGCGGCATATGCGTGAGCGGCTGTCACGAAGGTGCCCTTCAGATTATTGACAACAAAGCCCGTTTGGTGAGCGAACTTTTTTGCGACGGGCTGGGGGCCTGCATTGGCGATTGCCCTGAAGGAGCCATAACCCTGGAAGAACGTGAAGCCGAACCCTATGACGAAATTAAAGTAATGGACCGTATCAGCGGACAGGGCAAAGCCACCATTCTGGCACACCTCCGCCATCTGCGCGACCACAACGAAAAAGAATATGTAAAACAAAGTTTACAATATCTTAAGGAGCACAACTTATTCCCGGAAATATTCGAAGAATTTGATAGAGAAATAAAAGTGGCAGCCCATGCTCATCATCAGGGTGGAGGCTGCCCCGGATCAAAAGCCATGGATTTTCGCGACATCAAAGCGCCGGTAGAAACATCCACAGTAGAGATAGACTCGCAGCTCAGGCAGTGGCCCGTACAATTGCATCTTGTAAATCCGGCTGCCTCCTACTTTAAAAATGCCGACCTGCTTATTGCCGCTGACTGTGCCGCCTTTGCTTACGGCAATTTCCACAATGATTTTTTAAAAGGAAAAACCCTGGTGATTGCCTGCCCAAAACTCGATTCAAATACCGAATCATACGTACAAAAAATAAAAACGATGATCGACGAATCAAAAATCAATACCATTACCATATTGATGATGGAAGTTCCCTGTTGCGGAGGATTGTTGCACATGACCAAAATGGCAATGCAAGAGGCCTCCCGCAAGGTGCCAGTGAAAACAATTATTATCAGCCTTCAGGGAAAAATAATTAGTGAACAATGGATTTAAATCATTATATTTACAAATAAAATCAAAAAAACTATGAGTATGTTTTGTTATCAATGTCAGGAAACAGCCAAGGGAGTTGGCTGTACCATTGCCGGTGTTTGCGGCAAAAAAGAAGATGTTTCTAATCTGCAGGATTTGCTTATACATGTGCTTAAGGGCATTTCGTTATATAGCTCAAAAGCTCGCAGTGCAGGCTATTCCGACAATAGACTCAACCGATTTGTTATCGAAAGTTTATTTACCACCATCACCAATGCCAATTTTGATAAAGCTATTTTTTACGAAAGGATTCGCAAGGCTCTCGAATGGCGCGAACAAATAAAAAACATTGCTGCCTCAAAGGGTGTTGATATAACAAAAATCACTCACGATGCAGCCCTCTGGACAGCCGACACCAACGAAAGTTTTGAAGAAAAAGCAAAATCAGTAGGCACCTTATCATACCCGGATGAAGATATCCGCTCGCTGGTACACCTGGTGTTGTTTGGGTTAAAAGGAATGGCAGCGTATGCAGAACACGCCTCCAATATTGGTTTTGAAAACGAACAGGTGCATACCTTCATTCAACATGCCCTGGCCGAAATCACACGCAATGATCTGGAAGTACCTTATCTGGTAAATATGGTGATGGAATGCGGCAAAAACGGCGTGGAAGTAATGTCATTGCTGGATGCTGCCAACACATCGCGTTACGGCAACCCCGAAATCACCAAAGTAGATATCGGCGTGCGCGGCAATCCTGGAATTTTAATCAGCGGCCACGATCTGCGCGACCTGGAAGACCTCTTAGACCAAACCGAAGGCAGTGGAGTAGATGTTTACACTCACAGCGAAATGCTTCCCGCACATTATTATCCGTTTTTCAAAAAATACAAAAGTTTTGCCGGCAACTACGGAAATGCGTGGTGGAGACAACGCGAAGAATTTGAAACCTTCAACGGGCCTATTCTCTTTACCACCAACTGTATCGTTCCGCCTTCCCCCAACGCCACATACAAGGACAAAGTGTACACCACCGGAGCCAGTGGTTTTACAGGTTGGAAACAAATACCCGACCGTGAACTTACAGGCAAAAAAGATTTCACTATAATTATTGAACACGCTAAAAAATGCCTCCCTCCCACCCAAATTGAAACAGGCGAAATCATCGGAGGATTTGCCCATGCCCAGGTAATAGCCCTTGCCGACAAGGTAGTGGAGGCCGTAAAAAGCGGTGCTATCCGCAAATTCATCGTAATGGCCGGCTGCGATGGGCGCATGAAAGACCGCGACTACTACACACAGTTTGCCGAAAAACTCCCCAAAGACACTATCATACTTACCGCAGGATGTGCCAAATACCGTTATAACAAACTGCCGCTGGGCGACATTAACGGAATTCCACGGGTGCTGGATGCAGGACAATGCAACGACTCATATTCTCTGGCGGTAATTGCATTAAAACTGAAAGAAGTGTTTCAACTCAACGACATCAACGAGTTGCCGATAGTGTATAACATTGCCTGGTACGAACAAAAAGCGGTCATCGTGCTGCTTGCCTTGCTGTATCTCGGGGTAAAAAACATACATTTAGGCCCTACCCTTCCGGCCTTCTTGTCGCCCAACGTGGCCAAAGTGCTGGTAGAAAATTTCAATATCGGAGGTATTACCAATCCCGATGATGATATAAAGGCCTTTTTATAAAATAATGGCACCTCTAAAAACTTCAAATTTTTTCGTTCGTCTTCGTTCTTCAAATCCTCATGTACGCTCAGTACATTGCGGTTTTCAAAACTTCGACTGCCTCAAACTTTTTTGTTTTTAGAAGCGCCAGATTAAGGCTATTAGAAATGCTCATAAAAAAGCGGGGTCTCCCCGCTTTTTTTATTTTGTATTATTACCAAGCTCTTCCCCTTTACACCAACA
>DAONFU010000007.1:7663-20197 GCA_035403765.1 Bacteroidales bacterium
CTCCCCGCTTTTTTTATTTTGTATTATTACCAAGCTCTTCCCCTTTACACCAACAAAATATATTTGCCAAATTGTGTTTTGAATGAAATATATTTCTAAATTAGCACGTTTTTATTTACTTACTAAAATCAAAAAACTATGTCAAATTTGGATTGGAAAAACCTGCCTTTCGGTTACACGAAAACCGACTACAATGTACGTTGTTACTATCGTAACGGCTCATGGGGCAAACTGGAAATCTCATCACAGGAAAATATCAACATACACATCGGGGCAACCTGTCTCCATTATGGGCAGGAAGCTTTTGAGGGATTAAAAGCCTTTACGGGAAAAGATGGAAAAATCAGAGTCTTTCGTTGGGAAGAAAACGCAAAAAGACTTCAGCGTTCGGCAGCGGGAGTGCTTATGCAGCCTGTTCCCCTTGAATTATTCGGGGAGGCTTTAGATACTGTAATTAAAATGAACAAGCGCTTTGTACCCCCCTATGGAACCGGGTCGTCTTTATACATCAGACCTTTGTTGCTTGGCACTGGCTGCAAAGTTGGTATTGCTCCTGCTGATGAATATGTATTTATGATTTTTGTCATGCCGGTGGGTCCGTATTTCAAAGAAGGATTCAATCCTGCTACCGCTCAGATTATCCGCGATTATGACCGTGCCGCACCGTTGGGAACCGGCACCATAAAAGTTGGCGGCAATTATGCAGCCAGTTTGGCCGCTGTTGTCCGTGCTCACGATGAAGGTTATTCCACCGCATTGTTTCTGGATGCCAAGGAAAAGAAATACATTGATGAAGCAGGCCCTGCTAATTTCTTCGCCATTAAAGGCAATACTTATGTTACGCCACAATCAACCTCTATTTTGCCATCTATCACCAACATGAGCCTGCGAACGCTTGCTGAAGACATGGGCCTGAAAGTTGAACAGCGGCCGATTCCGGTTACTGAGCTTAGCGAATTTGATGAAGTAGGCGCATGCGGCACTGCAGCTGTGATTTCGCCACTCAAGAAAATTCACGACCGCGACAACAACATCATCTATGAATTCTGCAAAGACGGCAAGGCCGGGCCCATCTCCACACAATTGCACAACAGATTGCTTGCTATCCAATATGGCGATGAAGCCGACAAATTCGGCTGGGTGCACATTGTTGAATAAACCTAATAAAAAAAGCTCCTTGCGGAGCTTTTTTTTTGCCATCCACCTTTACAAACTTGAATAGGCAGAAAGGTATTGCTCCATTTCTTCTTTAAGCTTTTTTGCTTCCAGGCGGGCATCCTCTGCAAAATATTTTTCCGTTGAAGCATATAGGATACTTCGGGATGCATTAACCAGCAACCCACAATCAGCATTCATTCCGTATTGCGCAACCTGTTGCAGGCTACCACCCTGGGCGCCCACACCGGGAACCAGCAGAAAATGATCCGGCACAATTCTTCTCACATCCTTTAACATTTCGGCCTGGGTAGCGCCAACCACAAACATCATGTTGTCGGGTGTCCCCCATTTTGCTGATGTTTCCAATACCTGCTGAAAAAGAAATTTTTTATTTTCGCCGGCGAGCTGTAAAAACTGAAAATCGCCTGCACCTTTATTAGAGGTAAGGGCAAGCAACACTACCCATTTATCGTGATGGGCCAGAAATGGGCTTACAGAATCTTCTCCCATATAAGGGGCTACGGTAACTGCATTAAAATCAAATCCCGAAATTTTTTTATCAAAAAAAGTTTTGGCATATTGGGCCGAAGTGTTGCCAATATCGCCACGTTTGGCATCAGCGATCAAAAAAACCTCGTTGCGGTAGGGTTCGAGGTAATCAATGGTTTTCTGCAGACTAATCCATCCCTGAACGCCCATAGCCTCATAAAAGGCGATATTGGGCTTATAGGCCACCGTATAATCTATGGTAGCGCTGATGATACACTTATTGAATTCAAAAACAGGATCCTCATAATCCAGCAGGTGAGCTGGTATTTTCTGTAGATCGGTATCCAATCCAACACAAAGAAAGGATCTCTTTTTTTTGATGTTGGCTATTAATTCTTTTCGGTTCATAAGTGTGGTTTTTATTATTCGCCGGCCGCTTTGAGGCGTTCAGCATTTTCGGCCAGTTGCAGGGCGTCAATCAGTTCCTGGACACCATTGCCTTCCATAATTGTTTGCAGGTTATACAGAGTAAGGTGTATCCTGTGGTCGGTAACCCTGCTTTGAGGGTAGTTGTAGGTGCGGATTTTGGCAGAGCGGTCGCCGGTAGAGACCATAGTTTTTCGCTTGGACGAAATTTCGTCAAGGTATTTTTGATATTCCGATTCATAGATACGGCTACGCAGCACAAGCATTGCTTTTTCGAGGTTTTTTACCTGGGATTTCTGGTCCTGGCACGTAACCACTATGCCGGTAGGTACGTGGGTAAGCCTGACAGCGCTATAAGTAGTGTTAACTGACTGTCCTCCAGGGCCAGAGGAGCAATAGGTATCTCTCCGGATATCCGAATCTTTTAAATCCACATCAAACTCATCCGCTTCGGGCAGCACCACCACCGAGGCCGCGGAAGTGTGCACCCGCCCTTGTGCTTCGGTTTTGGGGACACGCTGCACACGATGGACTCCTGACTCATATTTCATTTGTCCGTAAACATTTTCGCCGTTGATATTGAAAATGATTTCCTTATAGCCACCGACTGTCCCTTCTGTTTGGTCCACCAGTTCGGTTTTCCAGCCTTTGATTTCGGCAAATCTGACATACATACGGTACAAGTCGCCTGCAAAAATTGAGGCTTCGTCGCCGCCGGTACCGGCACGAATCTCGACAATAGCGTTTTTTCCATCCTGCGGATCGGCAGGAATAAGCATGACACGAATTTCTTCTTCCAGCCGTTGTTTTTCTTCTGATAGGTTGTCCACCTCTTCTTTTGCCAGCGACCTCATATCCTCGTCCTTTTCATTGTAGAGAACGTCTTTTGCAGAAGCAATATGGTTGATGATGGTATCATATCTTTTATAGGCCACAACGATTGGTGTGAGTTCTTTGTAATCTTTACTCAGCCGGATGAACCTTTTCACATCGGTCATCACATCGGGTTCGTTCATCTGTCGGCCTATTTCTTCCCAGCGATCATTAATCGCCTTGAGTTTGTCAAGCATATCTGAAAAAATTTCACAAAATTAATAATAATAGCGAAGCTAATAATCAAAGTCGCCAAATTCCGACCGGATTGTCAATGAAGCCTTAGAGGCAGATTCGCAATAGCCGATAATCTGAGCATTAATATGGAACTCTTGTGAGAGTTTAATTATCTGCCGGGCAATTTCCTCCGTGGTATAAATTTCCAGGCGGTGTCCCATATTGAAAACCCTGTACATTTCTTTCCAGTCGTAAGAAGCTTGCTCCTGAATGATTCTGAATAATGGCGGTACCGGCATCATGTTGTTTTTGACTATGTGCAGGTTTGAGATGAAATGGAGGATTTTTGTTTGTGCGCCGCCGGTGCAGTGTATCATGCCGTGAATATCATTCCGGAACTGAGCAAGTATCTGAATCATCAGCGGGGCGTAGGTGCGGGTAGGCGACAACAAAGCTTTGCCGACATTGACAGGCATTCCGTTGGGCACATCGGTAAGTTTATAACTGCCCGAATACACGAGGTTTTCGGGGATTAACCCATCGAAACTTTCCGGGTATTTTTGTGCATACATTTTGTGCAGCACCTCATGCCTGGCCGATGTGAGCCCGTTGCTTCCCATGCCACTGTTGTACTCCTGTTCATACGTGGACTGTCCGCACGACGACAGGCCGACGATCACATCGCCGTGCGCAATTTTTTCATTGGTAATGACTTCCTGACGTTTCATCCGGCAAGAAACAACACTATCAACCATTATGGTGCGCACCAGGTCGCCCACATCGGCTGTTTCGCCTCCCGTGGAATAAATCGATAAGCCATGGTCGCGCATCATCTGTAATACTTCTTCCGTACCGTTGATAATAGCCGAGATCACTTCGCCTGGTATCAGGAATTTATTACGGCCTATGAGCGATGATAAAAGAATATTTTGGGTGGCGCCAACACAGAGCAGGTCATCGGTATTCATTACAATGGCATCCTGAGCCACTCCTTTCCATACCGACAAATCGCCTGTTTCTTTCCAGTAAAGGTAGGCAAGTGAGGCTTTTGTTCCGGCACCATCGGCATGCATAAGTGAGCAATACGCATCATCCTGAGCAAAATAATCAGGAATTATTTTACAAAATGCACGTGGGAACAAACCCTTTGAAATGTTTTTCAAAGAATTGTGAACATCTTCTTTGGCGGCAGATACTCCCCTTTGATTGTATTTATCTTTGTTAGTCATTTTTTACAAAAAAAGCATCCGCCGGTTGGCGGACGCTTTTTGTAATTTTATTTAGTAATACAAATATTATTTTTCAGGATTTTCGGGTACGACAGGAGCGGTTCCAAAAATAAGTTGTTTCTTTTCGTCATCTATATAGTATTCTCCGAATTTGGAGAGCACTTTAGAACCGATAATAACATCATGAGTAAGGTCTTTCACCACTTTGGCGCTTAGGAATTCCTGCGTTTTTTTGGCGATTGTCATTTTTTTGATTGTTACCACAGCATTTTCAACAATAGAACCATCTTCTTTGAAAGCTTTGTCTTTATCTTTAAAATCCGATTTGGTGATACGGTATTCTGTCAGCAGGCGCATAACGAGTTTTTCGGATATCAGCATACCTTCTTCATCGGCTTCGTATTTAAAATCGGATGAGACACCGTTGATGACGCTTCTGCCTTCGAAAGTGCCGCTGCCGCTGGGCAGGATGGTAAGCACATTATCCATGGGATTTACCTGAATGACTACGTTGGTGGCTGTGGAATCATTAAGGTCGGTAGCCATAAAGTCTTCACTTAAAATGGTAAACTCAGTCCTACGATTCAACTGGTGGGCTGCTTCTTTTTCGCAGGTAGTTTTCAGTGATTTGATATACGCTTCCGTCAACTCAGTTCCTTTGGCGAAGAAGAAAGGTTTTTCCTTGCATTGCGGATATTTGGCGGCGTCGAGAAACACGGTTTTGTCGCGGTCGAGTATGCGCGGTCTGTTGGCGCCATAGCCTTTGGCGAAAATTCTTCCCGGATGGATGCCCATGGAGTCAACAATATAATGCACAGCAGACCGTGCTCTGCGTTGCGACAGGGTATCGTTAGTCATAGCAATTGGCCTGATATCAGTATGAGAAGACAATTCAATAACCCAGCGTTCGTTTTGGTTAAGCACATCTACCAGCCAGTTGAGCGAGTCCATGGCCTGTGGGGTAAGATACCATTGTCCGATAACATAAAGTACATCGGGTAATACAATGGGGACTTTGGGGATAGGCGCCAGATTAAAATCGTGGATAAGGTCTTTGCTGTTTTTCAGTCCAACCGTAGTTTCGCGGCCGACAGCTGCAAAATAATTATCTTTAGAAACGTTGAGTTCGTAAGATGTATTTTCACGTATCTGGGTTTTGCCAAACTGGTAAGTTCCTGTGGCATCAGTGGAATCTTCGATAATTGTTCCATCAGAACCTTCGAGCCGCACTAAAGCACCGGGAATAATTTGTTTGGTGCTGTCATCTCTGACAACTCCCTGAAGCGTAAATAATAAGGGTGGCAGATAGAATGAATATAAATCATCAAAACCTTTTCCACCCTTACGGTTTGATGTTAAAAACCCTTCATTTTTGTCGCCTTTGAAAATAATGCCAAAATCATCACCGGCAGAATTCAGGGGATATTTCAGGTTTTCGGGTTTTGACCATTTACTGCCTTCGAGTTTGGTTTCAAAAATATCGAGTCCGCCAAGTCCAAGGTGTTCGTGTCCGTTGGAGGAGAAATACAAAGCTCCGTTATCGCGCAGATAGGGGAACATTTCGTCACCTGAGGTATTAATGGTAGGTCCGAGGTTTACCGCCTTGTCAAAAGGTTTTGTTTTTTTGGTGCGTTTAGCCACCCAGATATCTTTTCCACCTAATCCGCCGGGCAGATCAGCGGCAAAATAAATAGTTAGTTCGTCTTCGCTCAATACAGGATGTCCAATATGCATACTCAGATCGTCATACAATTTGAGTGTGTCGGGTGTGGACCATCCGCGGCCTTGTTTTTTAGCAAAATATACCTGGCAGCCCATTTTTGATTTCTTGAGATAGGGGCATCTGGTAAAATAAATTACATTGGCTTTTTTGTTCAGCCAGGGAGTACCTTCGTTGACGTCGGTGTTTATATTTTCATCAGCCGGCAAGGGTTCGCTCCAGGCACCTTTTTTATCTAATGTAGTAATATAGATATCGGAAAAGCTCTGTCCTGTCCATCCGTCGGTGGATTTGCCGGTGGAGCCGTCGCGGGTTGAGGTAAACAATAGTGCTTTATAGTTTTTATCGGCCCAATAGGGTGAAAAATCGGATTGTTTGCTATTAAGTTTTTTTACATTTTCTACCACATAGCGGGTGGGGTCATCTTTCCATTTTATGGAATATTCGCATGATTCCACACCGGATGTTCCGCGGGCATCACTGGGAGCCAGCTTGCTGTATTCCTTGTATTCAACAATTGCTTCTGCATATTGCTCATCAGCTTTCAATGCATCGGCAAGATACAAATGAGCAATTGGATCCGGGTAATTGGATTTGACAACCCTGGTGTACCAGTTAATGGCTTGTTTGTGATTACCGGTTTTTCGGTAACATTCTGCCAAACGAAACAGTACTCTTCCTTTTTCAGGTTTATTTCCTTTAATTTTGTTATAGGCCTGTTTATACAAATCAATGGCAACCGTATATTGTTCTGTTTCGAACGCCTCATCGGCGTCGGATGAATAATTACGCTGCGCAACAGATGGCGTGGCCTGCACAAATAAGAGAAATAAAAATGCAACGAAGCCTAATAGATATATTTTTTTGCTCATAAAAATGAATATTAAACCCTACTAATAGTTTGCTAATTTAAAAAAATAATTAACACTAAAAAAAGAACATTTTTTTATTTTTTTAAAAAAAATATTACAATGCAGATTATCAACTAATTAGCATTGTAATATTTTCTTATCAATTTTTTTCTTTGCTTTGAGTTTTTTTAATTTTTTAATTATACGTTATTTCTTCGTCTGAAGTTTCAGTTCTTTCTTTTCTTTACGTCTTTTTTGCATCATAATAAAATCGTAGGCCAGCGGGGTAGCATTAAAAATAGAAGAATAAGTACCCACTACAATACCTACCAATAATGCAAAAATAAATCCCCTGATCATTTCGCCGCCCAGAATAAACATGGCAAGCAGCGTAACCACTGTTGTTCCTGATGTATTTATGGTTCGACCCAGGGTGCTGTTCATGGCGGCATTCATATTCTCTTTCAATTCGCGTTTGGGATAAAGCCCGATATATTCCCTGATTCGGTCGAAAATAATCACAGAGTCATTAATTGAGTAACCGATAATGGTAAGGATGGCGGCAATAAACGCCTGATCGACCTCCATGCCGAATGGCAGTAATCCCCAGAACAGCGAATACATTGATATTACTATTAAAGCGTCGTGTGTTAATGAAATAACGCCACCTAATCCATATTGCCATTTTTTGAACCTGATGGCAATGTAAACAAAAATTACAAAAAGAGCTATGATGATGGCGTACAAGGACGACAATTTGATATCGTCGGCTATGGTTGGTCCTACTTTATTAGAACTTAATTTCCCCAATAGTTTTCCAGCTTTATCACTCAAAAAATCTTCTTTTGTAATAGGATTTGTATAGATCGATTTCACTCCTTCGTATAATTTGTTTTCCACGATGGAATCAGTTGATTTATCGGCGTTGTCAATCATAAATTTAGTGGTTATTTTCACCTGGTTACTGGGCCCGAAAGTTTTCACTTCGGGGGTTTGCCCAAAGGATTGTTCGAGTGCAGTGCGGACATCGTTGGTTTTTACGTCTTTATCAAAACGAACCACATAAGTACGTCCACCGGTGAAGTCAATACCAAAATTCATTCCTCTCACAAAAAGAGAGATAACACCAATAATGATGATTGTTAAAGAAAGAATATATAGTTTTTTACGAATGTCAATAAACTTAATCTTGGTATTAGTGAAAGCGTTAATAGTGTAACTATTCCCGAATTTTATTATACGGTTTTTGGCACTCAGGCCTTCGAAAATCAAACGTGATATAAAAATAGCCGTGAACAGCGAGGTGAGGATACCAATAATAAGCGTAGTGGCGAAGCCCTGTATAGGTCCTGTTCCAAAAATAAACAATACGATACCAGTTAAAATGGTGGTAACGTTTCCGTCGATGATAGCCGAATAAGCATGTTTGTACCCATCGGCAATAGCCAGTTTCATACCCTTTCCGGCTCTTACCTCCTCTTTGATACGTTCGTAGATAATAACGTTGGCATCAACAGCCATACCCATGGTAAGCACAATACCGGCGATACCGGGCAGGGTTAACGTAGCGCCCAGAGAAGCTAATACTCCCAGGAGGAAGAAAATATTTATCAATAGGGCAATATCGGCAACCAATCCTGCCTTATTATAGTAAAGCGCCATATAAATCAGCACGAGCACAAATGCGATGACAAACGACAACAAACCTGCATTTATGGCTTCTTTACCCAGCGACGGGCCGACAACGGCTTCTTCCACAATTTTTGTCGGAGCAGGCAGTTTTCCCGCTTTCAGAATATTTGCCAAATCCTTGGCTTCTTCCAGAGTAAAGTTTCCGGTAATGGATGAGTGTCCGTTGGGGATTTCGCCCTGCACCGTAGGGAAAGAATAGACCGTGTTGTCCAGGACTATAGCGATGGATTTTCCGACGTTAGCCGCGGTGAGGTTTTTCCATTTGGTGGCTCCTTCGGAATTCATGCTCATTGAAATTTGATTACCTTGTTGCTGGTCGATATCCTGCCGGGCATCCACAATAACATCGCCGGCCAGTGCGGCGGAACCGTCGCGGGAGGCCTTGAGTGCAATCAGCTGGTGCGTAGTGCCTTTTTCATCAATAGGTTTCACCGACCACATAAAACGGATTTCGCGCGGGAAAATCATTTGCACCTGGGGGTGATGAATCATGGCCATAACCTTGGCGGTGTCGAAAGACCTGCAGTAGCCAACCACCGGGCCTTTGTTCGGGTAATAATTTCCGCTTTCATCCTGAATCAGGGCTGGCTGCAAAAAGGCTAAGAGCGGATGTTCGGCTGCATATTCCTGAAAAGATTGTTCTCCTTTGGCGGCCGTATCCTGGGTGCTATCGTTCAGGGCTTTTTCCACAAGGGAGGTATCATCAGTAGTTTTGGCTGCCACGGTTGTTGTTTCAACTTTTGCTGCAGTGGTATCGCCAGTGGTTAAAGCTGTGGAGTCAACCCCTGCAAGGGTGTCGCCGGTGGCGATAAGGGCTTTCATTTTTATATCTGCTTGTTCAATAAAGCCATAAACATCTTTGTATTCGTAGGTTTCCCAGAATTCGAGTTTGGCAGTTCCCTGAATGAGTTTTCTGACACGTTCGGGCTCTTTAATACCCGGCAATTCAATTAAAATTCTGCCTGAACCAGATAATTTCTGAATATTGGGTTGGGCCACGCCAAAGCGGTCGATACGGGTACGCAGAATATTAAAGGTACGGTCCACAGCGCCATCAGTTTCAACACGCACGGCTTTAAGCACATCTTCGTCGGAGGTATTAAAATTGATTTTGTCTTTAAGTCCCACTATGAAAAAAGACGCCAGCTTAGCATTAGCAGTGTTGTTCTTTTTAAAAGAAGCTTCGAATAGAGACACAAAATCGGCTGCACTGTTTTTTTGCATTTCAACGGCATCGTCCATTACTTTATTGAAGAATGGATCTTTGGTATTGCTGGCCAGCGCCCTGATAATATCGGGAATGGAAACCTCAAGCGTAACGTTCATCCCGCCTTTAAGGTCGAGACCCAGATTGATCTCGCGTTCTTTACATTCCTTGTAGGTATATTTACGTAACCAGGCAAAATTATAGATTACTTCACCCGACATCGAATCTAAGTAGTATTGTTCCCGCTTGTTGGAAATAGAGTCCTTGTAATACATCTCCATTTCCGGTATTCCTTTGGCCAGCGAGGTGGCGAGGCTGTCAACATTACCGCTTAAAGCAAATTCTTTTGCATCTTTTTCAACCATGCGTGTACATAAAGTAAATGACAGCTGAAATAAACACACCAAGGCGATCAAAATCGCCAAAAACCTGAAAACTCCTTTGTTTTGCATATCTTACAACGTTTTTAAAGTACTTATTTTTTTGAAGCTGCAAAGATAGAATTTCCTTTGTAAATAACCAATTATATATTTAAAACTTTCTTAAAAAAAACATACAGCGGAATTTTATGTTATTTTTTCAGGGCAGATTTCTTACCTTTGTGAGTAAGACTTCACAAATACCTCTCCCATATATGAAAGCGTTAACTAAATTTTTTCTTTTTGCTTTTTTATTTTTCACTGTAAGGACTGTTATATATTGTCAAATCCAATACGATTACGGATTTAAAAAAGATTTTTCGGTTTACACAACTGACTCTAACGGGAATCCTCTTGCTTTTGCATGGGCCGGAGGCATGAACTCATGTCATTTTTCGGAACTCGACCTGAATCTGGACGGGATAAACGACATGGTGGCTTTTGACAAAACGGGAAATAAAGTACTTACTTTTGTAAATAACAATCTGCCCGACAGTATTAGTTATTCATACGATGCTTATTATCAGAAATTTTTTCCGGCCTTAAACGGCTGGGCACATTTTGTTGACTATAATAATGACCAGAAAAACGACATTTTTACTTATGTCCCCGGAGGTATTGCTGTATATAAAAATATTTCCGACACCATATTAAAGTTTCAGCTTATTTATCCCATGCTTAATTCAGACATGGGCAGCAGCAGTTCCAACATCATGGTTACCAACGATGATTATCCTGCCATACACGATCTGGATGGCGACGGTGATCTGGACATATTAGTGTTTTTCGGGTTGGGCACGTTCCTTGAGATGCATCAAAATCTTTCGCAGGAGCTAACAGGCACCAACGACACACTGCTCTATGAGCTTAGTTATCATTGCTGGGGAGGTTTTGCCGAAGGTTCTCTTGATAACACACTAAGTTTGAATGTCCCCTGTCCCTGGCGCAACGATACCATTGACCCCGACAAGGCCACGCGGCACGTGGGTTCGACCATGCTGACCGAGGATTTTAACGGCGACGGCCTCGTTGACATGATACTGGGCGATGTGGACTATTTTAACCTTATAAAACTCACCAATGGCGGCACTGCCGATTCGGCCCATATGGTGAGTCAGGACACCTTATTCCCTTCAAACACCACCCCTGTTAATTTCAATTCTTTTCCCGTTGCCAGTTATCTCGATGTAAACAACGACGGCAAAAAAGACCTGCTGGTGTCGCCTTTTTCGTCGGTGTACGCATTGGCTGAAAACACCCGAAGCGTTTGGTATTACAAAAACAACGGAACAGCCGCCATTCCTGTATTTGATTATGTAAAACCCGACTTTTGGCAAGGCGACATGATAGAAGTGGGCACAGGTGCCTATCCGGTAATTTACGATTATAACGGCGATGGCTTACAGGACATACTCATCGGAAACTATGGTTATTTGGACTCTTCCTATTATGAATTTGGTTACCTGAAAGCAGTTTTCTGTTCGCAAATTGCAGTTTTGGAAAATACCGGCACGACAACTAATCCGGCTTTCCGGCTTGTAACGAATGATTATGCCGGCCTGTCGGCTCTAAAACTCATCGGATTGCTGCCCACGTTCGGCGATGTGGATGATGACGACGATATGGATATGATATGCGGCTTATCAGACGGCTCCCTGCTCTATTTCAAGAATATAGCCGGCGCGGGTAATATACCACTTTATGACTCACCGGTTTTCAATTACCAATCCATTGATGTTGGTAATAACAGCGCACCCCAGCTTTTTGATTTAAACAACGACAACTTGCTGGATTTGGCCATTGGAAGTAAAACCGGTTTGCTTTCGTACTATCAAAATACCGGAAGCACAAGCAATCCGATATTTACAAAGATTACTGACAGTCTTGGAAAAGTTAATGTTACCGATCCTAACATTTCTGTACATGGCTATAGTGCGCCTTGTTTTTTTAATGATTCAAATAAAATAAAACTGTTTTCAGGGTCGGAAACAGGAAGGATTTTTTATTATAAAGATGTTGAATCCAATCTGATTGGAAAATTTACGGCTTATGATTCGATTCTGATTTTTGTGGACAAGGATTCGGCAACAAGATATATAAGTGAAGGGATGCGTTCGGGAGTTGCCGTTTACGACCTGAACAACGACGGCTATAAAGACATCATAACCGGAAATTTTGCCGGCGGATTGTGTTTTTATTATGGCACTAAACCGCAAGCGGCAAGCGGCATTGGTGAGTTTCTGCCTGAGGAACACCCAGGGTTCAGTATCTATCCCAATCCGGCCACTTCATT
>DAONFU010000007.1:20297-21732 GCA_035403765.1 Bacteroidales bacterium
AAGTTGGGTTTAATAGTGTATTTCTTATAAAAATCCTGAATACACTTCACGGCTTCGTCGGATGAATCAACCAGTTCGAAAATATTGAGGTCATCGGCATTGATATTGTTTTCTTTCAGCACTTTGTCTTTCATCCAGTTTATCAGGCCTTTCCAATAATCTTTTCCAACCAACACCACAGGAAAATTAACATTTTTCTTTGTCTGTATCAGTGTGATAGCTTCAAAGAACTCGTCAAGGGTGCCATAACCTCCCGGCATTACGATAAATCCTTGTGCGTATTTGACAAACATGGTTTTGCGCACAAAAAAATAATCGAAGGAAAGGTTTTTATCCCTGTCGATAAAATCGTTTGATTTTTGTTCGAAAGGCAACTCGATGTTCAGTCCCACGGATTTTCCTTTTCCAAAGTAGGCTCCCTTATTACCGGCCTCCATGATACCAGGGCCGCCACCCGTGATAACGCCATAACCCAGGCGCACCAGTTTAAAGGCGATATCCTGAGCCATTTCATAATAATTATTATCGGGGCGTGTGCGAGCCGATCCAAAAATAGTAACGCAGGGTCCAATCTTGGTAAGTTTTTCAAACCCATCCACAAACTCGGACATTACTTTAAAAATCTGCCAGGAGTCCTGTATCTTAATTTCTTGCCAGGTTTTAGGTTCCAGTGCATCAATCAGTTGTTCTTCTTCTTCATTATCGAGTTTATGCATAATATATTTTTTTATAATAACTGTCAGAATAAAAAATTATTGTTTCAACAATACCGGTTTTAAAAATTCAGCGGTATAACTATTGCTGCACTTGATGATAGATTCCGGTGTTCCTTCGCAAATAATCTGTCCGCCGCGGTTTCCGCCTTCGGGGCCGAGGTCAATAATGTAATCCGCCATTTTTATCACATCCATATTGTGTTCAATAACGATGACGGTATTACCCTTTTCAACTAGTTTATCGAGCACCTTCAACAACACGTTGATATCTTCAAAATGCAGGCCTGTGGTTGGCTCGTCGAGAATATAAATAGTGCGTCCCGTATCTTTCTTTGCGAGTTCTGTAGCCAGTTTCACCCGTTGTGCTTCACCTCCCGACAAGGTAGTGGATTGTTGTCCCAGGCGGATGTATCCCAGACCGACATCCTGAAGTGTTTTAATTTTTTGAATGATAGCCGGTATCTGCGAAAAAAAATCTACGGCCGCATCAATATTCATTTCGAGAACGTCGCTTATTGACTTTCCTTTATATTTTATCTCCAACGTTTCGCGGTTATAGCGTTTACCGTTGCAGCTTTCGCAGGATACGTACACGTCGGGCAAAAAATTCATTTCAATAGTTCTCACGCCGGCACCAGCGCATGTTTCGCAACGGCCACTTTTTACATTAAACGAGAACCGTCCGGGAAGATATCCTCTTATTTTTGATTCGGGTACCA
>DAONFU010000007.1:21832-32982 GCA_035403765.1 Bacteroidales bacterium
CCGGTAACGCAGATTAATGTTCCCAAAGGAAATGTGGCGGAGATATTTTTCAGGTTATTGCCGCAGGCACCAATCAGTTTCAGCATGTTTCCATTAGCTTTGCGCCTGGTTGAAGGTATTTTTATCTGATGCACTTCGTTAAGGTATAGTGCGGTAAGGCTGTTGGTTTTCATCACTTCGGCCGGAGAGCCCTGGGCCATGACGTATCCGCCGTTTACACCACCGCCAGGTCCTATATCGATAAGGTGATCTGCCTCCAACATGGTATCTTTGTCATGTTCGACCACAATAACAGAGTTGCCCAAATCACGCAATTCTTTCAGGGCATTGATCAGGCGGTGATTGTCGCGTTGGTGCAGGCCAATGCTGGGTTCATCAAGGATATACAATACATTGACCAGTTGGGAACTTATTTGAGTGGCGAGCCGGATACGCTGGGCTTCGCCACCCGACAGGGATGCGGCGGGACGGTTCAGGGTGAGATAATCTAAGCCCACGTCAAGCAAAAATTTTATCCTGCTCTGTATTTCGCGGATTATCTCATAAGCAATTATAAATTTAGAAGGGTCGTAAAACTTTTCAGCTTCATGGAGCCATGCCATCAATTCGCGGAGGTCGCTGCCAGCGAGGTCTGCAATTGTTTTTGCATCAATTTTGAAAAACAACGATTCCTTTTTTAGCCGAGCCCCCTGACATTCGGGACAAACTATTTTATTCATAAAACTGCCCGCCCATTTTTTTATTCCCGCCGAGGTTGCTTCATTATTCTGGTTGATGATAAAATTAATTATGCCTTCAAAATTCATCTTATAGGGAGAGGTAACTCCCAGGTATTCATTTTTCACGGTAAAGAACTCGTCGCTACCATATAATATAATGTTAATAGCTTTTTCGGAAAACTCGCTCAGTGGCGTTTCGAGGGTAAAGTCGTAACGCTTGCCGATGGCCTCCAACTGATGAAATATCCAATTGCTTTTATAGACTCCGATAGGGATGATTCCCCCGTTATGGATGGTTTTTGAAAAATCTGGGATAATTTTGTTCAGGTCCACCTGAAGTATTTCGCCCAGGCCGGTACATTTGGGGCAGGCGCCATAGGGCGAATTAAAAGAAAAAGTATTGGGTTCGGGTTCGTCATAAGAAATACCGCTAACAGGGCACATCAGCATACGGCTGAAATGCTGGTGAATGCCCGATTCCACATCGAGTACCAGCAGGGTGCCCTTGCCGTGCTTGATGGCTGTTTGAACAGATTGCGACAAGCGGTTTTTATTTTCTTCGGAAATGAGGATGGTGTCCACAACAATTTCTATATCATGCATTTTGTAACGGTCGAGCTGCATGCCATAATTTATTTCGCGGATATTGCCGTCAACACGTACTTTTAAAAATCCCAGTTTGCGAATTTGTTCAAACAGTTCGCGGTAATGTCCTTTCCGACCTTTAATTTTTGGCGCAAGAATGCTGATATTTTTTTTTTGAAATTTCTGCGAGATGAGGTCCAAAATCTGCTGTTCAGAATAGCGTACCATTTTTTCGCCGGTAACGTACGAGTAGGCATCTGCAGTTCTGGCAAACAGCAATCGCAAAAAGTCATATATTTCGGTGATAGTGCCCACCGTGGAACGCGGGTTTTTGTTCGAGGATTTTTGTTCGATGGAAATTACCGGGCACAATCCGGTGATTTTATCCACGTCAGGTCTTTCCATATTACCAATGAACTGCCTGACATAATTCGAGAATGTTTCCAGGTAGCGTCTTTGTCCTTCGGCATAAATGGTATCAAAGGCCAGTGATGATTTTCCGCTACCACTAAGACCGGTAATTACCACCAGTTTGTTGCGCGGAATCACCAGATCAATGTTTCGCAGGTTGTGCACCCTGGCCCCGTAAACTTTCAGTTGAGATTCGTCCTCAAAAAAGAACTGATCGTCCTGGTCAATATTTTTCACAAGTTCCGGCATTTTTCAAAAAAAATTATCTGATCTGGTCCACCTTCAGCGTATCATTAAACAACAAACCATCATCAGATGCCGCAGAAAATAACATAGCGTATTTGTCAAATCCCGGTTTTGGAAGCCAAACTTTGTATTTTTTATTTTCCTTGTTGGTGAGGGTGTATTTGATTATCCAGGGATTGAGTTCTTTTAATGTCCGGTAATTGGTATTGTGCTGCAACGCAAAATCGGGCCAATTAGCCACAGCCGAATCGACACTCACCGGGTACGCAGGTATGGCGGGATACAGGTCGATATTCCGAAGATAGAAGCCATAATATACCGGTGTCTGATAAATAAGTTTTAGTGCAAGTATCCGGTACACATACCGCTGTGTTTCTTTATTCAGGAACAAATCATAGTAGTTATCGCTTTTCTGATCTTTGAGAACAGCGTCTAGACCGGCCATACCCATGTTGTATGATGCGGCGGCCAATGTCCAGTTTTGGTATTTATTATAGGCTTTTTTCAGGTACAGACAGGCGGCCGCGGTGGATTTCTCCAGATTATTACGTTCGTCCACCTCCTGATTAATTTCGAGGCCATAGCTCAATCCGGTAGCTTTCATAAATTGCCAGTAGCCCGCCGCCCCTGCAGGAGAAACAACATTTTCCAATCCGCTTTCAATCATGGCAAGGTATTTAAAATCCACAGGCACCTTATTGGCTTGCAACACCGAATCCATAAGGGGAAAATAACGAAATGACCTTTTCAATAACAATAATGTGTTGGACTGCCAATAAGAATTAACGAGCAATTCACGATCAAGTCCCTCGCGCACATAAAACTTGTCGATAGGAACTTCTTCTCCTGCAAAAACAAGTTGACCGGGAATCTTAACATTGAATATCTTGTAAAATCTTTTTCCCGCATCGAAATACCTGTCGTCGGAGACATGACTGAAGGTGTTTATTTTTGAAAAGATAAAAAACTCTCCTGCCAAAACGATACAAAATAAGATGATTACAACCACTATTATCCTCTTCATATTATTTTTCCTCCTGATCAGCAAGGGTGCCTGTAGGGTTGTTTTTATCTTTGTTAATATTGGCAATAGTGAAAAGCACCGTGAATAGAATCAGGAAATACGCTACAAAAATGGCGGTATAACCATGAGTCCATTGGTGTATGTTCAGGCAAATTATTCCGAGGGCCACGGATATGGCAGAAAGTACGGCAATGACCACTGCCACTTTTTTTTCTGATAGTCCTAAATATGCAAGATGGTGTGTTGTATGATCCTTACCGCCGATGAAAGGCGATTTGCCTTTGAGTATTCTTTTTATGGAAACGGTAGCTGTATCAATAATAGGCAGGGCGAAAAACATCAAAACAGCGCAAATTTGTTTTGTCGGGATTTCGTCGAGGTTATATTCTTTAAAGTCCCAGATAAAAATAATACTAAATGTAGCCAGTACTACGCCCAAAAACTGGCTTCCGGTGTCGCCCATATACATTTTGGAGGGAGGCCAGTTATAAACCAGGAACCCTATCAGGGAAGAAATAATACCCAGGATAACAATATTCAGGTTGGTTGACAAGCCATGTGCTAAAATATTCTGTATAAAAATACCGAGTAAAATAAAAATTGAGACGAGTGTGGCCACCGCATCCATATTGTCGAGCATGTTGATAGAATTCATAAGGCCGACGACCCAAAGTACCGTTAAAATATAATTCAGGGTATTTGATTCAAAAACGGATATATAAGTTCCGGAAACTATCAAAATTACTCCGCAACATATCTGGGAAAGAAGTTTTATTGGAACCCGGGTGTTGTAGGCGTCATCAAAAAGCCCCATACCAAAACCCAAGGTCGTGGCCACGATAATACCTAAAAGCTTTAAATTTAAGAGCAAGCTATTCTCGCTAAAAACAAAAGCAAGGGCAGTTATTGAGAGTAAAAAAACAATAAAAAATGAAATTCCTCCGAAAGAAGGCTTGGACTGGCTGTTAAATCGCTCCTGGCATTGAATATTTCCACGGACGCCCAGATTCCCTGAAAATTTTAGAAGAATTTTATTGATTAGTAGTGAGAAAATGAGCACCACAATAAAAAAGAAGGAATAGGCTAATAATAAATATAGTTCATGAGTTTTCAACACAAAAAATTTTAGCCTGCAAAAATACGAATATTTTTATTTGTAAATAAATGGAGAAACGAAATCTTTAAAAGTCTCGCCCATTTTATCGCGTTCGGAGAGTACAGGTTTTTCGCACAACCAATGAATGTTGATATCAGGATCGTTCCAGGCAATAACACCTTCTGAATTTTTATTATAAAACCGGGTACATTTATAAGAAAAAATGGTTTGTTCGGCCAGCGTTACAAAACCATGTGCAAACCCTGGAGGAATCCACAACATCAGCTTATTGTTCTCGCTAAGTTCCTGTGCAACCCATTTACCGTAGAAAGGAGATCCGCGGCGGATATCAACTGCCACATCGAGAACGGCTCCTTTTATTACCCGAACCAGCTTTCCCTGTTCATAAGGAGGTTTCTGAAAATGTAATCCACGAAGTACATCTTTGGCCGACAGCGATTCATTATCCTGAACAAAATCATACTGAATATCCAGGCCTTCAAACTTTTCTTTGTTAAATGTTTCGAAAAAATAACCTCTTTTGTCTTCAAAAACATCGGGCTGAATCACGAAAACGCCGGGAATATTGGTAGCTATCTTTTTCACTTAAAATTATTTTTTTATTTTAAAAAAACCGAAGATCCTGCTTAACAAACTTTTTTTACGTTTATGTTTTTTTGCTATCTGAGTTTCGTCCTCAATACCATAGCCATAACCGTAGCCATAACCATAACCGTAGCCATAACCATAGCCGTAGCCATACCCTTTGTTCTTCGAACTGTATGTTTTACCGTATTTGTAAGTGTTGTTGACAGGCTCGGCAGCGTTTAATACGATGGATATTTTTTTAATCTTACTATCTTCTACCATACGTTCCAGATCCAGGATATAGTATTTTTTTGAATAATTGGCCTTAATCACATATAGAGGATAATCGGCAATCGACAAGGCTTTAATGCCATCGGTAACCAGTCCTACGGGCGGGTTGTCGATGATAATAAAATCATATTTTGTCTTTAGAAACTCCAAAACGGCATCAGTTTCCTGGCTGAAAATTAATTCAGAAGGATTGGGCGGCACAGGTCCTGCTGTTATAAAATCAAGATTTTTTATGGAACTGTGGTTAATACACTCCTCGATTTCGGTTTTGTGCGAAAGTATCGTGCTCATCCCCTTATGGTTGTCCACGCCAAAGCCAATGTGTATCTTGGGTTTTCGCAAATCCAGGTCTATGACCACTACTTTTTTATCTGAAAAAGCAATGACACCGGCCAGATTGATCGCAACAAATGTTTTTCCTTCACCTGAAATAGTGGATGAAAAGGCGATAATTTTAGGCCCTATTTCATTATTCAAAAATTGCAGGTTGGTTCGGATAGACCGCAGTGCTTCGGCAATTAACGAACGGGGATGTTCGTCAACAATCAGTTGAGACACGGGAATTTTCAAAGGATAACGAGGCACCAATCCGATAACCGAGATGTCGGTATATTTGAATATATCGTTGAGACTGAGAATATTGTTGAACAAAACATAGCGTACAATAATAATTGCCATACCCAAAAACAAGGACAAGGCTATGGCAATAATATATATGGTGTTTTTTATGGGAGAAATAGGCTGGGTGGGGACACCGGACCGCTGCAATATCACGTTTTGTGAAACATACCCGGCTTTGGCTAGCTGAAATTCGGCCTTTTTGTTGACGAGCTGGGTATAATAGGATTCGTTGATTTTTGAAATACGTTCTAGGCTTGCCAAATCTACAGGGTTATAGCTTTCGCCGTCCACACCGAGTTTGCCCTGATACATAGCAATTTTTTCTTCGATTTCTTTTTTTCGTTCGTTTAGGTTTATATTCAGGTATTCAATACTTTCTGTTATAAGTTTTTTCTGCAGGGCAATCTGATAGTCCAATTCTTTTATCTGTCCGCTGTTTTCGGTAAGGTCGTACAAGAGCTTCTCCCGGGTTATTATCATTCCCTGCAACGAGGTGAGCAGCGAAGATATAGATCCCCTGAAATCGCTTCCGGAGGTTAGGACTATCAACCTTGTTAAATCGGAGTTGCTGGTTACTTTTATATTTTTTTCTATCTCCTGTAGTTTGTTCGATTCAAGCTCTATGGCAACCAATTGGTTTTGGTAATCGTTGAGACGCGAGGTTAGTGAAGGCAATAAGTTGCTGGTTCCTACAGAATCGAGACCATAAGATTTCTTAAATTGGAGGATATCCTCCTGGGATTTTACGAGAGTATCATAGATAATATCCATTCTCGACTCGATAAAATCAAGCATTTTGTTGGCACTTTCGGCTTGTTTTTCAATATCGTAACTCTGGAATTCTTCGGCAATAGTATTCACAATAGCAGCAGCTTTTTCGGCGCAATTATGCTGATAACGAACCATAATGGTGTTTCCTGCCTGATTCAAAGGTTCCACATGAAGTTTTGAGACTATCGCCGGAATAATTTGGTCAGGAGGGTTAATAATGAAATAATACCTTTTATCGGTAAAAAACCTGCGTTCTTCGTCGAGCCGGGAATAATTGATATTGGAGAGTGTAATATCAACTTCGGGAAAAACAGCTTTTGAAGTAAGCGGAATTTCCAACTTTTGTTCCTTGTCTTTATCTATTTCATATTTCAAAATACACTTGGCGTTATTTTCGAACTCCACGAATATGGGGATTCCATAGATTGCATCCGATTTAACATTGTACTCCACCTTGTAGGGAGATGTTCGAAACTGCTCAAAATCCAGAATAGTACCTTTTTCGTAATATGACTCGGAAAGGGGTAATTTTGCAGTAACCCTTTGAAGAAAAATAGCGGAACGAATTAGCTCCACCTTCTTGGCCATGAAGTTATCATCTTCAAAAGAGCCGGTAAGTCCAAACATGCTCCTTGCTTCATCATTTCTATCGATCTGAATTACTGCTGAGGTTTCAAAAAGCGGCAGGGTATATCGTAAATACAAGAAAGCAATAGCCAGGCCCACTATCAAAAACGCTAGAGGAAAATAAATATTTTTCTTGAAAATATATAAGAATAGCTTTAAGTCTATCTCATCATTAATCGGTGATATTTTTTTCTTTTTGGCCATTATTGTCTAACAAAAACCTGATAAATCATTAATAATGAGGTTAATAAAGAAGTAAAAGGCGCTAATGCTTCCAACAGTTTTTGAGGCACTTTAGCACGTGGTTGCACATAAATGATGTCGTTGGCCTGAAGCACAAGGTCGGCTTGTGTCATTCCCCGCACCGTTGACAGGTCAATTAAATAAACCTGTGGGTTTCGCAAATCGCCCCTGATAAGTTTTATTTTATGTGCTTTTCCGCTTCTTATACCACCAATTTTTGCCAGGGCTTCCAAAAGAGTTGTGTTGGAATTATCAAGAACAACTACCATAGGGTCGCTGCCTTCTCCCCCGGGGAAGATAGTTACCCTGTTGTTGGTTACTTTTATCTGAACAAAAGGGTTGTTGAAATAAACAGAGAATCTTTCTTCGAGCATCTTCTCTGCTTCACTGATTGTTTTTCCGCCTATCATGATTCTGTTTATGATAGGGAGCTTAATCTGTCCGTCGTATTCCACCTGATAGTTCAACTGACTGCCAAGTTTATCTCCACTCACCGGATCAACCATTTTTTCTCCATTATTAGTCAAAATACGAATTTGCAACACATCATTGGCCGCAATTCTATATTCTTGTTTTCGAAGCGAATCGGGAAAAACCGACAGCGGATAATCGCCCTGCCGGAGCATCTGTTGGGGCATAAACACCTTACAGCCAGAAGCAAAGACCATAAAAACAAGCAAATAGCAGATATAACGCTTCATTATAATTTTTTTACAAAATTACTATTTTATTGCTTTAATTGACTATGCAAGCAATTCATTATACAAATTTTTCATGTCGGAGACCAACCTGTTGTACGAAAATTTTTGATAAACAAAATCCCAGCCTGCCATACCAAAGTCGTTACGCATTTGTTCGTCCTGAACGAGGGTAAGCAGTTTCTCCTGATAGTCGCCCGGCAGTATATTGTCTGACAGCAAGGCGGTATGTCCGGGTATGACAATATTTTCGATACCGCCTACATTGGTTGTTACAATTGGTTTTCCAGAGGCCTGAGCCTCGATAAGACTCACCGGCGTACCTTCATTTAAGGATGTCAGGGTAATAATGTCCATTCCAGCATTCACTATGTCCACGTCTTTAATCCAGGAAGTGAAGGTTACCTCCGCTTTTCTTTTTTCAAGGGTGAAGTCAACGGTAGTGAGCCCCAACTCACGACATTTTTTCATCACGTTAATTTTTTCTTCCCCGTCGCCAACGATAAATGCCCTTATTTTTTTTCCGGATTTATCCACCACATGTTTAATGCCTTCCAAAAAAAGACTATGGTTTTTTATTGGCACTATTCTCCCAACGATTCCAATGGCAATTTCATCATCTTCAACAAGATAATCATCCCGAAACCGCTTTCTTTTTTCATCCTTGTTTTCTCTGAAACGATTCAGGTCGAAGCCAAGAGGAATAACCTTCACTTTGTCTTCGCTGCATATGCGGTATTTGTGCACCAGGTCGTCGCGTTGAATGGGACTCAGGGCAATGATTTTGGAGGATTTTCGGGCCAGTGCGCGCTCAATGTGCTGATACATATATGATTTTACGCCACTAAAATAAGCATCAAAAACGTGGCCATGAAAGGTATGCACTATCACAGGGACATTCATCCTGTATGCCGCCCTCCTGCCTAATGCACCGGCTTTAGAGGCATGGGTGTGTACTATATCCGGTTTGTAATCTTCAATAAATTCACAGATTTTTCGGAGCGCGATAATATCCTTCAGAGGATTTATGGAGCGATGCATCTCGGGAATTGTTATCGGAACGATTCCCAGATTTCTCACAATATATTCGGAATTTTCTTCCGATGCCTCTTTCATGCCTCCTATCAGCAGTGTCTGAAATTCAGGACACAAATACCGCGTGAGGTAGGCCGCATTGTAAGTGGGCCCGCCAAGATTGAAACGATTGATGATTCGTAAGACTCTTGGCATTTTTTCTGTTTAGTTAATAAAATATTTTTTCCACCAATATTGAAAAACTATCAAACCCCAGATTTGCGCATGCACATCGCCTGGGTTATTAGCCTGTAAACGTGATTTAAGTTTTTTTGTTTCAGCTACTTCAAAAATATTCTGCTCCACGATAAAATCGTCGTTTAACAGATCGTTGTTGATTAGCGGAAATAATTCATTGCGCAACCACGAAAGCATAGGAACTTCAAAACCATGTTTCGGACGGTGGTAAATTTCGGCAGGCAGCATATCCTTAAATGCGTCCTGCAGGATTTTTTTTCTGATATTCCCCTGAATCTTATATGCGGCGGGCAATGAAAAAACGTAATCAACCAGGCGGTAATCCAAAAAAGGCGTTCTTACTTCCAGTGAATTTGCCATTGACATCAAATCCACTTTTGTAAGCATATCATTCACCAATACGTGCTTCATATCGGCAAGCAGCACTTCATTCAAACTTCCTTTATGGGTAATGTTCGAAATGATACTTTCTTTGCGCCTCAGGTATTCGGCACTATTCACCGTTCCAGACATCATTCGTCCGGCTTCCTGCCCGGTAATAAAAGAGCACCAGCGCCAGTATCGTTCTTTTTCGGACAAATTCAAACCGTTAGCGTATTTGGAAGCCTGCCTGAATTTGTTGAACAAGGTCTTATCTCGCGACTGCGGGAGGAGGTTTATTAATGGTGCAGCGTATTTTAGAAGTTTGACTAATCCGTTGGCGTTTCTTATCCTGAGTTCGGCTTCATGTTTCAGGTATCCGCCAAACAGTTCGTCGGCACCATCACCCGATAAGGCCACCGTAACATGTTTCCGGGTTTGCTGGCTCAGGATATACACCGCAATGGCCGAAGAATCAGCAAAAGGCTCATCGATGTAATCAAGCACATGATATAAAGCGCCAAAAAGATCGTCGTTGGTAAGGGGAAAAACAGTGTGATTGGTTTTGAATTTATTGGCGACAATTTGCGCATAGGCGGTTTCGTCAAAAAAAGCAGCATCACTGAAGCCAATAGAAAAGGTATTTAAATGCCTGGTGAATTTTGAGGCCAAGGCCACGATAATAGAAGAATCGACTCCTCCACTGAGGAAAGCTCCGAGAGGCACATCGGAAATCATCCTTTTTTCGACAGCATCCGTCAGCAAGTCCCTCACTTTGGAACAGGCGCTTGGGTAATCATCCGTGGTGTTGCCGTCACCAGGATGGTAAGGTATAGAATAAAATCTTTTTTGTTCGACCACACCTTGTTTTATCATCAGGTAAGTACCCGGTTCAAGTTTCACCACATTTTTTATCATTGAAAAGTTGGCCGGCACATAATTCATCTGAAGATAAGCAAAGAGAGAAGTGTAATCGAGCGTTTTGGGAATGCCCATGGCCAGCAAGGCTTTCATTTCGCTGGCAAAGCAGAATTTTTCTTCATCCTGGTATATCAGCAGCGGTTTAACACCCATACGGTCGCGGGCAATAAAAACAGTACCTTCCATCCTATCATGAATGGCCAGCGCAAAGAATCCGTTTATTTTTTCAAGACAGGCAGGCCCTTCGAGCATATATAAGTGGAGCAGCACTTCCGTATCGCTGGAGGACTTTAGTTGCATTCCGCCGGAAATGAGCTGTTCGCGATAGGTTTGGAAATTAAAGAACTCTCCGTTAAAAACGATGGTATATCTTCCTGAACTGTCTGTAAATGGTTGAGATGCTGCTTCAGAAACATCTATAATGGAAAGCCGGTTATGTCCGAAAGCAACATTGCCGTTCAGGTATATGCAGTTATTGTCGGGACCTCTGCTTTGCATAGATGCCACAGCCTCGGGAATACGGTTCAGAAATTTCAGACCGCCTTCGTTAAAAGCTACTATACCAGAGATGCCGCACATATTAATTGGTCATTGGTCATATATCATTGGTCGTTGGTCGTTGGTCGTTGGTCAATAGTCATTAGTCATTAGTCATTAGTCATTAGTCATTAGTCATT
>DAONFU010000008.1:0-18436 GCA_035403765.1 Bacteroidales bacterium
AACAAAGAAGTCATAGAAGAAATTAAACAAGAAATTATCCGACTTAAAGCATGATAGAAAGCCACATACCGCTAACAGCGTGCTTGTGCAATTAAAAAAGCATTAGCACGCAAACCAAAATAAATTCTATCGAATGGGAAATACAAAAAAAATTGTAATGATAACCGGCGCCACCAGCGGTATCGGACTAGCCTGTGCCGAAATTTTCGCCATGCACGGTTACCACCTAATCATCACCGGACGCCGCAAAGAACGATTGCACAAGATTAGCAGCAGTTTTCCTGAAAAATATAAAGTCAGTGTCCTGCCTCTGAATTTTGATATCCGCAACAAAAATGAAACCGAAAAGGCCCTTAGCCAGCTTCCCGAAAAATGGAAAAACATTGACATCCTAATAAACAATGCAGGTCTGGCCCGGGGGTTTAACCTGATTCAGGATGGGGATACGCAGGATTGGGACGAAATGATTGACACCAATCTTAAGGGACTGCTATATGTTTCGAAATTTGTAATTCCTTTGATGATTGCCCGCCAAAAAGGTCATATTATCAATGTAGGTTCTATTGCCGGTAAAGAACCGTATATCAACGGAAATGTATATTGCGCCACCAAAGCTGCCGTGGATTCCCTTACCCGGTCAATGCGAATCGACCTGCTGAAACACAACATTAAAGTTACCCAGATAGCTCCGGGAGCCACAGAAACAGAGTTTTCATTAGTCAGGTACAGAGGCAACAAAGACGCTGCCCGGAAAACCTATGAAGGCTTTAAGCCATTAAAAGGCAAGGATATCGCCTCCATTATTTTGTATGCGGCTTCATTACCTCCTCATGTTAATATCAACGATATGATTATTACACCTACCGCACAAGCCAACACCGTGCATACAGCCCGTAAACAGCAGAAGTAATGCTTTTCTGATTGTTAAAAAAAATTTTAAACACTTGTTTAAGTTTTTTCTATCTTTGCTTTCTTTTTTGAAAAACAAACTTATTAAATCATGGAAATAACACGCATTTTTGATCTGCTCGGCAGGTATGAAGAAAAATTTCCCAAAACCGACGCATTGGCAGGAAAAGAAGAAGGAGAATGGGTTCGTTACAGTTCAAATCAATACAAAGAAATCGCCAATTATATCAGCTATGGTTTTTTACATCTTGGCGTACAAAAAGGCGATACCATAGCCACCATCACCCATAACAGGCCGGAATGGAACTTTCTGGATATGGGCATTTTACAGATCGGAGCCATACACGTTCCCATCTACCCCAACATCAGCGAGGCAGACTATAAGCATATTTTTAATCATGCTGAGATTAAATATGTTTTTCTGGCCGGAGAAGACCTGTTTAAAAAGATTTCCAACATCCTGCCCGATGTGCCATCGCTAAAAGGCATCTATACCTTCAAAAACATTTTCGGTTTTAAACACCTCAACGAATTGATTAAGCTGGGTTTTCAACATCCGGCAAAAGATAAGCTGGCAGCAATAAAAAAATCAATAACCACCGATGATGTGGCCACTATGATATACACTTCTGGTACCACTGGCGTTCCCAAAGGAGTGATGCTTACCCATGCCAATCTCATCAGTAATTTTATTGCCGTATCGTACATTCCGCCCATAGGTCCTGGCGACAACGCATTGAGTTTTTTGCCTTTATGCCATATCTACGAACGTATGCTGAATTATCTTTATCAGTACATGGGACTTTCCATATATTATGCTGAAAACCTGGGAACCATTGTGGATAACATGAAGGAAGTAAAACCAGCCATCATGTCCTGTGTCCCCCGCCTGATTGAAAAAATATTCGACCGGATAATAAAAACAGGCCGCAAGCTTCATGGATTTAAAAAGAAGTTGTTTTTCTGGGCCGTTGACCTGGGGTTAAACTACGAACTGGACAAGGCCAATGGCTGGTGGTATGAGTTAAAACTAAAGATTGCCAATATGCTTATTTTCAATAAATGGAGGGCGGTTTTTGGTGGCAACATCAAATTGCTGGTTTCGGGAGGAGCAGCATTGCAGCCACGACTTGCAAGGATTTTTTGGGCTGCCGGCATCAATGTCCATGAGGGTTATGGACTGACTGAAACATCTCCTGTAATAGCCGTGAGCAGCGCCGTTGACAAAGATGGTGTGCGATTCGGAACCGTTGGTAAACCCCTCCGCGGCGTGCAGATGAAAATAGCCGAAGATGGCGAAATATTAGCCAAAGGCCCTGGCTTAATGAAAGGATATTATAAAGACGAAGCCCTCACCAAAGAAGTGATTGACGAAGAAGGATGGTTTCATACCGGCGACCTGGGAAAGTTAGAACCCACCGGTCAACTGACCATCACCGGACGTAAAAAAGAAATCTTCAAAACTTCGTTCGGAAAATATGTAAACCCAGGCCAGATAGAAGCAAAATTTATCGAATCGCCCCTGATCGATGCCATGATAGTCCTGGGTGAAAATCAGAAATATGCTGCTGCTCTTATAGTGCCTGACTTTAACGACCTGAAAGCATGGTGCGAAAACAAAGGACTGGTGTACACCACCAACCCCGAAATGATCAACCATCCTGACGTAAAAAACAAATACAAGAAAATTATTGCCCATTACAATACTTTTTTTGGCGAAACCGAACAAATACGCCGGTGGGAAATCATGGATTCCGAATGGACCGTTTGGTCAGGAGAACTCACTCCTACCCTGAAAATAAAACGCGCCTATGTCAACAATAAATACAAAGACATCATCAGCAAACTGTTTGAAGGAAACGAGATTTAACAGCCTCACTACTCCCATACGCTAACAATGCTAACTTGCATAACAGACATTTTGTGCTGCTGCCAGAATAATCATTAATGTTTGAATAATTCAACTTATATCTTATTTTTGTAAAAAAATCACCATGAAACGTATTGTGTTATGTGCCTGGATATGCTTACTAATATTATCATTCACAGCTTGTCGCAACAAAAAAAATCCTGAAAACAAGATTATCCTTACTGAACGCATACAGTATCCTGTTTTTATCAAAAGTCCGTACAACGAAGATACCGACTGGTGGTGTGAAAACATGGAAGGCCCAAAACGCGAACAGTTCATCAATATCATTGTAGATGCTGCCTTGTCGGGCAGAGTAAAAGCCCATGATTACATCGACAATACCCTGCTGACCAAAAGTGAGGTAGAAGGCATATTCAACCGTTACGACACGGTATTGTACACACGCACCGTAGCCCCTTTCGACGAGGTGGACACGGTAATTAACACAAAACTCGAACGTAAGGATATTCACAGGGTAACTTTTTTGGAAGAGTGGTACTTTGATGAAGAAAACTTTATCATCGAAAAAAAAGTGCTTGGTGTTGCACCTGCCCTGACACTATATGACGACAGCGGCGAGATAAAAGGATTCAAGCCTTTGTTCTGGGTGTATATGGACGATAAGTATCCTTTGAAAAAATAGCCGGCAATATTATTTTTCTGATATCAAAATGGCCGGTTAAAAGTTATTTTTCTTTGTTTTTAACAGGCAGCAAAACTTTTTTGTGTTCTAAACGTATAAACAAAAAAGTAAGGAATTTTTTCCATTTTTTAATATCTTTGAAGTAAACTGATGCCCGGTGAAAAATAATTTTACTTATACACTTTGCATACTGTGGTTGTTGACACCTCTAGTTCTTTTTTCTCAAAAAGAAACATTGATAAAGCCACAGTATCAGCCGGCTTCGGATAAGCATCGCAACACTATAGACGAGTTAGGCCGCAAACAGGGTTTGTGGAAGTATTATACCCGCGACAAAACGCTGGTGATGGAAATTTCCTTTCAGAATGATGTAAAACACGGGCCCTGCATACGACACTCTTCGGCGACAGGCGCCGTCATCGAAGAATCCAACTATTTCAACAACCGGCGCGACGGAGAATACAAAAGATACGACATCAAAGGCACCATTATTTCCGAAGGACAATATATTAACGGCCGAAAATCGGGTAAGTGGGTCACCTATTTTCCCGTCAACGGAGAGAAAAAAAGCGAAGGAGAATACCAAAACGGCAAACGCGAAGGGGTGTGGACTAATTATAGCTCAAAAGGTACGTTACGGGCAAAAGGGGAATACAAATACGGTCTGCGCGAAGGTGAGTGGGTGTACTATTATGCCAACGGAACGGTTGCCGAAACTAAGACATATATTAAAGGCAAAGCTCCCGAAGAAGTAAAACAGCAAAAACAGCCCGAGCCAAAAGTGGTTAAAGGCTTTGTTATGACACCCAAGAAAAAGAAAGAAACCACGGAAGACAACAAGAAAACCGGCCAGGAACTCACACCATAAGTATCGCTATTATTTCACTACTGGTGGAATAAAAATCTTGTTGTTGTTTTGAATATAATCCAGTACTTCGTCACGACCTTGTCCCGTTCCGGCCGAACTAACCACTATCCGGGGACATTCCTGCCAACTGTGCGAAAGCGCCTTCTTCCATTCCGCCACCGTTTTTATCCCCTCTTGTTTGGAAACTTTATCTGCCTTTGTCATTACTATAATAAACGGCAATTCCGATTCGCCCATGTTATTTATGAAATCCATATCTTTTTGTTGCACCGGAACCCGGATATCAACCAACACAAAGGTGCATATAAGGTTTCGCCGCCGGATAAGATAATGCGAGATCATTTTCTCCCATTCTTTTTTTAGCTCTTTGGATATCCTGGCAAAGCCATAACCCGGCAAATCCACTAAGTACCACTCTTCGTTGATAAGAAAATGGTTGATAACCTTGGTTTTGCCCGGGCTTGCCGATACCTTGGCCAAGCCTTTTATCCCTGTGAGCATATTAATGAGCGAAGATTTGCCTACATTGGACCGGCCAATAAAAGCATATTCGGGAAGTACCGGCAGTGGGCACTTTTTCAGATCTACACAGCTGGAAATATATGTAGCAGATTTAATCACCATAATATTACTCTTTCCGGAACGAGGAAATATGTCGTTCCTTTCTGTTTTCATAAATATCCTCCACCGTAACCAGGATACCTGTTTCCTGAACACTGCCAAAACCTGGATTGATAGCCGTTCCAAAACTTCGCATGGTGGAAGTAAGATTCATGTATGCCTTCACTAAAGGAGGAATGTTTTCGTTTAGTTCACGCAGGGTTTGAATAAGCATTTTATAATCAGCGCCATAATTGCCTCCGTTAAAAATTGGTTCCAGCTCCTTCAGTTCGGTTTTTATCTCTAGCGGAGCGATGGGTTTTACCAGATTATCTTTATCAGGAAAATACTTAAAAAGAAAATACATGATAATATCTCGCGCCCGCTGATTAAAATGAGGATACATGGTAACCTTTCCAAAAAAATATTTAATATGCGGCATTTCCATCAGCAGGCCGCCAATGCCATCCCACAGGTTTTCCAGCGAAAACATCCCTTTCCGGCTGTTTACCAAAGGTTGATAACCAGGCTGCACAAAAGAACGACCCAGCTCGATGGTGTGCGGCAAAAACTCTTTAAGAAAACGTTGCGAAAAACTAAACAATTCGGTGGTGGCAATATAAGGAAGACCTTCGGGGTTATAAAGCGCTTTGGCACACTCAATAAAACGATAGCCGCCCACAATTTCCATATCGGCAGGATTCCACACGATCATTTGCTCATAAGGTTTCTCACAAATGTCGTATTCATCGATATCAACCGATTTTCCCGTACCGCCGCCGGCATCACGAAAGGCGATTTCGCGCAGACGGCCAATTTCTTGCATTACATTGGGCGCGTTGTGGGCGTTGATGATAAAAATTTGGTTATTTCCAAAATTTGTTTTGCGAAAAAAAAATTTATCTGAAAGTTCTTTTTCCAGCACTAATCTGGGCAAGGGGGCAATAATATTTTCCATAGTTTTATTTTAAAAATTCGGCATCGTTTGACGATTCCAGCTTGTAAACATGTTCTTTGACCTTCAGGGCCCATTGCTGGTCGGTGTGGCTTTTATCAAAAAGCTGGTAAGAAATGGGTTTTCCAAAGGTAATATTGATGGTTTTGTTTTTTTGTTTATACATCTCATCCACAAGATAAAACATTTCTATATTGGCTTTCACCCCAAGCATAGTCCTGAGCCGTGCCAGATTATAGAAAAAATTGGAGTTTCTGCCGTCAATATAGGTTGGGATGATATCACGCTGATACTTACGAGCATAAGAAATAAAAGTTTTTTTCCACTCCAGGTCCTGAATAATACCATGAGTATGTTTTCGTGAACACAGGCCGGCAGGAAAATAAAGCACACTAACATCTGAGGCAAAAGTATCATTAATTATTTTAAGGTTCTGGGCGTTGCTGCCGTGCTTGTTGATAGGGATAAAAAGATTTTTAATGTTTTCCAGGTTCATTAGCAGGTCGTTAACCGGAAAAAGGATATCGGGACGAATTTTTCCTGCTGCATGCATCAATGCCACTCCGTCGAGCCCTCCCAGCGGATGATTTGACGCAATCAGTATCCGTCTGTCAGCAGGAATGTTTTCGATTCCGCAGGTATTAAGTTCCTTAATAAATTCTTTGACAATACGGTCAATAAATTCCAAACCGTAAACATTGCCGTTGCGTTCAATAAAATCGTTGATCTCGTCCTGATGAATAATTCGTTTTACATAGCCAATAACAAAACCGGGCAAAAACTTTTGAAGCCGGGGGTTTTTCTTGCCGATAACCTTTTCGATCTCGATGAACTTTTTTGTCGCGACTGCTTGTTGGTCGCTGGTAACATTCATAAATTACTAAAATTTAAGAGTGTAAAGTTAGTATATTTTTTATAGAATTCCAATTATGCAAGCAAATGCCCTTACCGCTTATCAATAAACTTCACCGGTTTGCGGCTCATGGGCGGAAAAGCCAGGCGGTTAACCGCCTCCGCTGACTGAAAAATTATTTCAGGAACTACCCGTAATTTTGCCCTGAACCGTTCCTGTATTGTTTTTTCAAAACCAGATACATTGTCACGGCATCCGATATAAATACAAATTCTGTCCGTATCAATTTCGTTGGTCGAGACCTCCACCACATAGTTTATAATAGCATCAAAACCGTCAAGAATATCATACAAAGAAGCCGGGTATAATGTTGTTCCTTTGTATTTTATCATATGCTGTTTGCGTCCGATAACAGGGCCAAGCCTCATGGTAGTCCTTCCACAGGCACAGGGTTCGTTATGATGAAAACACACGTCGCCCGACTTATATCGCAACAAGGGCATCCCTTCCACACCCAGCGTGGTAATGGTAATTTCGCCTGCTTCGTCATCGGCTACCGGCAAATTGTTTTCGTCAAGAAACTCAATGATGATCAGCTCCGGATGAGTATGGCCTCCCACCCCGTGAGGACATTCGGTAAAACCAGCTCCCATTTCGGTGGAAGCATAGGTAGAAAACAATTTCAATGGCCACCGCTCTGCGATACGCAAACCCAGGGTATTGAGAGAAAAATCAGGATTACGCAATGGCTCTCCAATACATACGGCGTTTTTCACGGATGAATTCAAATAATCAATTCCGTTGGCATGGGCAAAATCCACCAGCTTCAAAATAAATGACGGCACAGTAACTATGTAGGTTGGGTTAAACCTCCTGATGGTATCCCAATGTAATTCGGGCATTCCCGATCCCACCCTGATAACTCCGGCGCCCAGCCTGCGCAGCCCCATAAAATAGGCCAGCCCTGCCATAAAACGACGGTCGAGGGTTGTCATCAGTTGAAACACATCCTGTTTGCCGGCCCCGGCACAGGCAAAATTCAAGGCCTCGTCGTAGGCAATGCGTTGCAGGTCGTTTTCGGTGGCCGCCAGCGTGATAGGATAACCTAAGGTACCTGAAGTGGTCATATAATCCACCACTTTACTTTTAGGCACGCAGATAAAGTCCTCATTATAACGCTGAAGATCATCCTTGGTGGTAACCGGAATGCGCTGCAGGTCGTTAAGGGTTTTTATCTTTCGGATGTCAATGTGGTGTTTTTTAAAAAAACGCCTGTAAAATTTCGAATAGTCCTGCAAATAGGTCAGTTCTGCCCGCAGCTGTTTTTCCTGAAACTTGACGATTTCGGCAGCCGATTTGCGTTCAATAACAGGAATTTTAGAAAAGTCCATGATAAAAAAATGAAAGTAACAACAAAAACAATTAACAGTAATAGCAAAGTAAAAAACTTTACTCTTTTTCCTTTCCCTGTGCGATAAATTCCGCCATATTGTCCACGGTATTCAGAATATTGCGCGCAAGGTTCTGATCGTCGAGGCGCACACCAAATTTCCGTTGAATAGCCATTATAAGTTCAATTCCGTCAATGGAATCAAGAGTAATAATATTTTCACCAGAAAACAGGGGCTGGTCATTAAGGATATCAGGCGGATTGACATCATTTATTTTTAGCGTATCCACAATCATCTCTTTTACCTTCAACTTCAGTTCATCATTTACTTCCATAAGCTTGTTTTTATACACATCAATTATCTGACAAAATTATTAATTTTTTTTCATAAAAAGTCATGTATTCTATCATATGCAAAATTTTCGTATCTTGCAGCCAAATTTTTTGTATGGTAAATGTGGAAGCCCTTTTTTCCATTACATATGGCCTATATGTTGTCTGCTCGGGTGATAAGGAATGCGGCAACGGCTATATTTCCAATACGGTGTTCCAGGTAACATCAGAGCCACCACGTTTTGCCACTTGTTGCAACAAAAATAACTACACATCAGAAATCATGCAAAGCAAGGGAAACTTCTCCGTAAGTGTTTTAAGTACAGACACTTCGTCGGATATTTTCAGCAGGTTCGGGTATCGTTGCGGCAGAGAATTCAACAAATTTGAGGACCTTTCCGTCAGATATGGGAACACCGGTGTGCCGATAGTGCTGAACGACAGCCTGGCGTTTCTTGAATGTAAAATTGTGCAAACCATCGACCTGGGCACTCACCTGATGTTTATTGGCGACCTGGTGCAGGCAGATACAATAGATATTTCCAAAGAACCCATTACATACCAATATTACAGGCAGGTAAAAAAGGGCTTATCTCCAAAAAATGCGCCTACCTATATCGATACCGCAATACTAGCAAAAAGCACCACTATTGAAACTCAGAAAAAATACAAATGCTGTGTATGCGGGTATATTTATGACGACAAGGTGGAAGCCATAAAATTTAAAGACCTTCCCGATGAATGGGTGTGTCCGTTATGTGGCGCAGGGAAAGACGTTTTTATTGAAATTTAATCACCAAATATTTTAAACCTATGACAAAATCATTAAAAGGAACAAAAACAGAACAGAATCTTCTGAAATCATTTGCCGGCGAATCGCAGGCACGTAACCGTTACGAATTTTTTGCCAGCGAGGCGCGCAAAGAAGGCTACGAACAGATAGCCAACATTTTTACCGAAACAGCCCTGCAGGAAAAAGAACATGCCAAACGCTTCTTTAAATTCCTCGAAGGCGGCATGGTGGAAATTACTGCCGGATATCCTGCCGGAAAAATAGGCACCACCATGGAAAACCTCAAAGCGGCAGCCGAAGGCGAACACGAAGAATGGACAGACCTTTATCCTCAGTTTGCCGAGATAGCTGCACAGGAAGGTTTTATGGAAGTGGCCACCGCTTACAAAATGATTGCAAAAGTGGAAGCCGAACACGAAAAACGCTACCTGAAACTTTTGCAGAATCTGTCGGAAGACAAAGTTTTTATGAAAGATGGAAAAGTATGGTGGAAGTGCCTCAACTGCGGTTATGTTTACGAATCGGCCAAAGCCCTCGAAACCTGCCCTGCCTGTCTGCACCCGAAATCATTCATGCAGCTAAAAGAAGAAAACTATTAATCAATTTGCTGCATAACTAATTGAATTTTCTAGAAAAAAAAAGAGGTTTCGCCATGACGAAACCTCTTTTTTTTTAATTCAAATCAAATGGTCTTTGAAAGAGTTTTAAAAAAAGCTTCTTCCCTATCGGCCTGTTTATTAATTAGCTGACCTAACTCCAGGAGGTGTTCTTTGGAAAAATCACGGTTGCGGCCCAGACGTGCGGCATATAACGACACTTCGCGCCAGTAGTCACCAATCTCCATCATTTGTCCCGACAAGCCGTTGAGGGCAGGGTTGTTCAGAATTTCGGCGGCCTGCTTCAAAAAAGTGGCATACATAAACCGGAAACCGGCACCACCGGTACCCTGGTCTTCGAGCAGCACATTGATTTTTGATAGCTGATGCGACAAATCTTCGGAGTCGATAGCAAGGTTTGGCCATTCTACAATGTGTTTTCCAAACCTGCGCATACCTTTGATCCCTAAAAAAGGAATAGGAATCTTCAGCATATAAAAACAAGCTTTTTTTATTCCTGTCCTGACAGCTTTTTCAAAATTAAAAGTAGCGGGAATAAATTCAGGATAATATAAAAAGCCGTTTGGCGCCATACTGCCACCAGCAAAACGGCCCTTCATCAAGGCCTCTTCGTTAAGTTCCACAATGCCTGGATGGTAACAGTCGCTGATCAGGTAATTATTGTCTTTTTTGCCAACAATATTGATAAAGTGCACGTTGATATGTACACGCAAATACTGTGGCAGGTATTCCATAAAAAAGAAATCAACCTGTGCGGCGGCAGGGATGCCTTTTTCAAGTATTTTATCCAGTCCTTCCTGAGCTTTTTCGGGTGTTTTAAATTTCCGGGTATAAAATTTTATTCCCAGCCTGTCACCCACGTTCTCCCTGATTTTGCCTGGCTGGTTACGTACGATAAAGGTTGGAAAAGCAAAACGCGAATTATTGAAATACCCGAAAAATATGCCACTACCAATGCCAAATACCATGGATTCAGATATCTCCATACCGTGAAAAGCAAGTTGCCCACTAAGCGTACCGGTTTCGCAATGAGCCGACATGCGGTGTTCATAAGGAATTACAATATTCATTTGGTCCTCTCCTCAATTTTTGTTACCACCATCAAAGGATTACCTTGCCCGTGCTGAGCAATGAGTTGCGCATCCTTTTTCGATTCTTCTTCAAAATAAAAATGGTAGTTCGGGTTCAAGCCTGTTGACGTTTCAATTACCTGAAAAAAGTTTGCCAGCGGGATATTAAAGGCCCTGGCATATTTCTGTAAATCGCTGACACGGGCTTTTTTAAAATGTTTGGGGTTCAGTTGGCATTTTACTTTGCGTTTGCATATTCCGGCACGGTCGGCCAGTTCGGCAACGGTCATTTCCTGCAACACCATATAGTAGTCCAGCGGACTAATTTCTCCTTTCAGCAGCCGTTGCCGGAGCATTTTTTCCATGTGGCTTTTCTTAAACCAAAAATCATCCAGCTCGTTTTCCATCATGTACGATCCACCTTCTACCGGGCCGTAAGTGCCATCATTTTTTTCGGCATATAAGATGTACTTCTTTACCTTATAATCTTTGTTTACTTCTTGTTCTTTCATAAGCCTTGATTAAAAAAATTATAAAATCATTTTCTCCTGATAAAAGTCAGCAGGGCAACGAACAAAGATAAAATAAAAAATACATTCAATCTGATAAGGTTTACCCCGATGACATCAATAGAAGCCTCCCTGACAAAGATATCAAGAAAACTATCCACGCCCCAACGTACCGGCGAAACAATACTTGCCGCCTGCATAGGCGCAGGCATCATATACACCGGAAGAAAGATTCCGCCCAGAATGGCTAATATCAACACCATAAAAGACCCAAAAATCCCTGCCTGGCTCTGGGTGGAGGCAAAGGTACCCACCAGCAGACCAAAGCCGATAGCCGCAAAAGCCGAAGAAAAAGCGGCGCATATCAAGGCAAAAATGTTGCTCCCCAACTCAAGGGGTGGCATACCATAAATTACAGGCAAAAGATACATTCCGGTGATTATCATCAATATCAACTGCAATAAGCAAATAGAGGCATAAACTACAATTTTCCCCCAGAGTATGGTAATATATTTTACCGGAAGTGTCCGTATGCGGTTGTACGTGCCTTCGTTGCGTTCGGTAAGCATACTGCCGGCCAGCGGGATCACAATAAAAAACATGGCAAACAAGGCAAAAGCAGGTACATTATTCTGCACCAGCGTTGGTTTGATAACAGCATTCTGACTCTGGGCAATATTTTCGTCGATAGTAATCAGCATGTCATTTTCCAGGTCTTCATTGAATTTTATTCCTTTGCGAATGTCGCCGGTCATATCAAATTTGACTTCGCGGGGCTGTGCATTTATTTTAAAATCAGCCGGCAGGTACTCGCCCATACGGGTTTTCAGCTCCTGGGTAAACACCCCTTCCATTACGTCCAACTGCTCCAACAGGTAGTTCTTTATCGGCTGCTGCAACTGCGCATTAAGCTCCTGCGGCAGGGCGTCAAAAAAAGTGCTCAGGATAATTTTTACTTCCACGGACAAAATCAGCCGCTGCAATGAGCTGGTAACGGCATTCTTATATGAATCACGGGTGGTGGGATCGTAAATAATACTAACTGTTTTTACCTGATCAGGTTGGGTTTGAGCTCGGGTGGGAAGGGTGTCGTTTACAAAACTCTGGTGTATCCTTTGCCGGGCTTTTGCGCGGGCATAAGCCGTAGCTCCGCGGTTGATAACTATACCTACCTGAAAATTTCCGGAAGCAATTTCGTGCTGGGCAGCATTCATATCCAGTGTTGTTCCCCTGATTTCTTTGACAACATGAAAATATCCAGATTTGACAAGGCCGTCTTCAATTGTTTTGCTGAGGTATTCATGATCGTTATCAACAAACAAGATTTCCGCCCTGGTATCATTTAGTTGTTCAAAAGCATTTTCCTGAGTACCGGTAACAGCCAGAATCAGCACCATAGGCATAAGAAACAGGATGATCAGCCCGGGGATATCACGGACAACCTGTATATATTCTTTTTTAACTACTGCCCACAAATGCTTCATCGCTCAATCTCTTAATTCTCGGCCTGTAAGCCTGATAAATACTTGTCCCAAATCGTTGCATCCCGGATTATTTTTTATCAGGTCAGCGGGGGTGCCTTTGGCTATTATCCTGCCATCGTCAATAATGGTTACTCTATTACACAGGTTTTCAGCTTCCTTCATATAATGAGTGGTGTAGATAATGGTTTTTCCGGTTCCGTTGAGTTTCTGCAAATAATCATAAATGAGATTCATAGATTGCGCATCAACGCCCAGGGTAGGTTCATCCAAAAAGACAATCGATGGGTCATGAATGAGGCCAGCTGCCAGGTTGGCGCGGCGTTTAATTCCTCCGGAACAAGTAGCAATACGCTTTCCCGCATGATGCTCCAGTTGCACTACTTCAATATACTCATCTATCTTGTTTTTCAGTGTCTTTCCGGACAATCCGTGCATCTGGCCAAAAAACGCCAGGTTTTCTCTCACGGTGAGTGTGGGATAGAGGGCTATTTCCTGTGGTATCAACCCGATAAACTGATTTATTTTACGGTAATGGGATGCAATATCAATATCATGCACAACAACGTGCCCTTCGTCGTACCTGAGCAAACCACATATAACCGATATCAGGGTGGTTTTGCCGGCAGCATTTGGGCCCAGCAATCCAAAAAATTCTCCTGCGAAAATTTCCAGATCGACACCTTTCAGCACCTCTTCGGGATTACCTTTGAAGGTTTTCTTCAGGTTTGAAATACGTATTATGCCCTGCATACTTTCGAAAAATAAAGAGTGCAAAAATAAGCTTTTTTAGGTGTTGGGGAACAAAAATATCAGGTTCCGGCCCTGAGAACCTCTTCGATAAGTTGGGCCGCCTCGGCAGGGGCATCGTGCCGCTGAAAATCTTCGCTGATGCGTCCGGCGTTCAATTTATACACAGGATTTGCAAAAATTTCCGTCACCGCTTTGAATATTTTTTTGGAGGTAGGATAGCCCGTTCCCAGACTAATTCCCACCTTAAAATATTTTATTCTCGCCGCAATCTCAGGTTTGTCCTCCGAGTTGCTGGCCACCACCAAGGGCACGCCATAGTTAAGCGCTGTAATCACGCCTCCAAAGCCGCCGTTGGTAATCATCACGTTAGCCTTGGGCAAAACAAGGGCATAAGGCAAAAACTCTTCGATAAGGATGTTTTCCTGCGGAAACTGATTCCTCAGGTCTTCCACAAATTCTTTTCCGGCGGCAACAAATATTTGTGCATCAATATTTTGCACAGCCTTCAGGGCGGGAACAATCAATTTGTTGTAATTATCAATATTTACGGATCCCTGTGTTATAAAAATAACAGGTTTACTGCCATCCAGCCGGTTCAGCCATTTAGGAACGCCAGCGCCGCTATAATCGGGGATTACGGGACCCACAAAGCGAATCTGACCGGGAAGATGTTTCCAGGTAAACTCGAATGCCCGGGTATTGAATTTTATAAACAGGCGGCTGATAAAAATATTATTGATTAGAAAAAAATGTTTCATCGGTTGAAGCCCTATCTCATAGCGTATTTTGTCAATATAACGCTGAACACCGCCAAAAAACAGGCGCGTAGTCATCCAGTTGACAATGCGGTTGCGGTGTATGCCATATTGGTCGGTTCGCGGATAAATACCGGCGCCTGGAAAAGGCACCTCGTCATCGTAATAAAAAAGCGGCGAATTACAATAGACTATCCAGGGAAGCTTTTTGGTTTCGGCATAAGGTATCGCACCGGTAAACCATTCATCAGTAAGCAGGATATCGGCATGAAATTCGCCAAGTATTTCGCGCAGATCAAGGTATTGCCCAAGCATATTATCGTAAAAAACGTGCCTGATATAATAAGAGGAATGTCTCAAAAGTGGTTTCTCAGGCAGCTTGGGAAATTCCGCCCTGATGGTATGATCGTGAAAATCTCTGGCCTCTTTGAATGGGTAAAAACTGGCCCCGGTACTTTCAATAAGCTGACGATAATTTTTTCCGCAATACCAGCTTACTGTATGCCCCGAAGCAATCAACCTTTTTACCAGCGGAACCGCAGGATTAACATGCCCCGACAAGGGCACCGATGCAACCAGAATATTAGCCATTGAACCGGCAAATTTATAAAAATTAAACAGGTTGCCATAGGAAAGTTTTTATAGCAACCACATAGTTATTTCAAACATATTCACTTAAAATCATAATTGTCTGATACTTAATCACTGTCCAGGCACTACTTTCAGTAAATCAGCGTACCCTAACTAAACAAAAAAAATTATCTTTGCCTGCATTATTTATTTATGAAAGTACTTTTAGTTAATCCACCACGTTCGCCCGAAAATAAAATTTTGGAGTTTGCTCCAGCCGAAGCCAAGCATTTTATTCACAAAAAACTGGTTGGCCCACCATTAGGATTGCTCACCATAGCTTCAGCCATAAAAGATTTTGATGTGCATCTCATCGATCTCAAAGGCGAATATGACCTCCATCCCGACTCGCCGCCACTGCCCGAACTTATTAGACAATACCTTGTGCAAATCAAGCCGGATATTATAGGCGTGACCTTTATTGCATCAGAATTTCCCTTTGGCATCGAAATTTTTCGCCAGGCCAAAATGTTTAATCCCCAAATACTTACCGTTGCCGGAGGCTTGCATACGGTGCTCTCATTAAATGATTTTGCCTTACCTGAAGTTGACCTTGTATGCCCCGGTCAGTCGGCTGATATTTTCAGGAAAGTGGTAATAGCACATTCACAGAATAAAGGTTTCGGGCATATCGGTGGCCTGTATATCAACAAAGACAAGGTTCTACAACCCACATCACCTCCGCGTCCAAAGTGGAATGCCGCAAACGAAGACTTTCTCATGCCCGACCGCAGCCTGCTCAAGCGCTGGATAAATACATATATTGTCGGGGGCCGGCCCGTACCGGCTACTTATATTTTCACTTCCCTGGGATGTCCCTACGAATGCTCTTTCTGTTCCATATGGCCTCAGTTCGACAAGCGCTTTTATCAGCGCCGCATGGATAGCATCATCGAAGAACTGAAACAAATTCCGGAATATAAAATAGTACGCTTTGCCGACGCCAATACCATTGTGGATGTGGATTTTATCAGCAAACTGTTTGACCGCATTGTTATGGAAGGTATCGAAAAGGAATTTGTAATGGACATACGTTTCGACACCACGGTGAAATACCCCTGGCTGATAGAAAAACTGGCCAAAGCCGGGTTAAAAGTGGTCATCTGCGGATTTGAATCATTCCGGGAAGAAGAACTGAAAAGATACAACAAATCATCTTCGGCCTCGCTTATCGAAGAAGCCATTAATATTTTCGACCAAAACAACATTATGCTGAGGGGAAATTATGTGATTCCCAACGATTATAACGAAGACGATTTTAAGGCCCTGGCCGATTACGCATCCTCGCACCGCGTGGTTTATGCCGGTTATACGATACTGACACCCATGCCCGGCACCGTTTTTTACAGGCAGATGGCCGACAAAATCATTGACCACAACCTGTTGAAATACAATTTTTTTAACAGCGTGCTGAAAACCACCCTGCCTCTCGAAAAATTTTACGAACTCACCGGCAGCTTATGGCTGATCAAAAAAGGTTCGGATGTAATTTAAGGCAACGTAGTATTGATGGAGAAAAAAGTTATAAAATATTTTTACATCTTATTGATTGTTAATACAATAATAAGGTTTTTTATCGCTTTTTTTACCAACCTGGGCATCGACGAGGCATATTATTTTTCTTACGGATTGTATTTGGACTGGAGTTATTTTGACCACCCGATGATGATTGCTTTGGTGGTAAAAGTTTCGTCGCTGCTCGGTGGCACTGGCACTGCCGTGGGATTGAGAACCTTACCCTTAATTATAGGCACCCTGAATATTATATTGGTATATCGTATTGGGAAAACTATAAAAGACGATACAACAGGGTTTTATGCTGCCCTATTATTCACCGCCTCATTTTATGGTTCGGTGATTTCAGGAACTTTTGTGATGCCCGACAGCCCGCTGACTTTTTTCTGGCTACTCGCCCTGCTCTTTGCAATAAAATTTTTTACTTTCCCACAACGTGGATGGCACAACCTGTTTTTCTTTGCTCTGGCTGCTGGCCTGGCTTTTCTATCGAAATACTCTGCACTGGCCCTGTGGTTTGGAATGCTGTGTATGGCGCTCATAGATAGCAAAACTGCATTGCTCAAACAGCCCCGATTCTATTTGGCTGGCCTGATATCCCTTATGCTTTTTTTGCCAGTGCTGATATGGAATAGTATGCATGATTTCGCAAGTTTTTCATTTCATGGAAACAGGATCACTCTCGACAGCATCCGCCTTCATTTTGATTATTTCGCAGCCGAACTGGCCGGGCAGGTGTTTTACAACAACCCTGTCAATGTTGTAATCATCATTTCGGGAATCATTTACTTTTTCAGGCATAAAAAAGAATTTGACAGACGCATTACCTCATTTTTGCTGTTCACGGGCTTTCCGCTGATTGGTGCTGCCCTGCTCCTTTCACTTTTCAACCGAACATTGCCCCACTGGAGTGGCCCTGGCTACCTGTCGCTGTTAATCTTATCGGCCTTCGCCTTGCGACAAAAGCAATTAGATTCAGAGAAAAAACCCATCAGACCAGCACTCATCAGTCAGGCATTTTTTGTAATCATTATTGTTGCAGGCCTGCTGCAAATTAATTTCGGGCTAATCAATCCCAAATCCATGGTCGACGAAGAAAAGCTGGGCAAAAATGACATCAGTCTGGATATGTACGGCTGGCAACAGGCAACACAAAAAATTTCAGCAATGATAACAGCCGAACAGAAAAGCGGCGTCATTGGCAACAACCTGGTTTTTATCACACATAACTGGTTTCCGGCAGGACATATTGAATTTTACCTGGCCAATCCTCTGCATAAGAAACTATATATCAGGGGACCTGCAGAAAAAAGCCACCAGTACATGTTTATTAACAAGCAGCGCGGAGCTATTGCCAAAAACTCTGATGCTTACTACATTACAAGCAGCCGTTACTTTGCTGCACCCGACCCGGGACTGCTGGATCATTACTATAGCAGCGACGTCCGTACCATTATTCCGATAACCAGAAATAATAAAACCGTATATAATGCATTCATTTACAAACTAAAAGCAGCAAAAAACGCCTTTTCAATAAACGATTGAGGACAGGAACAGGTAATTTTTCAATAAAATGGTGATTACAACTAAGTTAAATAAAAATAGATGGTTAAAATTAGTAATTAGCATTTTGATTATTGCTTTTACCCTGATTACGCTGCCCTATTATTTTACCAAAATTTACGATTTTTCTGAACCCGAATCCTTTAAAGGCAACTTTTTTTATAATCCTTATTCAAATATATCATCCAACTGGGTAAAAACAAATTTTCATGCACACTCACGAAGTTTTGGAGGCCTGGCAAAAGGGAAAAATTCCGTTGACGAACTAATTGAAAGATATAAATCAC
>DAONFU010000008.1:18536-20440 GCA_035403765.1 Bacteroidales bacterium
GGCCTGGCAAAAGGGAAAAATTCCGTTGACGAACTAATTGAAAGATATAAATCACTGGGGTACAATTTAATATGCGTTTCCAACTACAATCGTACAACACAAAAAAACCAAAGCCAGCAATTATACATCCCGGTTTACGAGCACGGCTTTAATATCAACTGGACACATCAATTATCAATAAATTCGAAAAAAACCATGTTTTTTGATTTTCCGCTGCTGCAGTGCTTAAGTCATAAACAATACATTATAAACACATTAAAACAAAATGACGCGTTGCTTGCCCTGACACACCCCTCTTTTAAAAACAGCTATCACCCTGATGACCTGCAATACCTTACCAACTATGACTTTATCGAGGGCCTTAGTCCGGTTGCCACTTCGGTAAGCGCCTGGGATATTGCGCTTACTAACGGCCACGCGGTATGGGTTATGGGCAACGACGATTCGCACAGCATTAGCGACGGCAGCAACGGGGTATGCTGGACCATGATAAACGCCGATAGTCTGAGCGAGGAATCCATTAAAAAAAGTTTACAACAAGGCAGTTTCTACGCCACCAGAGGATGGCTCGGACAGGAAATGAACCGCATAATTAGTCTCAAAATTGTCGATGGCACATACGAACTGCTACTGGAAAAAGCTTCCGACTCCATCATCTTAAAAACCAATAGGGGACAAACCGTTAAAACCGAAACAGGAGCAAACAAAATCTCATACCACATCAAGTCCTCCGATTCGTATATCAGGGCCGAAATATATGACACGGAACCATGGAACGGCTATACCAGAATGTATTTAAATCCTGTAATCAGAACCCCTGAAGGCACCCTGATAAAACACAACAACGTAGCCGAAATAAATGTACTAAAAACCATCAGTTTTGTCATCGTGCTGATTATGATGCACGCGTTTTGTCTGTACATTTTGTATATCCTAAATTTTAAGAAAGATAATGACACAGTTAAAGAAGATAAAAAACCGGATAAATGAGACCTTTCATATCCAAAAAATTTTATTAAGGTAAAAAAACTTATATTATCTTTGCATCTTATTAATAAAAAAAAATTTACACATATAATTAATATTCAATCATTTATAACAAAATGTCATTATCATTTATCATAATGATAATTAACATACCAATATAAATTCAGGATAACAACAAAACAAATATGAAAATAGCATTAGTCACAGGAGGTTCAAGAGGCATTGGCAGGGCTGTATGTCTCAAAATGGCTGATATGGGATATCATGTACTTGTAAATTATCTCTCTGGTAAAGAAGCAGCCGAAGATACCCTGGCCGCGATAAGCCAAAATGGCGGCACCGGGGAATTGCTGCCTTTTGACATTTCGAGGCAGGAAAGCATCGAAAGCGCTCTGGAACTGTGGTATAAAAACAATCCTGACCAATATATTCAGGTGCTGGTCAACAATGCCGGCATAAGAAAAGATGCCCTGATGATGTGGATGAAAAACGAAGAATGGGAGCAGGTACTAAACACCAACATGAACGGTCTTTTTTTCATCACCCGCCGCCTGATTAAAGATATGCTCATCAACAAATTTGGCCGTGTGGTCAACGTAGTATCTCTTTCGGGTATAAAAGGATTGCCGGGACAGGTGAATTATTCTGCCGCCAAAGCCGGTGTGATAGGCCTTACCAAGGCGCTGGCACAGGAAGTGGGCAAAAAAAATGTTACCGTCAATGCGGTGGCTCCCGGATATATCAGGACCGACATGACCAAGGACCTCGACGAAGCCATGCTTAAGCAAATGATACCGGTAGGACGCTTCGGCACACCCGAAGAAGTGGCCGAGGTAGTGGGTTTTCTGGCTTCCGAAAAAGCTTCGTACGTTACAGGTGAAGTAATTTCAGTGAATGGAGGCATATATACTTAGTCA
>DAONFU010000008.1:20540-32283 GCA_035403765.1 Bacteroidales bacterium
TAATCAATAGTCATTAGTCATTAGTCATTAGTCAGTAGTCAGTAGTCAGTAGTCAATAGTCAGTACCCAATGCCCTTCGCCCTTTGCTCTTTGCCCTTTGCCCTTTGCTACAAACAAAATAAATGAAAAAAACATAAAAACTAAATGAACAGAGTTGTCATCACAGGCTTGGGAATTTACTCGTGTATAGGAAAAAACCTGGAAGAAGTAAAAGATTCATTATTTCATGGCCGTTCAGGTATAGGTTTCATGCCGGAGCGCAAAGAACTGGGATTTCGTTCGGCCCTTTCGGGCATAGTCGAAAAGCCCAACCTCAAAGGTATCCTTGACAGAAGGTTGAGAGTGGGACTGGCCGATCAGGGCGAATATGCCTACCTATCTACCCTCGAAGCCTTAAAAAATGCCAATATTGATAGTGATTATTTGCAACAACACGAAGCAGGAATACTTTTTGGCAACGACAGCTCTTCAGCGGCAGTGATAGAATCTACCGATATCGTCCGCGAAAAAAAAGACACCATGCTGCTCGGTTCGGGTTATATCTTTCAGGCGATGAATTCCACCGTAAGCATGAACCTGTCGGTGATTTTCAAGCTTCGCGGCATCAATTTCACGGTGAGTGCCGCCTGCGCCAGCGGCTCACATGCCATCGGCCTGGGCTATATTTTTATAAAGCATGGTTTGCAGAATATGATTGTCTGCGGCGGTGCTCAGGAAGTTAACCCTTTTGCCATGGGCAGTTTCGACGCATTGAGCGCTTTTTCTATCCGTGAATCTGACCCTCAGAAAGCCTCCCGCCCTTTCGACAAAAACCGCGACGGCCTGGTGCCCAGTGGTGGTGCTGCTACCGTTATTCTGGAAAGCTACGAATCGGCCGTTAAACGTGGTGCACCTATTATTGCCGAAGTGGCTGGCTATGGGTTTTCATCCAACGGCGAACATATTTCACAATCCAACATCGAAGGACTGGTCCGCGCCATGAACATGTCGCTCAACGATGCCGGAATGACAGCACGGGATATTGATTATATCAACGCCCACGCCACTTCCACCATACACGGCGACATCTCGGAAGCCATCGCCCTGGCCGATGTTTTTGCCGATGGCTGCCCTCCGGTAAGTTCCACCAAATCTATGACCGGCCATGAATGCTGGATGGCAGGGGCCAGCGAAATAGTGTATTCAACACTGATGATGCAAAACTCTTTTATTGCACCAAATATCAACTTTGAAGAACCCGACGAATATTCCCGAAAACTAAATATCATCCCACAAACGCTAACTAAAAATTTTGATGTATTTTTGTCGAACTCTTTTGGTTTTGGAGGCACCAATTCATCATTAATCATAAAAAAAGCAAGGTAAAATCACCACCGTATATGGATAAAGAAGAAGTAATCAACAAAATAAATCAATTTTTAGTAGAAGAATTTGAACTGGAACCTGAACAGCTGAAGCCTGAGGCCTTGTTAAAAACCGACCTCGGTATTGACAGCTTGGACTTTGTTGATATTATAGTGATTATCGAAAAAAATTTCGGATTCAAAGTAAAGGGAGAGGAAATGGCTAATGTGCGCACGCTGCAGGATTTCTACGATTATGTTATGGCGCGCGTCAACACAAAAGTACTATAAAACCAGAAGATTCAAATGACGCAATGGGAAGGAAAAACCCGCGGAGGCGTAACCGGTTATAAGATTTTTGTCTTTATCATTAAACATCTAGGGGTGTCTTTTGCTTACTTTTTTCTCAAATTCGTTGCCATATATTTCCTGTTTTCTGCCTCCAAGGCCAAAAAAGCCATTTTTTTTTATTTCCACAAGATTCATCATTACCGTAAAGTACGGTCTCTTATCAGCACGTATCGCAATTTTTGCATGCTTGGGAAAGTCATCGTTGACAAAATAGCCCTTCTTTCAGGAAGTTATACAAAGTTCACCTACACCTTCGACGGTGAAAACCACCTGCGTACATTGGCTGCAGCCCAAACAGGAGGAATACTTGTAAATGCCCACGTTGGCAACTGGGAATTTGCCGGCCAGTTGCTCGAACGCCTTGACACACCCATCAATATCCTGATGTACGACGCCGAACACGAAAACATAAAAAAATACCTCGCCACGGTGCTCGAAAACAAAAATGTACGCTTTATTATCATCAAAGACAGTTACACCCATCTGGAAAAAATCCGCAAAGCGCTTGTCAATAAAGAAATTATAGCCATGAACGGCGACCGTTTTATGCCCGGGAACAAAACCCTTACATGCAAATTTCTTGGCCGTGATGCCGACTTCCCCGTGAGCCCGTTTTATATGGCCGGAAAATATGATGTGCCGGTAGTGTATGTTTTTGCTATGAAAGAAAGTGCCTCACATTACCATTTTTACGCATCGCCCCCTCGCAAACTCGAGCATTTTGCCAGTTTTCATCAACGTGAAAAAGCCTTAAAAACAATTGTAAATGAATATGTTGCCACACTCGAAAATATTGTGATAAAATATCCGTTACAATGGTTTAACTATTATTACTTTTGGAAACAAACCCCATGAACGGAACAAAAAAGAATATCCTGATAGCTTCGCTCAATACGCTGACCGTCCCCTACCCGGTTTACCCCATTGGAATCTCATACCTGGCAACCTTTATTGAGAAACAATTGCCTGATTATAAAGTTACCCTCTTCGACTTCAACCTGTCTCATCCGGAAGATTTTCTACTGACACTAAAGCAATTATCTCCCAAATATATCGCTTTTTCAATACGCAATATCGATGGGGCCAATTCATACGACCCCACTAATTTTATCAAGGGTTACCAAACTATCATTGATTTGCTTCGCAAAAACTATCAAGCTGACTACAAACTATTTATTGGCGGTGCAGGTTTCAGTATTTTTCCCCAGTCTTTGTTTAGCCTGTTAAAGCCCGATTTTGCTGTAGTGGGCGAAGGCGAAGAATCGCTGGTTGAGCTGATTACAAACCTGGATGCCGGTAATGCTGTTGACCATATCGGAGGCCTCGTGTACGAAAAAAATGGCCAGGTAATCGTGAACAACAAAAAACAACATCCTGCTGATTTACAATTGTGTTTTGATGAAAACCTGATAGATTTTTACTGGCATAACAGCGGGATGCTCAATATTCAGACAAAAAGAGGATGCCCGTTTAACTGCGTTTATTGCACCTATCCGGTCATTGAAGGGCGCATTGTCAGGACCCTGAACACCGACCTTATTGTGGAGAATATCAGCAAATTATACTACGACAAAGGTATTGACTATATTTTCTTTACCGATTCGGTGTTCAATATGAAAAACGACTATAACATCGAACTGGCCGAAAAAATCATCAGGTCGGGGATAAAAATCCGCTGGGGCGCATATTTCTATCCCAAAGGGTTAACACTGGAAATCCTACAACTTTTCAAGGCCTCCGGACTTACCCATATCGAATTCGGAACCGAATCAATAAGCAACCAGACCCTCAAAAGCTATGGCAAGCATTTCACGGTTGACGACATCATACAGCAAAGCGAACTATGTAACCTGGCAGAAGTGCCATTTGCACATTTCCTCATACTGGCCGGCTATGGCGAAACAGACTACACCATCAACGAAACCTTCGGGAATAGCAAAAAAATAAAAAATACCGTGTTTTTTCCTTTTGTAGGTATGAGGATATACCCGGGAACAAAACTGCATGAAATTGCTGTAAATGAGAACATCATTAACAAAAACGACCTCCTCCTGGAGCCCAGATATTTTATTTCAAAAGAGGTAAACACCGACACCCTGAAGGAAAGAGCTAAAAATACCGGCAGACGCTGGGTTTTCCCGGACGAAGACACCGCGGCAATTACCAACAAAATGAGAACACTGCGAAACAAAAAAGGCCCCCTGTGGGAGTATCTAATCCAATAATTTATGATTGCACAAGGTAGTGAAATTCTTAAACTTATCCCTCAAAGGCCGCCCATTGTCATGGTGGATAAACTGATTTCGGCTGCCGGCAAAAAAACCGTCAGCGGCCTGAAAATCTCACCGGATAATATTTTTGTATCCGACAACTGCCTGCAGGAACCCGGAATCATTGAAAACATAGCACAATCTGCTGCCCTGGGTGTCGGATACCTGTGCCAATCAAAAAACGAAAAAATCCCTATCGGATTCATTGGCGCCGTGAGCAACCTCAAAATTTTCAGCCTCCCCAGGGTAAACACCGAGATAATTACCGAAATACAGGTAGAATACGAAGTTTTGGAAGCCACCATCATCAGCAGCAAAGTATTTTGCGATAAGCAGCTCCTGGCCCAGGCCGAAATGAAAATTTTTCTCAAAACCGAAAATTAAAAGCATAATTACACGAAATCTTTATGGGCAAAGAAAAAAAAGACAACAACAAAAGTCATATCGTAGACCTCGAAAACCTGGACGTTGACCATAGAAAATTTAAAATCACGCATTACCAGATGGAAAAAAACGGCCATTTTTCACACGACATGAAATCCGATTGGGGTGGCCGCGATCCCGTGGTTAACCAAAGTCTCGTAATAATTAAAGAAAGGATAAACATAGCCAGGCAACAGGTGATTAACGGCGAAGTTAGCCCCATTGCCTATTATATGGAAAAATGCTTTTTCGATCTGAAAACCCTTGCCCAATATATTGGCATAGCCAAATGGCGGGTTAAAAGACACCTGAAAGTAAAAATATTCAAAAAACTGAAAGACGAAACACTGAAACGCTATGCCGACTTTTTTGGCATTTCCATAGATGAATTAAAAGATATTGACCACTTATATCATTAAATACCAACACGTTATATGAAGATGAATTTCGACCACATGCAACTATCTGCCCATTGCGAAAGTGGCGCTACCGTCAATATGCTGGGATACTATAACATAAAAATTACCGAACCCATGGTTTTTGGCATTGGCGCCGGGTATTATTTTGGCCATCTGCCCTTTCTAAAAATGAACTATTCCCCCGCCACCACCTTCAGAGCTTTGCCAGGCCTTGTTTTCAGCCGTACCTGCAAAAACCTGGGAATATCATATGTGCGCAACACCTACCGCGACCCGAAAAAAGCCATGGACGAGCTCGACCGGGTACTCGACCAAGGCATCCCTGTGGGCGTGCAGGTGGGTGTTTTCCAGTTACCTTTTTTTCCACCTGAATACCGCATGCATTACAATATGCACAACATGGTTGTGTATGGAAAAGAAAATAACAACTATTTTGTGGCCGATAGTGTGGTAGATGGCGAAAATATAATTTCATACGACGACTTGATGCGCGTACGTTATGCCAAAGGCGCCTTTGCCCCTCATGGCAAAATGTATTATATGACAAAAATTCCCAATGCCGTTGATTTTAAAATGCCTGCAATATGGGGAATCAAAAAAAGCTGCCATGAAATGCTCGACCTTCCTTTTTGGATGGTGGGTATCAAAGGCATTAAGTTTTTTTCGAAACAATTGCGAAAATGGCCAGCAAAAAAAGGCAACAAGGTAGCATCACAGTACCTGATGCAAGCCATCCTGAACCTGGAAGAAATAGGTACCGGAGGCGCCGGATACCGCTTTATTTATGGAGCCTTCCTGAACGAAGCCGCCGATTTGCTGCAACGCGATGAGCTGAAAGAACTCGCCATCGACATGGGAAAAGCCGGTGACCGATGGCGTAATTTCTCCTACCTGGGTGCGCGAAACTGCAAAAACAGATTCGAACCGGAATTTTCTTACGACCAACTCGCCGAAATTGTAATGGATTGCGCCGAACAGGAAGAGAAGATTTTTAAAAAATTAAAAAAAATAAAATTCTGAAATCAGCAGAAAGTGCCTAATTTTGAACCCTTGAAAACTGAAAGAAAAAGCTGATCAATGGCCGAAGAAACTATTATTGAAATTATTAACCTGTCAAAAACTTACAAAGGGAACAAAAAACCTGCCGTTGACGGCATATCCCTGAAAATACGCCAGGGAGAGATTTTTGGTCTCCTCGGCCCCAACGGAGCAGGCAAAACAACCACCATTTCAATACTTTGCGGACTTTTCGCACCCGGTAAAGGAGACGTATTTATCGACGGACTATCCGTAAGAAAAGATACAGAAAGGATAAAACACATTATCGGTATTGTTCCCCAGGATATTGCCCTCTATCCCAGCCTCACCGCCTACGAAAACCTGCGATTTATCGGAAGAATGTATGGTCTGAAAGGGGTAATGCTGAAAGAACGAATCAATATGTATGTCGAATTGCTCGGCCTGCAGGATAGCCTCAATAAGAAAATCAGCACTTTTTCAGGAGGCATGAAAAGAAGAATAAACCTGGTTGCCGGCCTCTTGCATAACCCCAAAATACTCATTCTGGATGAACCTACCGTGGGCGTTGACGTACAATCGAGAAACCTGATGGTGCAATACCTCAAAGAACTAAACAAAACCGGCACCACTATCATTTACACCTCGCATTACCTGCAGGAAGCCGAATGCCTGTGTTCCAGAGTAGCATTTATGGATAATGGCAAAATCATCATCCAGGGGTCTCCTAAAGAACTCATCAGCAAAACTCCCGGATGCAGCAACATGGAAGAATCATTTTTAAAATTAACCGGAGTAGATTTAAGGGATTAAAATACCTGTTATGAACAAGTTTTTTGCATCATTTGTCAAAGAAATATTACTGCTGATCCGCGACAGGGCTGGCATGATATCGCTTTTCATTATGCCTATAATACTGGTGTTTGTGATGACGGTTATTGAAGACAGTGCCCTAAACTCCACCGCCGACAAGCAAATATCCATGTTGTTCTCCAACCCTCAAAACGACAGCCTTGGGATAGCCATAAAAAATGGCCTTGACGACACCAAAGCTTTTACAATTGTGGAAACGGTGGACAACAAACCTCTCGACAAACAATCACTGAAACACTATGTTTCCGCTGGCAAATACCCTGTCGGGATTTATATCCCCGAAGGCGCCACCGATACGCTCCGGAGCAACACCCGCAAAGTGGTAATGAAAACTTTTGCCGAAATAGGACTCACCTCCGGCGCAACCAAAACCTATGATTTCGACTCCGTGCTTATCGATATTTTTTATGACCCCGCCGTCAGAAACTCATTAAAAGCGCTGGTGGACGGCGCTATAGGCCAGCATTCTGCCAATATCGTCGGAAAAATGATTTCCGAAATGTACTCCGAAATACTCTCTGATTTCCTGCCAGGTGATAAAAAACTGAATGTGAATTATCCCACTATGATATCGGTGAATAAACAATACGCCTCCGAACCCGGCAACACCATTATTCCCAACTCCACACAACACAATGTGCCTTCCTGGACCCTGTTTGCCATGTTTTTCATAGTAATCCCCCTGGCTTCCAGCATTATACAGGAAAAAGACGGCGGCACCTACCTGCGCCTTGTTACTATGCCCAAAACCTATATTACCACTTTCATTGGTAAAATGGTCGTATATTTCATCGTTTGCCTGCTTCAGGTTACTATATTGTTTAGTATGGGCATGTATATTATTCCCCTTACGGGTATCCCCGGCCTGCAAATAGGAACCCACTTCGACGCCCTGGTCGTTGCTGTGCTGGCCTCGGCCTTTGCTGCCGTGGCCTTTGGGGTGATGATGGGCTCGTTCTGCACTAGCTACCAGCAGGCAGCTTCGGTTGGTGTAATTCTCATCATAATTCTGGCTTCATTTGGCGGGCTGTGGATGCCGGTGTACCTGATGCCAAAAAACCTGCAGGGCATGCTCGGATATTCTCCCATGAACTGGGCACTTACCAACTTTTACGACCTTTTCCTGCGAAATGCACAAATTAAAGACATTTTGCCCAATGTATATAAACTTATACTCTTTGGCATAGGCTGTTTCACGTTAGGATTGGCATATAAAGCAATCAAAAAAGTTAAATAACTATGCTCAGCGACATAATTCCTATAAATATACGCTTCCACGAAGTAGATTCGTTGCGCATTGTGTGGCATGGCCATTACCTGAAATATTTCGAAGACGGCCGTGAAGCTTTCGGAAAAAAATACGGCATTGCTTACATGGATGTATTCCGAGCCGGACTGGCTACCCCACTGATAAAAATTTCATGCGAATACAAAAAAGCTGTAAAATACAACGATAAGGTTATGCTGCAAACCACGTTTATCCCTACCATGGCAGCAAAAATTGTTTTTGAATTCAGATTGTTCAACCCCGATACCGATGAGGTGTTTGCCACCGGCGAAAGCACCCAGGTGTTTCTGAACGCTGCCAGCGAACTGATACTCACTTCACCCGATTTTTATACCGAATGGAAAAAGAAATGGGGATTACCCTCCTGAAAGTAAAACCAAAAGATTTTTTACATAATTTTGCCACTTAATTTTTTATCATGCAACAGGTTTTTGTTTGCGGCGGTAACGTTATCACCTCCCTTGGATTTTCAACGGAAGAACATATCGACAAAATCAAACTTGGAATCTCTGGAATCCGCCTTATACAAGATAACTCCTTGTATCCTGAAGATTTTTATGCATCACTGGTTGATAATCAACGTCTCGAAAATGAATGTGCCGCTCTTTCGTGCCCCTCGCAATTTACCCGGTTCGAAAAATTGATGATACTTTCTGCCCAAAACGCCCTGGCAAAAAATCAACACATTGACCCCGCCTCAGAAAAAACCGTTTTTGTTATTTCTTCTACTAAAGGCAACATCAACCTCCTCGAAGAAAACCAAAAAGCGGCTTATGAACCCGAAAGGATATTTCTTTGGAAATCAGCAAAAATAATTGCCAGCTATTTTGGCAATAATAACAAGCCGCTGATAATTTCCAACGCTTGTATTTCAGGCGTTTTAGCTATCACAGCTGCCAGTCAACTGTTACGGTCAGGCCTATACGAAAACGCGGTGGTCATAGGCGGCGACATTGCCTCAGAATTTGTAATTTCCGGATTTATTTCTTTCAAATCTTTGGCCAACGGTATTTGCAAACCCTTCGATAAGAATCGCAACGGACTTAACCTTGGCGAAGGCGCCGGCACGCTGATCCTCAGCACTAAACCCATAACTCACCACAACAGGCCCCTGATAAAAATCCTTGGAGGTGCCAGTAATAACGATGCCAACCACATTTCGGGCCCATCCCGCACTGGCGAAGGTCTGTTTCTGGCAGTTTCACGAGCCTTGAAAAGTGCTGGAATCAAGCCGGCTCAAATTGATTTTATTTCGGCTCACGGCACTGCCACACCTTTTAACGATGAAATGGAATCAAAAGCATTCAGCAGCGCAGGTCTGAGCATGGCACCGCTGAACAGCCTGAAAGCCTATTTCGGCCACACACTCGGCGCAGCCGGTATCATCGAATCATGCATATCTATCTATGGATTAACCCACGATATCATGTTCAAAACATTGGGATTTAACGAATTAGGAGTGCCGGAACCCATTACCGTGCTCGACAAACTAAGGCCTAAAGTTCAAAAGAACATTTTAAAAACAGCTTCGGGATTTGGAGGCTGCAACGCCGCTGTAGTATTTGCAAAAGATAAGGAGTAATGCATATAACAAAAAATACATATATCACAAAAAATTCAGTCTGGCTCGACAATCAACTACTTTTCAGTCAGGATGATACATTTGCTTACCAGGAATTTTTCAAATCCGCCTTTAAAACACTGTGCGCTCCCTATCCCAAGTTTTACAAAATGGACAGTTTAAGCAAGCTGGGTTTTCTGGCAACAGAAATCCTGCTGAAAGATACTGATTTACTTTTGCGCTATGCCAAGGAAGATATTGGCCTGGTGTTTTTAAACAGTTCGTCCACCATTATCACCGATACGGAGCATCAACAATCAATAAACGACCGGAGTAATTATTTTCCAAGTCCTGCGGTGTTTGTTTACACCCTGCCCAACATCATGCTGGGCGAAATCTGCATTAAAAACGGTTTTTTCGGAGAAAACGCACTGCTGATTACCGAAAAATTTGATGCGACAACACTGCATACCCAAATAAAACTCCTGACTGAATCCTGTCATATACAAGCTTGTGTTGCAGGATGGGCAGAGATTAACGAACATCACTTCGAAGCCTTTACCATGCTCATCGAACCTGATGATAAGGCAGGAAATTCAAAAGAAAAATGTACTTTTGCTGTAGAAAATATTCAAAAATTATACACCCGCAAATAATTATTCACTATGCAAGAACAAGAATTAATTGAAAAACTCAGATTAGAGATAATCCAGCAACTGAACCTCGAAGACCTCAATCCCGAAGATATCGATCCGGATGCAGCGCTTTTTGGTGAAGGGTTGGGACTGGATTCTATTGATGCGCTTGAGCTGATCGTTTTACTGGAAAAAAATTACGGACTGAAAATAGAAGATCCGAAAGACGGGAAAAAAATATTTGCTTCTATCAGGACCATGGCCAAATATATTTTGGACAACCAAAAAGCATAATCGCTGTGCCTGAAAGGATCTTTGTAACCGGCATGGGGATAATTTCCGCACTGGGAAAAAACCTGCCGGAAACTTTTGATGCTTTGGTAAACCAACGATCCGGTATTGGCAACATCCGGCACCTCAACACCATACACCAAGACAAAATTCCTGTAGCCGAGGTAGCTCAAACAAACGATGAGTTGGCTGTTTTGTGTGGTCTGGAACACCGGAATGACTTGACGCGCACTACCCTACTCGCCCTGATAGCTGTTAACGAAGCCATCAAAAACGCACAACTCACAGACTTCAGCAACACCGGACTGATTTCGGCCAACACTGTGGGCGGCATGGATAAAAGTGAACAATACTATTATGATTACCTCAAATTAAAAAAATTCAACCCCTTTATTTCAACCAGCGATTGCGCCGACAGCACCGAAAAAGTTGCCGATCTTTTTGGAATTGACGAATTTGTTACCACCATCAGCACGGCCTGTTCTTCGGCTTCCAACGCGGTATTGCTTGGAGCCAGAATGATACAGAACGGCACCCTGAAACGGGTTATCGTAGGCGGTACCGAATGCCTGACAAAATTCCATCTCAACGGCTTCAATTCGTTGAAAATTTTGGATTACGATCCGTGCAAGCCTTTCGATAAGAACCGTGCAGGCATCAACCTGGGGGAAGGCGCTGCCTATATCGTATTAGAATCAGAAGAAATAGCGGAAAGTAAGGGTAAAGAGTATTTTTTTGAGCTGAAAGGATGGGGAAACACCTGTGAGGCTTTTCACCAGACAGCCTCTTCGCCCGAAGGCGACGGCGCCTATCTCGCCATGAAAAAAGCGCTGGAAATGAGCGGTCTGCAGCCTGCCGACATCGCTTATATCAATGCCCACGGTACTGGCACCGACAATAATGACATATCTGAAGGCAGGGCCATCGAGCGGCTTTTTGCCCCACATATTCCTTTGGTAAGCTCCACAAAACCCTATACCGGACATACCACCAGCGCAGCAGGAACGGTAGAATCCATTATTACACTCTTAGGAATGAAATACAACATGGTTTTCCCCAACCTTAATTTCAAAGAACAAATGCCAGAATTTAGTTTTTCACCTGTCAATCAACTTATTACTGAAATACAACTAAAACATACTTTATCAAACTCTTTTGGTTTTGGCGGAAATAATACAACTCTTATATTTTCCAAATGTAATATTCATAAATCTGACTTCTGACTTCATAATTCTGACTTAAACATGTCCTCCTACATCTCCGGCATCGGAT
>DAONFU010000009.1:0-1607 GCA_035403765.1 Bacteroidales bacterium
TTCTTTTCATGAAGATTTGCTGCATTTTCACCAGGCCGGCCATATCCATTATTTCTAATGCAGTCACAGCTTCTTCCGCAACAAATTTTGCAGAACGGATCTGTTGTAAATGTTTTTATTTATTCAACAATCTCGGATTTACAGTGCTACAACAAGTATTATCCCTTTCACCGTATCACAACCATACGACGGGTAATTTTTACACTGTTGAAATCAATAGAATAGAAATATATTCCCGAAGGCAGCTTGGCAGTTTGGATGTCTATCCTGTTTTCACCGCTTTGAGCCTCAATTTTTTGATGAATTTTTACTCGCCCGAAAATGTCAGACAGTTCTAATATCACACGGTCCTTATAAGGAGTGTAAAACAATATATACGTGTGATCATTTGCCGGGTTTGGGATATTCTGGAGCAGGAAAAAATTCAGAAAATCATAGTTTTCAAGTCCAGAACCTACCGGGTATTTACATAATTCGTCATTCGCAGGGTCAGCATCATTTGCCAGCAAGGTACGGGCACAAACATTATAATTTCCTTCGGGAGAGAAAAAGGTGGTTGCGAAAGCATAATCGGCAGAATCGCCCGGGTTAATAGTCCCGGAGAAAGTTCCAGTGCCGGTTTGAACAAAATTGCGGAAATAAACCAATGAAAAGCCGGATTGCGGCGCTGTTCCGTAATTTTTGATGCGCACGCTGACACTGACAGTATCGCCCGGCAAGGTGTAGTCGTCCGGTTCCAGGATTTTTGCAATACCCACATCGGCGGCTGCTGGCGAGGTAAATACCGAAGCACATAAGGTGTCGTTCGACCAGTAGATATCATCGCTTCTTCGGGTAAAAGCACAAAACGTGTAAACAGATCCCGGAGAAGTGTAAGGATTGGAAAATATGTAATGAACGCTTTGTCCGGGTAATAAAATCCCATACCAGATCTCGCTGACCACAGCGCCCCCGTTGACATAATACCTGACGGGCACTTTTTGCAAACTGTCTGTACCGAAGTTCTTAATCACCACTTCGGGATATACTGGACTGCCTGTTAATACAGGAGAGGCCGGATGAATTATTTCCGATATCCCGGCATCTTTAGGGATAGGAGGAGCCGTGATAGCAAAGTTATCAACAGCCCAGCCGTCGTAGTCGCATACCGAAGCGTTGGAATAAAACTTATACCTGAAACGGACATAGCCGTTGTCGTTAATTATGGCTGGAACTGAAGTCAGCCGATATCTTGAATAAACATAGCCTGATGAAGTCCCCGACCAGCAGGGAACGCCGCCTACCACGGCATTGTACCAGTTAATTGACTGAGGGTCGCCTTGCGTGCCAAGCAGCACCCAGGATGCTCCGTTATTTACCGTATATTCTATTACTCCGTAATCGCTGCCGCTCTGGGTGTGGTACCAATGCCTGAATTCAAGGTAGGCGCTGTCAACGCCACTGAAATTAAACCAGGGAGAATACAGATAACTGCTGGCATTATTGATATAAGGACCGTTGATATTGGTTTTCCATGCATGAGCCGGACTGTAGGCCGAATTAATGGTGGTTGACGCGGGTGTCCCGTATTCCCACAAGTCAGGAATGCCGCGGCTTACCCAATAATT
>DAONFU010000009.1:1707-4351 GCA_035403765.1 Bacteroidales bacterium
TTGCAGCGTTCCCAGGCCGAAATTTCTTATTCTCACTTTCAGTTGCATAGATGATCCTGCTACCGCTTCAACTTTTGGAAAACTTACCGCTTCAATTCCAAGGTCTCTTGGCAAGGGCTTATAAATAGCGAAATTATCAATGGATACACCAATGCCATTTGTTGAACCATCCGAATTAAAGACAAATCTGAACCTGACAACCGGTACGTTGTTTAGTATGGAAAGCCTGTAAAAACAATACATCCATGTGGACGAAGTGCCCGTCCAGGCTGGCTTGGCGCTGGAGGCCATCGTGGCATAGTTGTACCAGTTTACGGCGTAAGGATCACTAACAGTGCCCAGCACATTCCATGTATTACCCGTATCGATGGTATAATCAATGCGGAACCCATCAAAAGTTCCTTCGGTATTGATATTGAACCAAAATTTCATTCTTGCATCAACAGCATTTGAAAAATCAAAGTACTGGGTATAAAGCATTGAATTGGCATTGTTTCCGTAAGGATCACTCAGGTTGATATCCCAGGCATAGGGAGGAGAAAAAGCACTGTTTGTCTGGCTGTATGATGGTTGGCCTATTTCCCACAGGCTACCGGCAGAATTCAAGGATGACCAGTTGATAATGCTGTCATCAAAATTGTCAAAATAGGGCAGGGTACTGGTAAAGACACCGTAGGAGTTTTCGCATAATGTATCGTTAGCGTTATTTGAGTCAGCCAAAAAGCCGGTGTAGGCGCACAGGATATAGTTTGCCTGTGGAACCAGAAACGTTTGTGCAAAAGTTACGGTGTCTTCAGCATTTGGCTGCAATAGCCCTGTCCATGGCTCTGTAGCCTGTATCACCCCGTTGATTTTATATGTCATGTTTAATGAGCTTATCGCCGTGGCGCCGAAATTTTTTATCAACACCCTTACAGTGGAGGAGGATCCCGAAACAGATTCGCCACCTGGCGACAGAAAGGCAAGCACTCCTGCATCATGCAGCGGTTTGCCTGTAAAGGGTTTACAATAGCTGTCGTTATATGTATTGCTGTCTCCGGCCAGTTGCGTAAAGGCACAAACATGGTTGAGGTTGGGTGTTACGGTAAGTATTGGTAATGTAGCCGTATCCGACTGCAGGGGAAGGATGTCGCCACCATTCCACGTTATCGATTGAGGGGCCTGGCCATTATGCGAAAAGGCCACAGACATATTGGATGTGTTGCGGATGGTGTCGGTGCCGAAGTTTCTGACAACGGCTTTTACTGTAACAACATCAGTTTCGGTTTCCAGGGCTGTTGGTTGGATAATACCGGTAACACCGGCATCGTGCGGAATTTGTGGTGAGAGAAATACAAAATAGTCTTCCGTCTCTCCGTAGGCATAAGTTCCGCAGGGCGCTGCAGTACCCAGCCTGTCCATCACGATTCGCATGCGGGTGCTCATGCCGCTTACCACACCGGTCGTTGGTATGCTTATAGTTCCCGAAACATTAGGATTTGCTTCCGAGGCTGTTATTCCCGAAAAAACAAGGTCGGCAGGCAGGTCGAAACTCCCGTTTCTGTTGTAATCAATATATACTTTAATGCCGGTGCTGTAAAAAGTCGAATAGTTTTCAATCTGAGCTATTGAAATTGGATAAGTGGCCCCCAGCGTGAGCGATGGCGCCGGCAGGCCGGTATTGTCCGAATAATAACTGGCAGCCGCTATGTTGTTCAACACAGGGTAGGGATTCCCGTTATTGAGCGAACCCAATGTTACATTGCCGATGTTTTCGTAAAGATAAGTGGCGTTGGATGCACAATAAGGTATCGGACTGTTGACGACGGTTTTGTGTGCGGTGTCATTAGCTGGTGTGGGGTCGCAGGTTAGGCCTGTAAATGCCGAAATGGTATAATTGCCAGTACCCGAAAGGTCTGCAGTAGCCGAAAAAGTATATACAAGCGTGTCGTTTGAAGCAATAGGCCCCATAATCATCTCCGTGATGGCCGGCCCTCCGTTTATCGAAATGCTGATGGGAATGTTGCTGGCTTGTAATGTTCCGTAATTTTTTACTTTCACGCTTACCTGTTCGTTTTGCGAAAGTTCGATACCCGAATCTGGGTGATAAATTTTCAGCACACTCATGTCGCAGGCAGGAACTCCACTGACAAAAACCGTATCTGCTATGCGTTCGCTGATACAACCCGAGCCTGAGCCGGCAATGATTACGGAGTCAATATACCAGCCATCCCCAGCCACTGAGCCATCGGTCGTAAAAACAAAAGCAATCTGCAATGAGTCAGCTCCTGCCGTGTTGATTTGGCCACTGTGTGTCTGATATGCAGCTGTTCCCGAGTAGCATGGCAGTGAGGCCGATCCGCAGGAGCCGGTAAGGGGTTCGTGACTTATGGCATAGGTGCTCGTATAATTGCCTGTTGTGGGAACAAAAGACGTCCAGGCATTATTGTTGAGTTTGTACAATACATAGCCGTGGTCGCAGCAATTTTCGGTGGCATAGCGGTGCCTGTATTTTAGGGTCACGGCATTAGCTCCCGTCAGGGTAATAGCGGGCGATAATAATACCTGGCTTGAAGCGGTGCCTGCATCCTGGGCATAAGCTGCCCCCGTGCCGGCGTCGGAGGCCCATACCCACGTAGTAGTGTAGCCGCAGGCAGCCTGGGAT
>DAONFU010000009.1:4451-28911 GCA_035403765.1 Bacteroidales bacterium
AAGGTGGCTGAGGTGAATACAGCAGCGATAAGGCTTTCGCCATGGTGTCGTTTGATGGGTAAAGGTCGTTTGCAAGATTTATGTAAGTAACCATGTGGAAAACACTATCCTGGTTCGCCTGCGTAAGTCCTGTGATCATTGGGCCTGAAAAGGTAAAAGTAAGCGAGTCGCCGGGTTGGATAATATCGGTAACAGCCTGCGATACGGGGGCGCTGCCATTAATTTCATAAGTGGCTGTCAGGTTCCCGTTGATAGTATTAAGGCCATTGTTTCGGATTACCATCGTGATGGGCTCGGAGGCTGAAGCACATCCTCCATCCGGCGATTTTACTGAAACAACGGAAGCATCATAAGGGTTCAATATTACAAAGGCTGTGTCGGGTACGCGGTTGCTGGAACAGCCTCCGGTGCCGCCGCTGATGCTTACTTCATCAACATACCATCCGTCGTTTCCAACGGAAACATCGGAGGTGAAAATTAAAGCCAGTTGAATGTTTGATGCCCCTGATGTACTCACACTTCCTGAACTGATAATATATGAGCCTTGTGTTCCGGCAAAACAACTTCTGCTGGATGATGAACATGAATTCAGCGGGTCATAATCGATACTGTGTGTAGCAGAATACGTGTTTACAGCAGGGACAAAAAGTGTCCAGGGGCCATCGTCGAGCCTGTAAGCTACATATCCTCCATCACAGCAATTTTCTGTGGTATAACGGTGGTTAATAGATAGCGATATAGCCGAAGTTCCTGCCACCATTACCTCGGGGGAAATAACAAACTGACTTGAAAACGACAGGGGGTCAGAAGCATGCAATGTTCCGTAACCGCTGTCGCTAGCCCAGCTCCAATTGTCGGTTGACGAACAGGGATCTTGCACAGTCCATCCTTGCACATTATTATCAAAAGTCCATCTGGTGGTACCTCCGGGAGTTATTGCCTGGGCATAATAAACGGTGTTGTAAAACAAATTTGGAGTGCTGTAGTGATGACCTGAGGCAATAGAATTTCCACCCGAAGGTGTGTCAAACCAAAAAACCGAATCCCCTGCCTGTGCCTGCAACAGTGCTGCTCCTCCGAAAAATGTTGTGTCGCTAATGGCTACAGGATCTGCGGGTACATACGAGGAAGCAATTATCGTGCTTATAGTGTCATTAAAACAAAAAGGGTCATTTAACAGGGATAACCAAACCTTAAGCGGAAAAATGGAATCAGCGACGCTAACATGAGCATCCACAGGCTGTGTAAATGAAAATATCAGGGTGTCGCCGGGCGTTATCACGTCGCCAACCGCCTGTGATACTATCGGCTCATTTTTAAAACGGTAATATGCGGCAAGATTCCCGTTAATATCATTGGCTCCCGTATTGAGTATCCTGATTTCAACGGTTTCGCTGGCTGATAAACCGCAACCGGAAACAGGACCTGCTATGGATAGCAATGTTACCTCCTGCAATGGCACTAAAGAAATATTTATATCGTCGATAACAGCATAAGAGGCGTTTGCCGCACTATGTCCCCACCAACCGAAATAATAGGCTCCTGTAGCCGCCGGCACAAAATAGGCCGTGGCTTTCTGATAAGCTGTGTTGCTGATGCTGTTAAGGGAAAACAGGATGCTTAGCATAGCCGCCGGCACAGGCGCATTACCGGCTTTCAGACCGATATGCTGAGGATAAGAGGCATTGGCAACTTTGTACCAGAACTCTATTTTATATGTTGACCCTGCCGCGAGCGTAAAGCACCTGGAAAACAGCCAGTCATTTCCTGCAGTAACATTGCCGTTGTATAGCCTGGCGCTGTAAGTCCCGCTGTGGGCATCACCGACACTGTTATAGAAAGTCCATCCGTTATTGTCGCCATTGACATCTATAGTGGACCAGTCGCCCGCGAATTCATTCAACTCAAACCCCATAGTATAGGCGCCCAGGCCAAAATCATAACCACTGTAAACCTGGTAATTACTGATGGTGTCGTTGAGAGCGATGGTATCTCCGGCCAAATAGGCCCAGGCTGCAAAAGAATAAGTGCCGGGGACTGACATATCTGCTGGTTGTATGAAAGTATATGCATACACGGAATCCGGTAGTATTGTTTGTGTCATCACTTCGTGCACCGCAGGACCGTTATTCGGCGAATAATATACGTCTGCCGTGGTGATTGGAGTGCTCCCGAAGTTTTTCAGGTTTATGGTAACTTGTACCGGAGAGGTTATTCCGCAGTTGCTCACGGGTTCGGCAAATGAGAGTATGCCGATATTTTGTGCCGGAACATCAAATTCGCAAGCTCCGATGTCGGGTAGTGTGGCATGGCGTGCATGACCATCTATATCATCTGCTACTTCACTAAGCGGCGTAGCCTTCCCGTCAACCCCATGGGCGTATGTATGCAGATCGGTGGAGGAAACAAAATACGGGTTGACGGACACTGAGTTAGAATCGTTGGAGCTGACCGTCTGCCATGCGTTGAGATTGGCCTGTAAGCCGGCCCAGTAGCCCAGTTGAGTGCCGGTGGAATACAAATTATTATAGTTCATAGCCGTAACACCGGCGGTGTTGGAGATATATGTTGCCAGGCCACTGCTGTTGTTGCCTGTATAGGCGAAAATATTATTTTTTATATAATGATAAATTCCTGAGCCTGTCAGATTAAGTGCGCGCGATGTACCGGCTTCGGCAGCAATATTGACGCTGTTGTATAATATTTTATGATAGTTTCCATAGGCTGCATAAATGCCGTAAGAGCTGTTGTTGCCATGTATGCTCACCATATTGTTGGCTATTAAAGCTTCTTCCCCGTAAGCACCATCGCAGTAATAGGTGTTGATGCCATAACCGCCATAAAACCTGGTAATTGTATTTTTTATAATGGTTAAGCGGTTGTCGCAGTAAGCGGTGTAAATGCTGATTCCGGAAGGGTAGGTGGAACCGGAAAAAAATGTATTGGCGGAAATTTCGGGCGCATTATGGTAATACAAATATAATCCCGCCATATATTGATTAATAAATATGTTGTTTTTTACTGATGTCTTGTTTTCCAATTGGCCTATGGCGCTTCCCTGGCCGTAAAGATATATGCCGTAAGAACCATTTTCAACGATGTTCCCATCGAACGTTATCACCGAATCGCACATGCCAGCCCCACTTGGGGAATATACCACCGCCAAATTGGTGGAGGTGCTGGTAGTGCTCATTCCTGAAAGCAGGTTGTGGAAAAAAGTATTATAGGTGGCATTACCGGAATACCTGACAACATTGGCATAAGAAGCGCCACGGGCTGCCAGGCTTATGTTTTTGAAGGTAATATGGTCGGCGCCATTCAAAAACACAGTATAGTTGTCGTAAGCTGTGCTGGCAGCATATTGCAGCACCACATCATTATAGTCACCGCTGGCTGATTGAAAAACAATGGTGTTGGTACCGCTGGCCCCGGGTATTTCAGGTATGAGGAGCTGTTCCTGATAGGTCCCTGACAAAACATTAAAAATCACGGGACCGGAAATTCCGCAATTTACCAATGAATTTAATGCTGAACCGAAGGTCGGAAAATTTCCTCCTGAACCAATTGTAAAGGTTCCGCTCAGAAAACCGCTGCAGGCATAAAAATATGCGCTCAGCGTGTCGTTGGCAGCTACCTCGTCAATGCTGTCGTTGGGGTATTCTGTCCAGGCTTTTATGGTTTGGTTTCCGTTACCGGTACTGATATTGCCAATGGTAAACGCAGCAGACGTAACCTGCTCGGCAAGTAAGCCCGTCCAGATGAATGAGGGTTGTGCTACCCCATTGAGTTCCCATGCCACGGTGGCTTTTTTCAGGGTGTCCTGGGCATAGTTTTTTATTTGCACCTCAACAGGGTGGCTGACACCCGACAAAATAATACCCGAAGGGGACAAAAAATTACTGACTCCGGCATCTTCGGTTAAGATATAGGTTGGCATATAAAACCTGATATTCGGCCGGTATCCTTGCGTGGCGCCGGCGGCCAACGAACAACCGGCACCGGTAGCTGCATTTTGTGTCCAGGTTTTCCCCGCGGCATAGCTGCTCAACACCATTGAGTTGCCCGTGCCGGCCGTATTGTCATAACAGATATTTATCAAAATATTACTAATGCCATCCCAGGCAAAAGGATTTTGTAGAGATACAGCTTGCCACCCTACATCTGATACCATATAGGTGCCGGAAAAAACCGTGGTCCAACCAGTATTTACAAAGCCGGTCAAGGTATTCATGCCGGTGAGTTGCATTTGTACGGTAAACCCATTCAATGCTACGGCTGAAGCACTGACCACATTAAACGCCAGCGCGTTGATTGACCCTGGAATTCCGCTGGCTACCTGTATTTCTCCTGCAGTAAATAAAATTTGTGTTCGGGCATCGCTGAAACTTGTGGAGTAGGGGTAGGTCTGTTGTATTGATTCAGTGCCTATTTCAACGCAAGGAGTTTCTTTTTTGATATAAAACCAATAGGTTGTACCTTCGGTTGTATTGTGTGTGGGTGCATTATCGGTGGCATAAAGGCGATAACTGATCCGGTTGGTATAAGTATAACTGGGGATATTCCCCCGATAGGTGCTGTCGGCTATCCATACCATGGGAACGTATTGGTCGGATCCGTTGTTTACAGAATATTTTATATAAACGGTGTCTATCCCTGAATAGTCGGTAATCCAGGCTGCTATCTCAAAAGGGCCTGTGTCGGATATAGTGTCCTTTATTATCGGATTTATCATGGTGATGCCCGGCGGTATCAGTTCTGAATTGGCAGCCAGCACTTCGATATCGTCGATAAACCAGCCGTGGTTCAGGTTGGCCCCGTTGCCGTTTCCATCGCGAAGCACGAACCTTATCCTTACGGAGGCACTGTTGCCGGCCAGTAGCGAAATGTCAAAAACCTCATTTTTCCACCACGATTGGTTGGGCTCCATATTGTTAACTGCCGGGCCCCAGTCAAGGGGATAGGTGTTGGCATTAAACTTGTTCCCGCTGTTTACAAATTGCGAATTGCCAGGATTTACATACTGTGTTCCGGTTAGCTTTGTCCACGGGCCGCTATTTACCGAAATTTCCACCTCTCCGGCATCAAGCAGTTCCACTTTGCATATATGCGAAAACCGCAATATTACCTTGGCGTAAGCGGTAGTGGAAAACACATTGGTAGTCAGCCACGACGTATCATTGGCTGAAACAATATTGGAATCGCACCGGAGGCCGGCATGAAACAAGCGGGAATTCAACGACCAGTTATAGAATGCCCCGGAACTTGTTACGCTATCGGCGCCGTTTCCCGATAATTCAAAATTTTCATGAAAAACTTTTATCTGAGCATTTACCGTTAAGCCTAATAAAAGTATGAAAAACAGGGTAAATAATTTTTTCATGATTCAAGGTTACAGGATTCGGGAATTTATTTGAAAAAACACCATTTATAATAACAAAAATAAGAAAAATGCCGGGCATAAAGCCCTTCTTTTGACATAAAAAATCAAAAGCACCGAGTCTTTGAATTACGGATAAGTTTTGCAGAAATATTCAATATACTTTCCCTGATGCAAATTTTAAATTAATTTTGTATAAAAATTGTTTGTATGCCGAATCCTGATGAGTTGACCGAAAAAAAAGAAATTCTTAACCGTTACCGAAATTTGCTGCGGGTATGTAAACCCAAGACTTCTCAAAAAGATAAATTGCTGATAAGAAAAGCTTTCGACCTGGCGGTGGAAGCCCACAAAGATATGCGACGCAAATCCGGTGAGCCCTATATTTATCACCCGATTGACACGGCGACCATTGCTGCGGAAGAAATAGGTCTCGGAACCACCTCGGTAGTGTGTGCCCTGCTACATGACGTGGTGGAGGATACGGATTATACCCTGGAGGATATCCGCGGTTTATTTGGCGACAAAGTTGCCAAAATTATCGACGGGTTGACCAAGATTTCCGGGATTTTTGATAACAAGTCAGAATCGCAGCAGGCGGAGAATTTTCGCAAAATGCTGCTTACCCTGTCTGACGATGTCAGGGTAATTCTTATCAAACTCGCTGACCGGTTGAATAATATGCGGACACTGGGATCCTTGCCTCGTGAAAAACAATTGAAGATTGCTTCTGAAACTTCGTTTTTATATGCTCCATTAGCCCACAGGTTGGGGCTTTTTACCATAAAAACCGAGCTGGAAGATTTGGCATTCAAGCATATGGAGCCAGAAATCTACAATACGATTGATTATATGATCAGGGAGTCGGAACCGGAACGTAAAAAGTTTATTACCAAGTTTGTAGCTCCAATCAAAAAAGACCTCACCGAAAAAAATATCAACGCCGAAATCCTTACCCGCACCAAATCTATTTTTTCTATCTGGGAAAAAATGCGCAAAAAAGAAATCCCCTTCGAAGAGGTATATGACCTTTTTGCCATCAGGATAATTCTCGATGTTCCTCCGGAAAAAGAAAAATCAGAATGCTTTAACGTTTATGCCCTGGTTACCGACAATTACCGTCCCAATAAAGACCGGTTCCGCGACTGGATTTCCATACCCAAGGCTAACGGTTACGAAGCCCTGCATACCACTGTCATGAGCCATACAGGCAAATGGGTGGAGGTGCAGATACGGTCGAAACGCATGGATGAAATAGCCGAAAAAGGCTTTGCCGCCCACTGGAAATACAAAGCCGGAACCCACGGCGACACGGGCCTTGAAGACTGGATGGCAAAAATTCGCGAACTGTTGCAAAGTCCCGAATCCGATGCGCTGGATTTTCTGGATAATTTTAAACTGAACCTCTTTTCCGACGAAATCTATATATTTACACCCAAGGGCGACCTGATCACCATGCCTTCAAAATCCACCACCCTCGATTTTGCTTATGGCATACATTCCGACATCGGCAACCGCTGCATCGGGGCAAAAGTAAACCACAAACTTGTTCCCCTTGATTACACCCTGAAAAGCGGCGACCAGGTGGAAATCATCACTTCCGACAAGCAAACACCTAAAGAAAACTGGTATGACTATGTTACCACCGCCAAAGCCAAATCGCAGATAAAAGCTTTTGTAAAAGAAACTAAGAAAAAACAGGCCAGCGACGGAAAATTAAAACTAAAAAAAGAATTTGAAGAACTCAAAATCGAGTTCAACAACAATAACATCAACAAATTGATGAGTTTTCTCGAATATGTCAATCCTGCCACCTTATTTGTTGATGCAGCAAAGGATATTGTTGGTATGAAAGAGGTGAAAGCCTGCTTTTTTGAAAAAGAAACCTGGTTGCGTTATATTCCATCTATTCCCAATCCTTTTGCCAAAAGCAAACACAGCGAAAGCAAAAAAGAAAAAGATGCTGTCGAAAAAAAATCTCAAAGAGACAAAGTTGCAGAACAACCGCTGCTAAGCTCACAGGTCGATAATATAAAATACAAGATTGCGCAATGCTGCAAACCCATTTTAGGCGATGAGGTTATAGGGCTGATTGAGAAAAATGGGGAGATTTCTGTTCATAAGGCAAATTGTAATCAAGCCGTAGAGTTTATGACCAAATACGGCAAAAAAATTGTGAAATCAAAATGGCTGTCAGGGGATTCGCTGCAATTTCTGGCAGGCATATCCATCAAGGGTTTCGACAGACTTGGCATGATACGCGATATCACTGATGTAATATCGAAACAACTGAACATCAACATCCGTTCGTTAACCCTAGAAACCAGCGGTGGCATCTTTGAAGGAATCCTCACTGTTTATATCCAGAACACCAGCCAGTTAAAAAATCTTATGGAAAATATCAAAACGGTTAATGGCGTTGAGAGTGTAAACAGAATTGATTGATGGCTGCTTTTCATTGGAATAATTATTGATTCATTATTTAGAATCAATAAAATTTGTATTTTTATGCAAAAATATAATTTATGGTAGTGAAAGGACAAGTTTCAGGAAATTTCGACGATGTTAAACAGATTTTTATTGCCTACCTGGAAAAAAATCAGCATCGTAAAACCCCCGAACGGTTTACCATATTAAAAGAAATTTATGCGTTTGAAGGACACTTTGATGTGGAAACCCTCTACATTAAAATGAAAAACAGCAAATACCGCGTAAGCCGCGCCACCCTCTACAATACCATTGAACTATTGTTGTTGTGCGGCCTGGTGGTAAAACATCAGTTTGGTGAGAGTTCTGCACATTATGAAAAATCATACAAATTCAAACAACACGATCACCTTATCTGCATCGACACCAAAAAAGTAATCGAATTTTGTGAACCGCGTATTCAGGAGATTCAAAAATCCCTGGAACAAATGTTTAACGTTACCATTACGCACCATGCCCTGACATTTTATGGCAAGTGCAATAATAAAAAAGAAAAATAATTTATACTGAACACCTAATCTATCTAATTTGTAATGAAAGTTGATGTAATTCTGGGCCTTCAATGGGGCGACGAAGGCAAGGGAAAAATTGTGGACGCCATGACACCCCATTATGATATTATTGCCCGTTTTCAGGGCGGTCCCAATGCCGGACATACCATTGAATTCAATGGCAATAAAATTGTCTTACATTCAGTACCCTCCGGTATTCTTCGCAACAACACAGTGAATGTCATCGGCAACGGCGTGGTGCTCGACCCTGTGATTCTTATGAATGAACTGAAAACCGTCAGCACTTATAACCCTGATGCCGCCCAAAACCTGCGAATTGCTAACCGGACACACCTTATTCTTCCCATTCACAGGGCGCTGGATGCCTGTTTTGAACAAGCCAAAGGGAAGCAAAAAATAGGCTCTACCCTCAAAGGCATTGCCCCCGCCTATTCCGACAAGTACAGCCGCAGAGGACTCAGGGCCGGTGAAATCCTGCAGGAAAATTTTTCCGAAAAATTCAGAGCCCTCACCGAAGAACACATGAAAATCCTGGATATGTACAATTTCAATACCGGCGATTTTCAAATCGACAAACTGCCTTACAAGGAGTATGAGCAGCAATGGCTCCTTGCCATTGAACAGATGAAGAATCTACAATTCATTGATGCCGAGGTGTATCTTAACAAATCCCTGCAATCCGGCAAAAGCATTCTGGCCGAAGGTGCACAGGGCACACTGCTTGATATCGACTTTGGCTCTTATCCTTTTGTAACATCTTCTAACACCATCTGTGCCGGCGTTTGCTCGGGACTTGGAATACCCCCCTCCAAAATCGGAAAAGTGTTTGGCGTTTTTAAGGCATACTGTACACGCGTGGGCAGCGGACCTTTTCCAACCGAACTTTTTGACGATACCGGCACCAAACTGCAGACCCTTGGCCACGAATTTGGCGCCACCACCGGAAGGGCACGACGCTGCGGATGGCTCGACCTGCCCGCCCTCCATTATGCAGTTATGATCAACGGGGTTACCGACCTGGTAATGACAAAGGCCGATATCTTAAGCACTTTTGATGTTATAAAAGTGGCACAGTCCTATAACAACCAAACCCTGGATTATCTGCCTTTTGCTATTAACACTGAGGCCATAACACCTGATTATACTGATTTGCCCGGATGGAATGTTGCAGTTGACAAACTACATAGCATTAAAGACTTGCCGGAAGAACTTTCTGCCTACATAAAATTTATCGAAAGCTTTGTTCATATTCCGGTAACTTTTTTATCTTTAGGACCTGATAGAAACCAAACTTATCAATTATAAAAACAATACAAATGAAAACAAGAATCTTATTTTTTATCTGTTTATTATTTGCATTCATTGATGTAAATGCACAGAAAATTTCTGATTCAAAAGTCCCTCAGGATGTGATTATCAGTTGCCGTTATAAATACCCTGACGCCACGGTTACTTACTGGGAAAAGCAAAATGATGTTTACATGGCCCGGTTTAGAATGAACAATCAAACCGGCAATGCCGAATTTGACGAAAATGGCCTGTGGATAAAGACGCGTTTTGAAATAAAAGAAAAAGAACTGCCCAGCGCAGTAATTAGCTATTACAAAGAAAATTATTTTGAAAACGAATACGTGATGTCCGTGATTGAAATACACAAAACCAGCCAGGGTAAAAGTTTTTATAATATCCAGCTGAAGCGGGAAGGTGTTACCCAGGTATTGCCGGTTGACCTGCAGTTTGATCTGGCCGGTACCCTTATCTATAAAAATGATCCGGGTGAATCAAAAGCCAATGCCAATGATGACAAAAATAATCAGTCGGGAAAAACCAATGAGGCAGTCGTTGAAACTCCGGATGACGGAAGCAAATACCTGGTGCCCGACAATAAAGTGCCAGCCGTTGCCACCACGCATTTTAAGAGCAAAAACAAAAAAGCTTCCGGTGCTGCATGGTATTTTCGGGATAAGAAATATACCGTAAAATATAATTCTGCCGGACGCAATGCCCTTTCTACTTACACCAAAGAAGGAGCATGGCTCGAAACCCGCGTTGAAAGCAGTGAAGACAAACTGAACCAGTTAGTGGTAAATTATTTAAAAGATAATTACCGTCAGTATAAAATCAAAACGGTGGAATTCGTTACCCAGCCCAAAGACAAATCTATTGAAATTAGCATGTATGATAAACGTAGCAGTGCAACCCCACCGCCTGTCACAAAAATATGGTTTACTTCGGCCGGCAAGTATGTGAACGTGGAAAAACCCGATATTGCTGACCCCAACGAACGCGAAGCACAAAAACGCCGCGAAGAAAAAGATAAAAAATTTATGGAAGAGGTGGATAAAAGCGGCGTGGTGTATGAAGATGCCGAAAATTATAACGATAAGGTAAACAAAAAAGAACTGCCTTCTTCTATTCATGATTATATCAAGAAAAACTATAAAGAACAAGTGATCAGCAGTTCCCGTCTGGTTAGCGACGACGAACTGGGCAATGTGTACCTCATCAGGGTAAAAATAGAAGGAGCTAAATACGGCACCCAGTTGTTTTTTGATATCGCCGGAAAATTCCTTAAAAAAATTGATGAATCGGAAACCCGTATGAACAAGGAAGATATTAACATGGGCACCTCCGGAACTAATGTGCCGGAATCAAAATACGGCACCTCCGATGAAAAAATCAGCGAGGGAGAATTACCATCCGAAATTTCAAAATTCCTGAAAAAGAACTATCCCGCCCACGAAGTCAAAGAATCCTATTTCAAAACCGATAAAGACCTCGGGAATTGCTTTTTGCTAATTATTCAAAAAGCCGGCGAAAAAAAGATTACCAAATTATATTTCGACCTGGATGGCAATCTGGCGCGAACATTATTCGAAAATTAATAAGGCCTGACTCTGCTTCGCTGGAAGCAAGGCCAATGTTTTCTTACGAATGGCAAAAATGAAACGCCTTAGCTTGTTTTTACTTTTTACCCTGTTTTGCTTACAGTCTTTTTATGTCAGTAGCCAGGGAGTAAAAAAAATCGACCTGGTCAGCGCCGAAAACATGATTTACGACCAATCCAAAGGAGACTTCACCCTGTTGATAGGCAATGTTATTTTTCAACACGAAGAAATATTGCTGTACTGCGACAGTGCGCACCTGTACGATGCCACCAACAACCTTGATGCATTCGGTTCCGTGCATATCAAGGCGAGCGATTCTACCAATATTTATGGCGACTCACTGAAATATAACGGAAATACCAAAATTGCCGAAATGCACAACAATGTCCGGCTTATCGACAACCAGATAACGCTGACAACCGAACACCTGACCTATAACCTGAAAGCAAAAACAGGAAAATATTACGACGGCGGAAAAATTGTCGATCCCGAAAATACACTCACCAGTAAAAAGGGATTTTATTATTCCGAAAAAAAAGACTTCTTCTTCAACGATTCGGTGGTTCTGGTTAATGTGGATTATACCATCCTGTCCGACTCGCTTATTTACAACACCGCCACCGAAATTTCGCGTTTTTTCGGGCCTACCACTATTACCAGCAAAGAAAATTTTATCTATTGCGAAAAAGGTTGGTACGACACCAAAAACGACAACGCAGAATTTACCAAAAATGCCTTGCTTAAGAACGAGGGCCAGCGACTTACAGGTGACAGCATTTATTACAACCGCATCAAAGGACTTGGCCTGGCCTATAGAAATGTGACTATTGTGGATACTACCCGAAACTCTGTTGTTAAAAGCGATTTTACAAAATACGACGAAAAAAACCAGTTCAGTCTTGCTACCGGAAATGCCCTGTTTATACAAATCGACGAGCACAACGACTCCCTGTTCCTGCACGCCGATACCTTAATTGGAACCTTTGATACGGCTACCCGCAAGGCAAAGATTATGTACGCATTCCACCACGTTAAGTTCTTTAGAGACGACCTGCAAGGCCGTTGCGACTCCCTTGTGTATAACTATGCCGACTCTACCATACGCATGTTTTACGACCCGGTAATATGGACAGACAACAACCAGTTATCGGCCGATACCGTGGTAATTCAGATAAGCAACAGCCTTATTGATAAAATGTTTTTGCGCAAGGCCAGCTATGTGGTTTCGTGTGATGATACTTCTGAAAGCCGCTATAATCAAGTCAAAGGAATTAATATGACAGGGTATTTCGACAGGGGAGAACTTAAAAAAATCCATGTTTCGGGCAATGCCGAAACTATTTACTTCATGCGCGATGGCAGCGAAAGAAAAATTGGAATCAACAAAGCAATAGCCACCAACCTCGACATCTATATCACTGACGAAAAAATCACCTCCATCACCTTTCTCGAAGACCCGGTGGCTACTTTATATCCCGATAAAGACCTGTCGCAAAAGGAACTTTTTTTGAAAAATTTCAGATGGCTTGAAAATTTCCGCCCGAAAACAAAAACAGATATTTTCAAATTCTGAACAATATGCATCTTTTTTATTCTGCCCATATAGATCCGGAATATCATGTTTTAAGCCAGGAAGAATCAAAACATTGCAGGGTACTTCGAATCAAACCAGGCGATTTCATCTACCTTACCAATGGCAAAGGCACCCTTTGCAAAACCATTGTTACCGAAAACAGTACAGGGATATATCATACCAAAATTGTGGAACAACACGATGAGTTTCATAAAAAACCATACCATCTTCATATAGCTATTGCACCAACAAAAAACACCGACCGCTTTGAGTGGTTTCTCGAGAAAGTTACCGAGCTGGGAATCGATGAAATCACGCCCCTGATATGCGCCCATTCCGAAAAAACTCACCTGAAGTACGAACGCCTGCAAAAAGTACTGATTTCTGCTGTAAAACAGTCTTTCACGGCTTACTTACCGCGCTTGAACAATCAAGCCAAATTTGCCGATTTTGTGAAAACTATTTCTACCGGCCAGAAATTTATTGCCTATTGTGGCGAGACGCCTCAGCATTTGAGTGCTGCCTGTATGCCAGGACAAGAGCTTACCATCCTCATAGGGCCGGAAGGCGATTTTTCGGAAGAGGAGATTACGCTTGCAAAAAATTCAGGATTTATTCCAATAACATTGGGCAAAAACCGTTTAAGAACTGAAACGGCAGGTGTTTTTGCCTGTAGCGTTGTTAACACTGTTAATATCTGAGCTTATGAAAAAGTTTTTCCAGTTGCTCCTTTTTTCCCTGATAGTTTTTTCAGCGCCTCAGCTATATTCGCAGAATCTTCAGCTGGCACTGGTTAAATACAAGGGTGGCGGCGACTGGTATGCCAACCCCACCTCTTTGACCAACCTGGCAAAATTTTGCAACCAGAACCTCGGCACCAACCTGAACCCAGATTATGCCACAGTGGATGTGGGCAGCCCCGAATTGTTCAATTTTCCTATGCTGCACCTCACCGGTCATGGCAACGTGGTTTTTTCAAACCAGGAGGCTGCAAACCTCCGAAATTACTTGATTTCAGGAGGCTTCCTCCATATTTCGGATAACTATGGTATAGATATGTTTATCCGCCGCGAAATGAAAAAAGTTTTTCCTGAACTTGATTTTGTGGAACTCCCTTTTAACCATCCCATTTATCATCAAAAATATGATTTTCCTAACGGCCCTCCCAAGATTCACGAACACGACAATAAGCCTGCCCAGGGTTTTGGCCTGATCTACGAAGGCCGGCTCTTGTGTTTTTATGATTATGAATGTGATTTGGGCGATGGATGGGAAGACCAGGCCGTACACAAAGACTCGGAACCCACACGGCAGAAAGCCCTGCAAATGGGAGCCAACCTCGTTCAATATGTTTTCATGAAATAGTTTTCAATAAAAAATTCTATCTCCCCAAAATCTCACATGAACTTCCTATTTTAATTCAGCCTTTCAGATCATTTAAGAAAGTATGGTTATGCTATTAGGCTTGGTTGCCAGGTCCAATGTGTAAATGGACTATTTGATGTTTACCAGAATATCTTGTCAGTATCATAATGCTTATCCCATGCATGGCTTTTATCAACTGGCTTAGCAATTCTTCTTAACAAAATTGCCGTTGATATATTCTCATAACAAATTGTAACCAGCAAAATCCGGCAAAAAAAAGAGGCTGACAAACATCAGCCTCTTTTTTGTTGAAGAAGAAATAATTATTCAACAATGAGTTTTTTGGTAAATCTGCCACCATCTGAAAGCAGGGTAACAAAATATGTTCCTGATTGCAGGTCGCAGGTGTTGATGTTAACTGTGTTAGCAATTCCGGCAGCTTTTTTGCCTTCGTTGATAGCCATAACTTCTCTTCCGTTGATGTCAAACATTTTTACGGTAACATTGGAAGCATATTGAAGTTGATAATCTACAAAGAAGTTTCCAACAGCGGGAATGTTTCTTAACGACATTTTCATGCCCTGGAAATATCCTTCGTCTTCAATACCGGCGCCATCGCTGATAACTGCGAACAATGACATATTTCTGTCGAGTGACGGAGCAATTGCGAAGAGAGAAATCCAGTAGTATCCTGTCCAGTCAACACAATACTGGCTGTAATGCATTGATAATCCGTTGCCGGTAGCATCAACATACATCCAGGCGGTGTCGCCGCAATTGGTGCGGATACCTTTGAAATCGGAAACCACGCAGAAGTCAGATGTAACAGTGGGCATAGAGGTAAGAGGAACATAATTCCAATTCAACCATGCAGTATCAATGTCAGCAATATTCATAGTTCCTGAAGCAAGATAAGGTTCTACTGGTGAAGGTCCAAAAGTATAAGGAGCTGTAGTGCCGGTGATACATCCGTGTTGTCCGGATACATAAGGTTCCATGTTTGCAATTCCCACAACTAAATTGGAATTAGCAACACTGCCAGAGTTCATGATAAATTTTCCGGCTGCGAAAAATAAAATTCCTTCAATAGTAACGTTGGCCGAGTTTACCCAGCACTGTGCCCACATATCGGCTTCTGCTGAATCAGGGTGGCAAAAACCACTGGTTCCACACCAGTATCCTATTGGGTTATCGTTGGCATCAATCATACCCACAGTTCCTAACTGGTTGCCAGGGTCTGCAAATAACGGTGTGAAATTGGACGACCAACCAGCAGTGTCAATACCGGCTTTGAAATTAAGATTATGCTTAACAATCTGTTTTTCAGAAATAACTTTAGCACCGGGCATTTTCGGAGTTTGAAGCAACTGTGCCGATGCAATTCCTGCAATGAGTAACATTGCGATTAACATGTAAACTTTTTTCATTTTTTTGGTTTTTGGTTAATAATTATTTTTTACAAATTTATAATTTTAAATAAAAAGTACTGCAAATGTAGGTTTTATTTTTAAACAAAAAAATTTTTCTTGTATTATTATAGATAATCTCCTGTTATCCAAACAATTCCTTTTAAATCTAATTTTTCTTTTGTTAATAAGTTTAAGGGGTTCATTATTATCCTGCACCTTACCCTGTCAGTACCGGCTGAGTTCACAAGGTAAAGATAGGTGTTTTCGGCAGCAGAGGATAATTGGAGAATTCCTGATAGTTGGCCGGCTGTCAAAGGAAAAGAACTTAATAAGTCGGTTTTTCCGCATACGAAAATGTGATTGGTGCTACCGTCATCGCTATGTACCGACAGGTCTGCGGTGCCTGAAAAGTTTACCTCACTATTGTTGTTGCTTGCTGATTTTTGTAATATATTTTTAATGTAGCTGCAACTCCACTGTTGGATTTTTTCCAGGGTTTCATCGGAGTATATGCCCATGTCATCTTGTAATTCGTTGGGAAAAGTGATGGAAAAAACGGCGTGTTGTTCTGCAGTCATCTTAACTGCCGGCGCATACGTTGGTGCGGGGTGTTGTGCCGTACAGGCTGCTTTTTCAGGAGATATGGCAGGATACCATCGGGTTATTCGCTGAAGATTTCCGGCTTTTGTTTCTTCTAAGCCCAGCAAATTAAACAGACGTGATGTATCATCGTCAGAGAATTTATATAATGATGCAAAGTCAGAGGCGGCAATATTTGCGGCTGATGCAAATATGTTTTTGGTCGTATATATCCAATCTTTATTTTTGATAAAGTCCCAAAAATATTTTGGTAAAAATCCCGAAGGGCATGATAGTAGCATATTGGCAAATGCCTCGGATTTCTTAAAGGTCATATTTTCTAAAAAGAATTCAAACCCGTCAATTTCCACAATTGTGCTTTCAGAAATACTGATTGAGGGAAACTTCCTGATGCCGGTTTCTTCGAGCAGCAAAGAAAAAGCACCCCCGAATTTTATGTTTAAATGCTTATATAGCGATGGCTCCACCACCCAGGCTTCGCAATTGCCTTCAAAATAACTCATCAGCCTGATATCATATATGTATAGGTCTTCAGGCTTTTTGAAAGCATACCCAGACGGCATACCGAATGGTACACCGCAAAGCCAGGGGGTATTTTTGAGCAGGCCGGCAATTTTTTCTTTGCGTTGCTGGGGAACGGATATATAAGCCTGGATAATTTTTTCTAAAGATTTTACATAGGATTTGCCGAAAATGGGCTGTGTGTCAAAAAATTGCGCAATGATATTAAACTCAACATCATCAGCCATTTCGGGCTCTCTGATACCCATATCTTTAAAAAATGCAAGGCATTCCGCATCACCTGCAAGTTTTTTATGAATTACCGGCAGCAAACACTTGGTTCCCGCTGGCAAATACACACCCTTCTTGCTGTTATCTGCAAAAGCCGGAACAAATGTGCCTGACTGTGTAAGAACAATCGCCGCTGTGCGCAAACTGTAATATTCCGATTCGTGAAACTCATCCCATAAAAACTGCTGCTTGTGCAGGTATTGATAAAATTTTTTAAGCCAGGGTATTTTTTTTTCATTCAAAAAATCTGCCGCAACCCGCAATCTGAAGCCAAAACCTTGCGCATCAGCGGTCTTAATCTGCAGTACCTCTTCAAAATATTTTTTAAGGTCACCAAACTGTTTTGCATTACTTTGAGTGTCAATAAAATACTTTTTCTGAAATAAAACCTGCAGGTCATTAGCATCTAATAAGGCGGCAATTTCCTCGTTATGAGGCATCAATACTTCACCGATGGAGGCATATCTGTTCCCAGGAAGGGGGATGGCAGCTTCCGATCGAAAGAAGGACAGTAAGGTGTCATAAAACGTCCGATAAATCAATGAATCTGAAGAATGGGAAGGAACAATTTCATCAGGAGTGATTACAGGCAACATGGCAATCAGACTGAGATCGAGCCACTTTTTTTGTTTTAAACTGCGGAGCACTTTTAAAAACAGTTTTTTGCTGTCGTCAAGCAAGCGCAAATTATTTGGCGCCAGCCGGGAGTCAAAAGAAATATATTCCCGCAAAGGGTTTGTGGTGAAAGGGGCATTCAAAATAAAATGCAATGTGCTATTCATCCTGGTGGGAAAGTAAACACAAACCGGTGCGTTGGCAATGGGTGTGAAAGTTACGGTCTCCTGGTTTTTTTCTGTTTTAAAGGCTAGTTCGGGCTGTTGTTTTTCAGAGCGCGGCTGTTGCGAAAAGATAATATAATCTGTGGTCTCCTGATTGCCTTGAGCATAGGTCTTACAAATGCTGACCATCCGGAATATTTTATCTGTTAGTGTCTGCCGGCGTTCGATACGGAGCGTGTTGGTGTCGGAAAAATAAATTTCAATACAACTGATTTTTTTTAAAAAAAGCAGCGAGTATTCGTTCAGTTCGTTCAAGCCCTTATTTACGGCATCAAAGCATACCGCTGGTGATTTTTTCTTAAAGGGCAGAATTATCAGTGTGTTGAAGTTTTCATCCGGCTTTTTTGGTTCAGTTTCTTCCAGTACTTCATAATCGGTGATGGCGTAATGATAAGGCTCGCAATGGATTTCAGGAGTGTCGGTGATGGAGAAAACCGATTTGAAACCGATGCCGAATTTTCCTATCTGGTTGATGTTGCTGTCGTTAGTTTTGGTGGTATGGGCAAAGGTGGTTATCGACATCAGGTCGGCTTCGTCAAAGTCTTTGCCATTATGGTGGATTTCAACACGGTCGCTGAATAGTTTAAACCGAATAAGGTTGCGGGTATTTGCGTTTTTTTTTCGGGCATAAGCGTCCTCGGTATTCTGAAGAATCTCTTCAATAAAGCGGGCAGGTTGTGCATACATGGTGGCAAACATCTCGGCATGGCGGTTGCCTTTGGCCTTGTTGGCAGCCACTATTATACGGCTTTGGGCAATATGTTCTGCTAAGGTCAGTTTCAAAGGCTGTTTTTTGCAAAATTAATCTAATAAACCAAAATTTTATCCTATAAAAATCGAAAAATCAAAAACGCTGTCGCAACAAAATAGTAATTTTGCCTTATGAGTGAACAAAAAGAAAAACGCACCGAATTGACTGAACTCGGCGAGTTCGGCCTCATTGACCGATTATCGGCAGGTATAACACTTTCTAACAAGTCATCAGTGAAAGGCATCGGCGATGATGCTGCAGTGATAAACAACGGCGACCTTTATACGCTGGTATCCACCGACCTGCTTGTCGAAGGGGTGCATTTCGACCTTACTTACACTCCGCTGAAACATTTGGGTTATAAGAGTGCCGTGGTAAATTTTTCTGATATCTGTGCCATGAACGGACTTCCGCAACAGCTCACGGTTGGCCTTGCTGTTTCCAGCCGTTTTTCGGTGGAAGCAATTGAAGAATTATATGCAGGCATTAATCTGGCCTGCGAAAAATACAAGGTCGATTTGGTGGGCGGTGATACCACAAGCAGCACCTCCGGTATGTTTTTGAGTCTCACCGTCATTGGTGTTGTTTCTGCCAACAAAGTGGTGTATCGCAATACGGCCAACGAAAACGACCTGATTTGTGTCAGCGGCGATCTGGGCAGCGCCTATGCCGGTTTGCTGCTGCTTGAGCGGGAAAAAGCCGGATTTATAGCCAATCCCGTTATGCAGCCCGACCTCGAAGGCTACGACTACATCCTGGAACGTCAGCTGAAACCCGAAGCCCGGAAAGATATCGTCAAGCTTTTTGCTGAAAACGATGTGCTGCCTACTTCAATGATTGATATATCGGACGGTCTGGCTTCCGATATCCTTCATATTTGCCATGCCTCAGGCAAAGGATGTGCCATATACGAAGAACGCATCCCTGTTGATATGTCAACAATTACTATGTGCGATAGTGTAAAGATTGACCCGACTACTGCAGCGCTTAATGGGGGAGAAGATTATGAACTGCTGTTTACCATTGCACCAAAAGATTACGAAAAGATAAAAACTTTTGCCGAAGTCAGTATTATAGGGCATATTACCGATAAAAATTCCGGCACCAACCTGGTAACGAGAAGCGGCCAGTTAGTACCAATAACGGCGCAGGGATGGAATCATTACCGAAAGTGAATTGCGTAGGGTTTGGAGTTAACCCTCATTATCATTGCAATGATTATCGGATTGCCTTTGCTTAAATCGTTTCAAAAATACAATCAATCATTTTGCTCACTTTGCGAATCTGGCAGGGCAACAAAGCTGGTGCCTTATGCATACTTTTTCGGATATCCATACTTTGGCCCGGCTTATTCCGTTATTCAATAATTGGCGTTATTAAAAAAAAGCAATTAATTTTGTCCCCGAACTTTTATAATCTATGAAAATAAATCTGCCGGTAAGTTTTTTTCTGTGTTTTTTGTTTGGCTTTTCTGTTGTAAAGGCACAGGAGAATACCGAGGCAAGGCCCGGTGTGGACAGGGAAATCAAGGGCGTGGTGATTGCCGGGATGAACCTCAGCCAGGTGGATGGCGATGAGGTATATGGTTTTAAAAAAATGGGAGCCTGTGTTGGTGTGGGAGGAATTTTGCCGCTACCCAAACGATTTTCATTAAGTCTCGAAATTTTGTACGATGAAAAAGGGGCATATCAGAAACTGCCTGCCTCCCCGGCAGGAAACAATCAGCTGCCTTACTACTCCTTAAAATGGAATTACCTCACGGCGCCGCTCATGGCGCATTACGAAGACCGCAACACCTGGACCTTTGGCCTGGGTGTGGCCTGGGGACGTATGGTAACTTTCAAGGAAAAAGAATGGAATATTACAAAACCCTGGGATAGGCCCGATACCATTACCTATAAAACAAAAAACGATTTTAGCGTCATCGCCGACCTGCGTTTTCGTATCTGGAAGCATCTGAAATTTAACATACGTTATTCTTATTCCATCGTTCCCGTACGTAAACGTGATTATGTGAATCCTACCACCTTCGAAACCTGGTCGCGCAAACAGTACAATAACGTAATTACCATCCGCTTGCTTTACTATTTCAACGAAAAATACCTGCCCGACAGGTTTACTTTCAAGAAAAAAAGCAAAAAGAAAAATTCTCAAATTGAAAAATAATTTACCTGCTGATGAGCTATACGGCTGATTTCTGGATAGCGCAACTTCAATTGCAGCCTCACCCCGAAGGCGGCTACTTTAAAGAAGTCTATCGTTCGGAAGAAATGATCAATGCAGCCTTTCTTTCTAACAGATATCAATCCGAACGGTGCTTTGCAACATCCATCTATTTCCTGCTGAAAAGCGGGCAGATATCCGCTTTCCACAGGTTGCAATCCGACGAAATATGGCATTTTTATTCAGGCTCCTCCATACGGGTTTATATCATAAACGCTGCCGGAATTTTGTCGGAAACCATACTGGGCCGCGACGTTCTTAGTAATGAGTTATTACATTTGGTAATACCCCATGGATGCTGGTTTGCAGCCGAAGTTAACCGTGCTGATTCTTATTCTTTGATAGGATGTACCGTGGCTCCTGGATTTGATTTCCGGGATTTTGAACTGGCAACAAAGGCAGGGCTTACAGAGCTTTTTCCTTCATACAGCCGTTTATTCGAAAAGATGTGTATCCGGTAATTTTTTTGTGAGTGTGGGCGCTGTCTTTTGCAGGCTTACTGCCGGGCTTGTTGTTGGCGGTCTTCCTCCACTAACTTTGCAATAGCATCAAGAGAATAAAGAATTTTTTTTCGTTGCGACAGGTCTTTAATCTTAATGCCATATTTTTTTTCGAGCATAACAATAATTCGCAATGCATCAAGCGAATCCAGATGGGTGTATCGGTTGCTGAACAAGGGTGTGTCGTGGCTGATTTCGTCCAGCTCGTGCGTCAGGTTCAGCTCTTCGATGATATGCTGTTTTATTTCGTCCGTGAGGGTGTTCATGATAAGAAGCCTGATTTAATGTATTCTTTTGAATTTATAATACAAAAATGATAGTAAAAATGCCGCCACTGAAAACAGCAGCAATTTTAGGGCATCAATATAAATGTTTATGAAGGTGCCCTGATGCAGAAAAATTTCGTTGAAGGCATTTAACCCCCATTCCAATGGCGAGTATTTACTCACCTTTGCCATCGTTTTCGACATGATGTAAATGGGAACAAATATTCCCCCCAGAGCGGCCAGAATTATTACCGAGATGGAACCAAAGGTAACCATCTGCTGATGAGTCGAAAAAAAAGTTCCTATCAGTACGCCAAAACCTGTAGCTGCCAGTGAGGCCGCCAGCACTGTGGCCGCAATGGCTGCATAACTGTGGCCTATTATCAGGGCGGGCAGCCCTATGGCCGGCAGCAGGCACCTTCCGGCAGTCAGCATCATTAGAAACTGAATACAGCCGACCAGGGTATATAAAAATATTTTTCCGGCAATGAGGGTGGAAAAACTTCCGGGCATAAACCGCAGCCTGATCATTGTTCCGTAGTCGCGCTCTTTGATGATGCTTCCTGCCAGAGGCAGAAAAATAAAAAACATGGCGAACATGGTCCATGCGGGTACATTGTGCTGCACGGAGTTGAAAACAACATGCTCGTTATAAGTGCTGGAGGCGCTGATTTCCTGCATGCCGATAATCCGGCAACTGTCGAAATTTATTTTGTTTTCAATTGGGTAAAAGTTTTCAAAATGCCTGTAATAATTGGTCGTAAGAGTTTGTGAAATCAGCGATGACAGCGATTTTTCGAGGATGTAAACAATGGTGTTTTTGAAGGAGAATGTGGTTAGCGGGTCCAGAAAATATTTGACATTCATCGAATCCGGCGCTTCAGGAGCCAGGTTGGCTTTTTCTGCCGGCAGTCCCGAAAAAGTTTTTGCTACCAACATACGGGCATTTTTTCGCAGGTATTTTGAAAGTCCGGCAGGCACTACCACTCCCGCCCGGAACTTTCCTTGCGCAACGGCCTCACGGGCCGTTTTTTCGGTGGCTGGTATTCCGTTGATTTCGGTGTTTATCTTGAAAATGTGGGCATCCCTGATGTTCCTTTCGATTACGGCACCAACGGTATCCTGGTCCTTGTCCACAAAAATCATCGGGTATTCGGATTTCTGAAAATTCTTGTATGGCCCGTCCTGCACCAAAGCCATGATGACGACCAGCGCAAGCGGCATGATAAAAAGTATCCCCAGCCCTGAACGGTCTCTCAGCAGCACCAGAAATTCTTTTTTTATCGAGGCAAGGAATGTTTTCATACTAGGGCTTGGATTTTTCGGTTAGTTGCAGAAAAACATCTTCCAGGTCTTTGGTGTTTTTATTGCTACTGATCAAATCAGCTGGTTTTCCGCTGGTCACAATTTTTCCCTGGTCCATGATGGCGATATAACTGCAAAAATCTTCGGCTTCATCAATAAGGTGCGATGTGTACAGAATGGTAGTGCCGTTTTTGTTGATGTCTTTCAGGTAGTTGATGATTACCTTTTTGGAATGTACATCAATGCCAACGGTAGGTTCGTCCAGAAACAGCAGTTGAGGTTCGTGCAGCAGGCCGGCCGCGATGTTGATTCGGCGTTTCATGCCTCCCGAAAACGTGTTGATTTTTTTGTTTTTTGATTTTTCAAGTTCCAGTATGGCAAGGCATTGATTGATTTTGTTATCAAGAAACTTCCTTGGCAAACCGTACACATGGCCGAAAAAAAGCAGGTTTTCCCGGGCTGTCAGGGTGGGGTACAGCGCGATGTCCTGCGGTACCATACCTATAATTTTTTTTAGTGATTTGAGGTGCTGATGCAAGCTGCTGCCGTTGAACAAAACGTTCCCGCTGTCGGGTTTGAACAGGCCGCACATCACCGATATCAGGGTGGTTTTACCTGCTCCGTTGGGGCCAAGCAATCCAAAAATCTCATTACGCCTTATCGCAAGAGAAACATTGTCAACGGCAGGATAAACGTTGCCTTTGTAGTATTTTGATAGTTTTTCAACTTGTAATATTGTTTCCTTGTCCATCGTAAGTGCCTAAAGTAGTGATAGTTTTCTGAAGACGGATTCTTCGGTTTCCGAACAGCGTAGCAATATAGCGGAGGCTTCGTGATACATATGCTCTCCGGGCTGCTTGGTTTTGCAGATGGTGGCTGCCTGGTAGGCAAATTCGCGCCAGGTGTCTCCGGCCAGCGTCATTCCTGCCGAAGCTTCCAGCAACAGGTCTTTGTCGGTGATGTTAGCGGCTTCCTGCAGAAAAGCTGCGTACATATAGCGAAATCCCGAACCGCCTGTTCCTACTTCTTCGAGCATGCGGATAATGTTGCCCATATAGCGCTTGGCTTTTTTTTCATCCATTTTCCGTGGCCATTGGTTTACGCGTTTCGACAGGTATCGTATGCCCCTGTAGCCGTTTAAAGGCATTGGGGTTAGTAAGTTTTTGCTTGTGTAACGGATGGCTCGGTGAATGATTTTTTTTAAATCATAATCCTGCGGGGTGTTGCCGATGTAAAAAAGGTCGCCCTTGAGCGATCTTAATCCGGCGGCAAATCGTGCGGTGCAAAGGTCCTCGTGCGATATTGTGGTGGGGCTATCAAAAATTGGATCGCTGACAAGGTAGTGCCCGTTTTCTTTTCCATAAACTATCATGTGGTGATTGTTGAAATGAAAACGGTACGAATCGGGGAAATAGGGTATAAAAAAAAGATTGGTAACCAAGCCCACTGGAATGTTCTGTTCAAGCAGGTTGTCCAGGTCGTCCATGGCGGCACCTTGTGTACGGTATTGTTTTTTGATTATCTCAAGGTGAAACCTGTTTTTGAATATTCGCGACAGCCACCCTGGCATTAT